>JASLHL010000180.1 GCA_030152225.1 Flavobacterium sp. | reverse complement strand
TTTAGTTCTTGTTTATTTCAGAATAAAAACTAATTTTGAGAAAGATAAAAATTAACATTTTATTAAACTTTCACTTTCGTGTAATACTAATACTATGCAACTAAATATGAAAAAACTTTTATTTCTAGCACTATCATTATCAATCCTTTCAACATCTTGTAGTACATCGGATGATCCTTTTGTAGAAGTACCACAAGGTCCAAATCTTGACAACGGATTAATTATATTAAATGAGGGAGGTTTTCAATTAAATGATGCATCCATTGGATTTTCGGCTTTCACTTACGATAAATACTTCGAAGATCTAGCTAAAACGCCTGAAAAAGTACTAGGAGACCTAGCGCATAGTATTGCTTTTAAAGAGAACAAAGCATATGTAGTAGTAAAAGGATCAAATACAATTGAAATTTTTGATCGTTATACGTTTAAGCACCTAGAAACAATTACAGACGGATTGAGCAAACCACTTTATATTGCGTTTGCCAATAATAAAATGTACGTAACCAACGAAGAAGCACAATCGGTTTCAGCTTACGATGCAAACAACAAATTCATCAATGAAATGGCAATGGATGCTCCAGTAGGACAAATCTTAGCTTGGAACACTAAATTGTATGTACAAAAAAATATTTCTGAAACCAAAAGTGAGATTGTTGTTTTAAATGCTGACTTTGCGATTACTACAAAAATAGCGATTGACAACGAATTGAAAGGAATATCCACACTAGGTGATTTCGTTTATGCGATTTCTTCTACGACAGACAAATCTTTCTTCTATAAGATTGATGCGCATACGGATCAAAAAGTTACTGAATTCTTTTCAACGAGAAATATCAAAGCAACCAATCTACGTTTAGACAACAACGATCTGTACTATACGAGTATGAATAATGTTTACAACTGGAAACCCAATGACAAAAATGTACAGACAATACCTGTGCTAAGTATTCCAGAAGATAAATTCAACGAGGCTTCAACCTTTTACGGATTTAACGTTATTAACGGTTTTGTTTACATCGGAGATGCAGGAGACATGAACGAAGAAAGTACAGTAACCGTTTATCAAAAAGATAAAAAAGTAAATAGCTTTAAAGCGGGAATTTTAACCAACAACTTCTACGCTAATTTTAAAAGATAAAAAAAGAGTCCGAATGGACTCTTTTTTTATGCTTTACCTTTCACACTATCTTCCCAAAACATGACAATAATTCCATTATATTTTATATTTTTACGATATTATTAATTTAGTTCGCAAGAATAATGAAGAACAAAAAAAATTTCACCTACTTCATTGGTGGTATATTGGTTGTTAGTTTACTTGTGTTGATTGTACAAACGCAATACCTGAAAACAACACAATCAACAGCTACAGAAACCAACCTTGGTACATTTACCAATCCGGAAGTGGCTTATCAGGAATGCAAGTCCATTTTATCCGATGTTTCTAAAGCCTTAAACACTAGCGATACAACTAATTAGAAAAGTATGAAACGAATGATATCTTATGTCTTGATTTGCTTTGCTTTTTTATCAGTAAATCTCGCTTTCGGGCAAGACAGTTTTTCAAAATTTGAGAAGAACAAAAACATCAACAATGTCGTCGTAAACAAAAAGATGTTTGAAATGATGGCAAATGTCAAGGTTGAAGCGACCAATGCCGAAGAAAAACGCTATTTTGATCTGATCAAAAAACTAACGAGTTTACGCGTTTTCAACACCAAATCGACGGAGGATAAAAAAGCAATGACCTCCACAGTTCAAGAGTATATACAAGCCAAAGGTTTAAAAGAGCTTGTAAATAAAAAGGATAACGACGCAAAAATCACCATCTATATTGATCAAGCGGGAACGAATCAAAATATTTCGGAACTAGTCATGCTCAACGACAGTGTGGATCCCTCAAAAGAAACAGTTTTGGTACTGATTACGGGAAGTTTTAGTTTAAGCGAACTATCTTCCTTAACCAAAAAAATGAATCTCCCTTTAGGAAATACCTTAGATAAACTATAAAATAACAGCGCCTCTTTTAAAAAAAGAGGCGTTTTTTATTATTCATCATAATATGATGACATTTATCATTCTATATTATTATTATTTTTCATAAATTAGTACAGAATAACATAAATAAACACGTATTATGAACTTAATGAATTTACCACTGTACAATTTTGCTAATGGCACATTTATGATCATTATCTTTGGATTAGTATGTGTAGGCCTTGTTGTGGCGATCTTCTTATTTATGGGAGGAGGCTCTAAAAACAACGATGAAGATCAACAAGAGTAAAAGATAACAGCGATACCAAACAAATGAGAAAAATTGTGATGAGCGACCATCACAATTTCTTCTTTTTGCTCTGCGTAGGGCTAGTTTTTTTGTGCTTTATACGGAAGGCATTGCCGTACACAATTCAATTAAAAAACCATCACAATCAGTCACATAGGCAACGGTTTGCCCCCATGGCTTTACTTTAGTTGCCTCATACAAAGTCCCGCCTGCTTCCAAAACTCGCTCCACCGCTTGTTCTACCTCTTCTACCACAAACCCAAGTTCAATACCAAAGGCTTTTTCTTTATTCACACGGACATATCCTTTCGATAGATTCGATGCTGCTAGCGCTTCAGCGGCAAAAGCCAAGGTAGTCTCTCCAGATTGTAATTCCGCATAATCCCCTTCTGGTGTACAAAATCGACGTTGAAAACCAAAGGCCTTTTCATAAAATTGCAAGGTTGCTTCAACTTCTGCTACATATAAAATGGTATAACGATACTGTATCATCTCTCCTTTTTTACTCAAAGATACAACTTGATTTTCGCATTAAAATCTACGGAATAGTGGTTTTTTATCATTCTTATCGTTTTCTAACCTACCATTAAATTTCTTTAATGTTAATTTTCAATTACTTATAAGTTTTATTTTTGTAAAAAAAATCTGCTTATGAATATTCTACTAGTTGAAGATGAAACCAATGTATCGAATTTTATCCGCAAAGGATTAGAAGAAAGTCAGCATAAAGTTACCTTAGCGTATGAAGGTTTTATGGGATTAAAACTTGCTATGGAACACGAATTTGACCTCATCATACTTGATGTCATTCTCCCTAACATCAATGGTTTCGAAATTTGTCAGGAAATAAAAAAAAACAAATCCGATATACCAGTTTTAATGCTCAGCGCTTTATCGACCTTACACGATAAAATCAAAGGCTTTAATATGGGTGCGGATGATTACTTAACCAAGCCCTTTCACTACGAAGAACTCCTGTTACGCATCAATGCCTTAACGCGCAGAAGTAAAATGACTATGCCTAGTTTACTGTATAAAGTAGATGATTTGGTTATGAATTGCTTCAAGAAAAAAGTATACCGCAAAGAAATCGAAATTAACCTTACCCAAAAAGAGTACCACTTATTGGAATATTTTTTACTAAACAAAAACCGAGTTTTAAGTCGAGCGCAAATTGCAGAGGCTGTTTGGGGCATTGATTTTGACAGAGGAACGAACCTCATCGATGTATACATCAATTACTTGAGACGAAAAATAAATAAAAACCACGAGACACCCTTGATTCAAACCGTCATCGGTATGGGCTATATATTAAAAGATGAACAATGAAGATAAGAACCCGTCTATCCCTTCAATTTATTGGTTTGTTCGCTATTTTGTTATTGAGCGTCTTAACGTCTATCTACTTTGTTGTTGCTACGCAGTGGAAAAAGAATTTCTTTCGTCAACTAGAGGATCGCGCAGTAACAGTGGGACACAATTATCTAGCCGAAGACAACTTTACGGAAGCCGAATACAAAGAAGTACTGCGCAAATTTCCGCGTACGCTGCCCAAAGAACAAATCAGAATCTACACCTCTGCTTTTGAACCTACCTATATTGCGGAACAAGAGCTACGATGGGACAAAGCCCTCTTACACCAAATTTACCTTCATAAAAAAGTACAATTCAAACAAAAAGGCGATTATATCGTTGGTGTTTTTTATGAGGACAATTCTGGTGATTACATTATTGTCGCCAAGGCTACCAATGAAAATGGAGAAAAAGCCCTGCAACAATTGCGTACCATTATGCTGTTTAGTCTTTTCATCGCCTTGATCATTACTTTTATTCTTTCTCGCATTTTTTCTAACTCCTTATTGAATCCCATTAAGAGTATCATCAATCACATTCAGAATAAAGACGTAGAGAATTTGGTACAACCGATTCCTGTGGAGCATATGTCTAACGATGAAATTAAGATCTTGAGCCATACAATCAATACGCTATTTTTACGCCTTCACGATTCTTTTGACCATCAACAATCGTTTGTTTCTCATGCCTCACACGAATTAAAAACGCCAATCGCTTCCATGATGGGCAATGCGGAAATTACCTTGCGTAGTCCGCGTTCTACCACAGAATATAGAGAAGTACTAGAAGGCATTGTCAAAGATGCCAGTCATATTGATCGCATTATCAACAATCTTCTTACCCTTTCTCAGCTAAACAATGCTCGTTACTCTTTGGAAGAAACGTCTTTTGAAACTTTTTGGTGGACTGTTATTGATCATCTCATAGCTAAACAGAAGGAGTTAAATCTTCATCTGGAGTTGGAAACACAGGAAGAATTATATGCCTTATACTTCATTGGAAATTCACATTTACTCGAATTAGCCATTTCAAACATTATTCTCAATGCGCATAAATTCTCTCATCATGCTCCGATTGAACTAATCCTATCCACTGATGAACAATCTATTATTATTGCAATTGTCGATCAGGGCATCGGTATTCAAAAGGAGGATTTGGACAAGCTATTTCTTCCGTTCTTTCGATCGCCAAATGCTCTGGGGATAAAAGGAACAGGCTTGGGGTTGTCTTTAGCCTATAAGATTGTTGAATTACACAAGGGAACACTAACGGTTCAATCAGTGCTAAATGAGGGAACGACAGTAACCATCCGACTTCCCAAGCGCATTAAACACCGAGATTAATTTTTTTTAATCGCTTTTTAATCGCTTCTTTATCTCGATTTAAAGCACTTTTAATCTGAGCGAAATAGGTTTGTATCAATCAATTAATACAAACTGCAATGCATAAAACGAAAAGACTCTTAGCTACATTCCTTTGCTGTTTTGGTTTATTAAGTGCTCAGGCTGACGATAAAAAAGCGCCTATAGTAGTACGAGATGCTGAAACACACCTCCCCTTACCTGGGGTAACAATTGAAAATATAAGCAAAAAAGAATATAGCTTTACTTTAGAAGATGGCTCATTTGATTTGACTATAGAAGAGGAGGAAACAATAGAATTAAGATTATCCTATTTGGGGTATAAGGAACTAATCTTAAGTTTTCCTACGAGTGAAATTCCCGATACGATTGACTTACTCATTGAGGAAAATGTATTAGATGGGATTGTCATAACGGGCTATACCAAACAATCCAAATCACGCACAACGGGGGCTATTGGAAAAATTGAAGCGAAGGCATTGAATCAATTACAGGTGAGTTCCATGGATCAGGCCCTACAAGGCCAAGTACCGGGCTTGTATGTGGCTTCTCCCTCTGGTCAACCGGGAACACCAGGACGGGTAACCATTCGCGGTATTGGTTCTTTACAAGATGAAAACACCAATCCACTATACATCTTAAATGGCCTCCCTATTTCACCTGAAACCTTTACTGCTTTACCTGCTGAAGATTTTGAAGACATCACCGTTTTAAAGGATGCTGCCGCAACCGCACAATATGGTTCACGAGGAGCCAATGGGGTTATTGTCATTACATCCAAGAAGGGCATTCCGCAATCTCCATTGCGTGTGACCTATCAAACACAATATGGTTTTGCGCAAGCCAACAACCGCAAATGGGACATGATGAATACCAATCAACGGTTGCAATTTGAAGAAATGCTAGAAGATCCCAACCTACCTGGTTGGGCCTATTCATCAAAAAACCCGTATAAATTGGTTGATGGAGCTGCAGTAGCTAAAACGGAGGAAGACTATGTACACGATGCCCAACGCCTAGAGCAAATTAGACAAACGAACATCGACTGGCGCAAGAAAATCTTGCGCAAGGGAATCATTCAATCCCATGCCTTGAGCTTAAGCAGTGGAAGTGAAAAAACACAACACTATACTTCATTTAATTACTATAATCAAGAAGGCGTTTTATACAACTCTGGTTTAGAACGTTTTACTATTAACTCCAATATTCACCACCAGAGTAAACGCTTGAAGGCTGATTTCTTCATCAACCTGGCACATAGCAACAGTAAAGAGTCTGAATCGGACTTTGACGTCAGCGAAACCAATCCAGTAGCTTCTCTTTACTTTGCTTTGCCGTATGAGAATCCCTATGATGAACACGGGCAACTGCAACCTGGTGCCAATCGATTTGGAACAAATGCACTGGCCATGTATCAGGATGTCAACCGCAAATCAACTAGTTTAAAAGGTGTCGTTTCTGGAAATTTCTCCTATGCCATTACTGATGAGTTGAAGCTAACTTCTACCTTAGGGGTTGATTATGCTAAGTACTCCAATACACATCGCATCAAACCCGATACCTATTTTGGGTCTTTAGTAGAAGAAGGCGGTCAAGGCATGTACAGCCAAGGTGATCAGAACAAAATTAGCACCATGACGAACTTGGGGTTCAATTACCGAACACAATGGGATCAGCATGAATTGGAAGCTATTGGATTAGTAGAGATCAACCGCTATACATACGACTATCACGGTTTTACAGGCTTTGGCCTTATTTCGGGCTTCGATCAAACTCCCTCAGGAATTACACCTGGAACGGCAGAAAATGACTTTATCCCCAAAGTAGAAGGCGGCGCTTCTGAAAATGTCTTACTCTCACAGGTTGCCTTATTGCGCTATTCCTATGAGAATAAATATACGGTAAGTGGAAGTTTGAGAAGAGATGGTTCTTCACGCGTTCCTTCAGACAATCGCTATAAATACTTCTATGCGCTTGGTGGGAATTGGAATATGAAATATGAAGATTTTCTCCTAGACAATGAGGTAATCTCTACAGCAAGAATGCGTATAAGCTATGGATTAACAGGAAATGCCAATGGATTTGCTAGTGATTTCGGTTACCGCCGTTTGTATGGCCCTGGACAATACAATGGGCAAACAGGATTGGTGCCTACGACCCCTGGAAATACAAATTACACTTGGGAAATGAATCGCATTTTTGACCTGGGTGTTGAAATGGGATTCTTTCACAATCGCCTAGTGACTGAAATTGATTTCTACAACCGCATCACCAGTGATTTATTTATTGACCGCACCTTATCCATGACCTCAGGTTTTGAATCGTTACCTGCTAATTTAGGGAAGATTCGCAACCGTGGAATTGAATTCAGAATTTCTGGAGACCTAATTCGCCAAGGGGACTTTACTTGGAACATGGGACTCAACCTCGCGTTTAACAAAAATAAAATATTGAGTTTGGGAGAAGAAGACGATATTGTAACCGAAGATTATTCCATCCATCAAGTAGGAAAATCACTTGGACACTTCTATATGGTTCGTTGGGCTGGTGTAAATACACAAACAGGTGCTCCTCAATACTTGGATAAGGAAGGAAATATCACAGAAGAATACGATCCTGAAAATGCCGTACTCGTAAAAGGGAGTTTTGATCCATCTTGGAAAGGAGGAATCACCACCAGTTTTCGTTACAAAAACCTAGAAGTTAGTGCTTTATTCTCTTTTATCAAGGGAATGTATCGCCTAAATACGGGTGAATTTTACCGCACAGCAGCAGATCCCAATTACCGCATTTACAACCAATCCACCAGTATGTTGGACCTGTGGCAAAATCCTGGAGATGTCAGTGCCAATCCGCACCCTAGTTATACGCGATATTTGACTGACAGAGAATTACAACGCGCCGATTATATTAAGTTGAGAAATTTGACTGTCAATTACAAATTTACAGGCTTGGGAAGAGCGAATAAGTTGATCAAAGAGGTGAATGTCTTCGCTCAAGGATCAAACTTAATCACTTGGACCAAGTGGAAAGGGCAAGATCCAGAAGATGACAACAATTGGTACCAATATGAATACCCTCTTCCTCGTACCATCACCGCCGGGTTAAAAGTAATTTTTTAAAATAATACACCACATGAATAAAGCAATATATACGATAAAAAGATTCTTACTCACCGTGATTACTGTAGGTGTTTGCAGCAGTTGTGATCACTTGTTAGACCTTGATCCCAAAGAAAATGTTGACTCCGATCAGCTGTACAAATCAGTGCAATACTTCGAATATGGCGTTGTAGGCGTGTACAATAATTTACATGTAGAATACTCTACTTTATTAGGGGCTGTACTGGCAGACGAGTGTAAATTGAGCCAAGAAAATACGGGAGTAGATGGTTATGCGGTTCAACTTAACCGTTGGACCTATAGCTCAGATGATGACCTGTTACACGAAACATGGAAGGACTACTACCATGCGTTGTATAAGATCAATACGCTACTAGAGAATATGCACCGTGTTCCTCAGGAAACAACAGCTGACCAAGAGGCTTTGGACATACTAGCAGGCGAGTTAAAAGGACTACGTGCCTTTGTTCACTTTGAACTGCACCGCATTTTTGGCGAATCGGATGACCTAGGCAATCAAGCCTTGACTATTCCGTATGTAACCGATACGGATCTATTTAAAAAACCAGGCAAACTGACACAGGCTGATTTTTATACCCTGTTGTGGAACGATATTCAAGTTGCAGCAGAACACCTCAACAATAAGCAGGCACCCGCTCGTTTTTCTGTTGATGCAACACAAGCTCTAGCCGCTCGTGTCTCCCTTTATCAAAAGAATTACGCCCAAGCGATTGCCTATACCTCCCAAATTATCAATGCTTATCCCTTGGCAACTACAAACCAATACGCTGCAATGTGGAGACAAAATCAAACAGAAGAAGTAATCTTTAAACTAGCGAGAAACAACGATGATGAACTTCGCCCTAATACACTGTGGTATAATTTTAATACGGGGAAAACACTTTTTTATGCCGCTAGTAAACTAAATCAGCTATACACAAAAGACGATATTCGCGCTACCCTCTTCTTTGGAGCATCAGACCCTAATCAAATTGCCAAATACGCTGGAGAAAATCACGAAAATAGAATTAGCGATTTACCGGTTTTCCGTTCATCAGAGCTGTACTTAATTCGCGCAGAAGCCTATCTAAAAACAGGGGCTACCACACTAGCACTGGAAGACCTACAAACCCTTCAACAAGCGCGATCAACAGCTACAATCAAACCAACACAAATCGATGAAGCGATCATCTTAAAAGAACGCTACAAGGAGTTAGCTTTTGAAGGACACCGTTATTTTGATTTAAAACGATTGGGAAAACCTTTGGAAAGAAACAAAGAAGACCTAGCAGCCCCTAGCGACTTACCTCTGCTCGCTTTTGGAAGTCCACAGTATCAATTGCCTATTCCTCTAAAAGAAATACAAAGCAATCCGAATTTGGGGAATGGTGAATGGTGAGTGGAAACCGAAACACCCGATCGCGCGGCAATCCGTGCGTTAGATTTATTCTAATTCTTTTATAAAAGAGAAGATACATTATATTTACCTTCGGATAGATGAAGGTACGGAGTAGATGAAGGCACGGATTGCAAATCCGCGCCATCGGAAATAAAGAACAATAAAAAAAGGGATGAGTTAGTCAACAACTCATCCCTTTTTTTATTTGTCTACTCTAGTATAATCGACAATTTACCCTTCTCCCATTTCCCTTCTCCCATTTCCCTTCTCCAATAAACCTATCCTTCAAAATCGCCGCAATCGTGTATTTCAAATGTTTCCAATAAGCTTCGTACTGTATAAAATGACGCTTCTCTAAACATCGATTCGTCAATTTCCTCTCCTATTACTTTCAGACTGTACACTGGATAATCCTCCACTTGCTCAAAAACGAAGGTATGAGTTTGTGTGCGAATACTGATTTGTTTGTCTTTTTCTTCTACTGATTCAATGGTATACGAGATCTGACTATTTAGATCACAGGCATTCATTAAAGTAATCATTTCTCCATCAATCAAGAGATTAGCCACATCACAAGCGTAGCAATTCCCTCCGAATTCCAATCCGTATTTGGTGGTTACTGCTTTGGCACTAGGCTCTACAATTTCCATAGGAATGAGCAATTCACTGCTTATTTTTTTTAGTGCTTCGCTATTGCCAAAGGCTTGAGCAACGGCGATTCCCTTATTCTCTTCTTTTGCAGGAGATTCTTGTTGCGTGCCTTGTTTACACGCTAAGCTCAGTACCCCTACTAGGGCTAATGTAAGTAGTTTTTTCATACGATTGATGGTTTCATACAAAGGTAGTATTTCTTCTACATAAATAGATTATTCCCCCTACATTTATCGATTGAAGTAATGATATAAAGCTTCAATATCTGTTTGTAAAAGTATAGCACTAAACGCATTAAAATGATAGACGTTCTAATAAACCAAGTTGTACCTCCTTTCAATTCGGTTATTTTCAAGATTTATACCGTATATCCCCCCAAGCCCCCTCTACTCCTCTCCAACACTTCTCCAACTCACCTTCGAGTATTCTTGGAAAAACGCCCTTTTTGTCGAAGCAGAGTCGAAGTACACTCGAAGCATTCTCCATCCAAGTTTCAACTAGCTCCAAACCAACCCTCACCTAAATCAAAAACAAAAACACGCCATCTCTTCTTCTTCACTACCAAAAAAGGTGATTGGATTCCTTTATCTCCTCTACAATAGGAAATACAGTTACCTAAAAAATAATTAGTTACAATTACAGCCCTACTTTGAATACTAGACGTTTTTTGGTATTCTTCTTCCTATCTTAGAAAGTAAAAAACAGCAACAATGGCAGAAATAAAAGACGGTATTTTAGGTGGGGTTTCAGGAAAAATTGGCAATATGGTAGGGTATCAGTGGAGAGGGAGAAACTTATTGCGTATCAATCCGCAACTCAATAAGCGAAAAGCTTCAACGGCTCAACAACTACAGCGTGAGAAATTCGGCTTGGTTTCTAGTTTTGTAAACAAAGTTCGAGATGTTGTGAATTTGTATTCCATCGAACGTCAAATCAACAACAAACGCCTATCAGGAAAAGAGCAACTCATTTCCCTGCTCATGAAACAGTGTATCACCATATTGGAAGGTACACCTTACCTTGTTCTCGATCGGATTTTACTCGCTATAGGCACCTTACCCGCAGCCACAGAGGAACAATTTCAGCAACATGACCCACATACCTTTTTATTTACGTGGAACACTCGATTGACTAATATCCTCAGTCAACCGGAAGATTCAGTCACCCTACTTGTGTATCACGATAAATGGGATGAGTTTTACATTCTTCAACGAGGAGGAACACGACAAGAGGGGCAACTGCTTTTTACACTGCCTTCTCATTGGGAAATAGAACGGCTCCACTTTTGGAGTATTTGGGAATCTGCCGAGGAGAAAAGAAATAGCACAAGTCAATACCACCTCTTTGTGGCAGAACATGAGCGTACTACGTAGGTGTTTTCCCTCGCTTTTTACTTGCTATGCGAGGATTGATGCTCCAACTTACCAGCCCAAATATCACTAATCCTACCCCCAACCAAGCACTACACCTCAACGTGCTGTATAAAGACTCCACCGTTGTATACGTACTCCAACCCGCTTCTCGATCTTGAAAAACACCCCAATTGATCCAGAACCACAACAGGCCTACTAGGAGCAAGTGTAGGGCGAATTCTACTTTAGGTTGCTGCACGCGATTGAGCAAAAGGCGCAGCAGGAGATAGAGCACACTTGTCAAGGCTACAATCCAGAACACATCCGTATAAAAAGCATACGATAGATTACTGGATGGTTGATCTTTAAAGGGTGCCATGGATAAGATAGCTTGCAAGTACCCCAAGCCCGTAAAGAGTACAAGGTGAAAAAAGGCGGTAGTCCAGCGTGTTTTTGTAATCGAGTGACGATTCATCTTGAAGTAAAACTTATTATCTTTATTTTTTTATTTTAATTGGTAACGAATGTACAATAAAACCATGGATATCATCCGCTTTGAAGCGGCCAAACAGCAATACTATCCCCTTTCTTTGGGTAGACAAAATTGGATGAGGGAACGCGATGTCCCCCATAGTGAAGTTGAAATTCCCTTAGGGCATTCTCGCTATGGAGGCCCCGTTATTGATCTACCGCCTGGAGTGGAGCATCCCGAAGGATTGCGCTTTGCAGGTCAATTAGACCTCGCTCAATTTGCTCCTTTTGACTCCTATGAATTACTACCGAAAACAGGACAACTTCTCTTTTTTGTGGATATTATGACGGAGGAAGGTCAAGTGATTTATGCAGATGTAAAAAATGAAGATTTAGTTCGAATCATTGTTGAACATGAAGATAACTTTTTCTACGGGGTATTAATCGATCGCATCTATGCAGATGTTGACCAATGGAGTGATCGCTACTACCTGCCCGAAGAAGATTACGAGGAAGACGATGCAGATGAACACGGATACTACTGGGATTATTTTGGCGGTACTTTGCGCTCGAAGATCTTTGGTTTTTTTACCCATTGCCAATTAGGGAAAGAAGAAATTGAAGAAGTAATGGCTTCAAATCAGGTTGTTCTCTTTCAAGTAGGCGAAAATGAATTCAATGATGAGGGTGTTTTCTCTGTACTCATTGACAAAGACGATTTAAAAAATGGCCATTTTGACCGTTGTACCTTTTATTGGGCACAGTCGTAATAAAAAAGATTCCTTTTGATTAGCATCATAGGTACTAATCAAAAGGAATCTTTGCGATCATAATCACCACAAATGCGCTTCTTTGTTAACCGTAGTATTTCTTCTTTAGCGCCAAACTCGCACGCACCAATAGAATCAATACAGGCACCTCAACCAAAGGACCTATAACGCCTACAAAAGCTTGAGGCGAATGAATACCAAATACGGCAATAGCAACCGCAATGGCCAATTCAAAATTATTTCCCGTCGCAGTAAAGGCAATCGCTGCATTTTGATCATAAGGCACTCCCATCGATTTATTAATGAAGAAACTGATAAAAAACATCAGTACAAAATAAATCACCAACGGAAGGGCTACTTGAAAAACTTGTCCAGGTAGTTGTACAATTTGCTCGCCTTTAAGACTAAACATAAATACAATGGTAAACAACAAGGCATACAGGGTAAAAGGTGATATAAATGGAATAAATTTACGTTGATACCAATTTTCTCCTTTGTATTGTGTCAAGTACTTTCGACTCAAAAAGCCCGCTACAAAAGGAACGCCTAAATAAATCGCTACACTTTGTACGACATCCGTCATTGCAATAGAAACAGCATAGGCTTCAAAACCAAAATAGGGAGGTAAAACGTTGATAAAAAACCAAACGAATACGCTGTAGAATAGGATTTGAAAAATACTATTCAACGCAATGAGCAAAGCAGCATATTCGCGATTTCCCTTGGCTAAATCGTTCCACACAATGACCATAGCAATGCAACGCGCTAAACCAATGAGAATGACTCCCACCATTAAATCGGGTTGATTCCGCAGAAATAAAAGCGCCAACACAAACATGAGTATAGGACCAATAACCCAATTTAACAGCAAGGAAAGACTCAAAACCTTCTTATCTCGAAATGCCTTGGGTAGCAAAGCATAATCCACTTTTGCTAAGGGCGGATACATCATAATAATCAATCCAATTGCCAAGGGAATATTAGTCGTTCCTATACTTAATTTATTCAACACAATTGGAAGTTGAGGAAAGAGATTTCCCAAAGCTACACCGATCCCCATGGCAAGAAAAATCCACAGGGTCAAGTAGCGATCTAAAAACTTCATTCTAGTTTGCATAAGTGAATCCCATTAACAACATCCCGATCCCGGTGCACAAGTAGCAGGTGGTAAATCTTCGGGTTGAATGCCGCAAGCATCTTCTGCCAAACAAGCTGTCAAAGTATTAACCAAAATAAAATGCTGCCCATTAAATGATAAATTATACTTGCCAATAGTTGTTTTTCCTTGAAATTCAACTTCTACTTCCCCATCCTCAATGCCCAATTTATTTTCAGACAATCGGATGATGTTTAACAATTTCCCAGCTTTTAAACGATGCTCAACATCATTGGCATTCCACAACTGAAAACTAACCTTCTTCTCCGTGCGAATTACCCCTCCGCAATCAATGTACTTCTTATCCACCTGTCCTACTTCGGTGACGTGAAAGTGTTCGGGTACAAAACTTCCGTCCTCCAATTGAAAATCTACTTTTTCCAACTGGGCTAATACTTGTTTTACTTCTGCTAATTTCATGGTTTTTAACTTTTATATTACATCGTAATATTACGATACGTTACAGTAAAAAAATGCCTTAACAGCATTTGTCAATTTCAATAGACTGCGCAAAGAACAGCTGAAACTCGCTGGCAAACGCTTGCCAAACCACCTCATCAATGCAATAGCATACTGACTTGCCTTCTAAAGTTCCCTGTAGTAGTCCAATCGTTTTTAATTCTTTTAGATGTTGAGAAATCGTTGCTTGTGCCAAACCTAGCTCTTCTACCAAATCACTGCAAATACAAGCTTTTTGATTGATGATATACTGTAGAATGGCCAATCGAGCTGGATGTCCCAATACCTTAAACATAGCCGATAAACGGTTTTTCTTCTCACTAAATAATGCTGATTTGGTCACGCCCATATGAATGATCTTTTTAATATCGTAATATTACGATGTAAAGATATTTATTTCTTTTTATTCTCCAAACAATTAATTCTGTTTTAAAAAAAAGTGGGTGAAGGTCCTTCTTCACAATCCAAAAAACTCCCTGGTTTTACCTTCACTATTCGCATAAAAAAAAGACTTTTCTTCGTTGTGTATCTTCAAAAACAGTTAAATATCGTATATTCGAAAAAAAATAAAACTATGGGAATTTTTATTGGAATCGGAATCGTTGTACTACTTATTCTTTGGTACATCGTTACAAACAACAAATTAGTTGCATTAAAAAACAACAGAGAGAATGCTTTTGCGGATATTGACGTTCAATTAAAACAGCGTCATGACTTAATTCCTCAACTAGTTTCGTCTGTAAAAGGGTATATGGAACATGAAGCGACTACGTTAGAGAAACTAACGCAAGCGCGTACGGCAGCTTTACAAGCGGGTGATATTAATTCAAAAATTCAGGCCGAACAACAAGTTTCTTCTGCTCTTGCTGGATTGCGTGTTGCTGTGGAGGCTTATCCTGATTTAAAAGCCAATACAAACTTCTTACAACTACAAAATGAAATCTCAGACATTGAAAATAAATTAGCTGCTGTTCGTCGTTATTTCAATTCGGCAACCAAAGAGTTAAATACGGCTATCGAATCAATTCCATCGAACATCATTGCTGGAATAAAAAATATGAAAACTCAGCCGTTCTTTGAGTTAGGTGTTGAACAAAGAGCCCAACTTGATGTAGCTCCTGAGATTAAATTTTAATGGCTTACGTAGGATTACACACGCAAATTAGGCGTAACAACACCAAATCTATTCTTCTGTTATTTGCCTTCCCCTTACTAATTTTATTGGGGGTTGTGCTTATTATCACCTATCTTGCCGGCTGGGATTGGAACAAATCAGTGGAGCCCATTATACAAGTGACTCCAATTGTTTTTGTTGTTGTCGGAATTTGGTTTGTCATTTCCTATTTCTTTCACAATCAAATGATTCAACGGGCAACGCATGCCAAGCCTTTGGAACGAAAGGACAATATGCGAGTGTATAACTTAACTGAGAATCTTTGTATGTCAGTAGGTATGCCTATGCCTAAACTCTTTATTATTGAAACAGAAGCCTTGAATGCCTTTGCATCGGGCATCAATCAAAAATCCCATTCGGTAACCTTAACCCGTGGGATTATAAATACGCTAGACGATAAAGAACTCGAGGGTGTAATTGCACATGAACTGATGCACATCCGAAATAACGATGTGCGCTTGTTGATTGTAACCATCGTATTTGTGGGCATCCTAGGAGTTATTCTCGATTTATTACTCCGCGGATTATTTCACGGTTTAGGGCGAAGAAGAGGTGGAAAAGACAATGGAGGAGCGATTATTATCGTGATTTTAGTCGTGACGGTAGTGATTTACTTTTTTTCCATGGTTTTTAAGTTTGCCCTGTCGAGAAGTCGAGAGTATATGGCAGATGCAGGAGCAGTTAGCATGACCAAAGACGCTCACGCCTTAGCAAGTGCCTTGCGTAAAATCAGTGGAAATTCTAAGATTGAGACGAAAAACGATGAAGTAAAAGAATTGTTTATCGACAATGGAACGGATGAAAATAGCAAAGGATTTATGGGGAGTATTGGCGCTATCTTCAGCACCCATCCACCGATTGAAAAACGCATTGAGTTCTTAGAAAAAATGTAAGACTTACATGATTGAAAGCGCTCCCTGTTTAAATAGGATAACGCTGAACCAATCATTTAAAAAACAAAAGAGGGTGGTCTAAAAGGCCACCCTCTTTGATTAATCCTCTCTACTCCCATCATCGGCCATTCGGACGATTTTTGGGGTAAACATTGCTACCACATCAACCAAATCCCCTTGGGCCGCCATCACTTGGTGAATATCTTTATACGCCATCGGTGCTTCATCTTTTCCTGCTCCGATTAATTCAACCCCATGATCCTGTAAAACTGCTTGAATATCCTTTGTTTTTAGGGTTTTAATGGCTTGTGTTCGACTCATTTGTCGTCCTGCTCCATGGGAAGCAGAGTTTAACGCTTCTTCTTCTCCTTTTCCGCGGACCAAAAATCCCGGTGCAGTCATCGATCCTGGGATAATTCCCATCACACCTTTACGCGCTGGAGTTGCTCCTTTTCGGTGCACAATCACTTCTTTCCCTTGGTACATTTCCTTCCAAGCAAAGTTATGGTGGTTTTCAATCTTCGCTACTACCTCAGCGCCAATCGCCTTGGTCAATTTATCGTGAATTACCTCGTGACAAGCAGAAGCATAATCTCCGGCTAAATTCATCAACGCCCAATATTCTTGACCCGCTTCTGAATTCATATCCAAATACGCTAAATTCTTCGCCTCATAGGGCAGTTTACACTGTTCTTTGGCAATCTGCGTATATCGACCCGCAATCATCGCTCCCATTCCGCGAGACCCCGAATGTGTCAACAAAGCCAAATAACTTCCTTTATCAATATTCAACACCTCATCGCGTTGCGAAAACTCCATGATTCCCCATTCTACAAAGTGGTTTCCTCCACCTGAAGATCCCAATTGGGCCCAGGCTTTATCCTGTAGATTCTTGATGAAGGGATTCAAGTTAAATTCCCCTCGATCCAAGATAGCATGTTGCGCTTTATACTGCCCTAAGAAACCATGTCCCGCACCAAATTTGGTATGCTTCACCAATTGCTCTTTCAACAAAGCTTCCATTCCATAGAATTCCATTCCCTTAATATCAAAGATTGACAGCGCCATTCGACATCCAATATCCACACCTACACCATAGGGAATCACCGCATGTTCTGTAGCTAAAACCCCACCAATAGGCAGTCCATATCCTTGATGGGCATCAGGCATTAAAGCCCCTGCAACAGCCACAGGTAATTTCACTGCAACTTCCATCTGTTTAATCGCTCCTGCTTCAATCTGATCCGAACCGTAAATACTGTACGCTACAGCTGTTTCTTTTAACGGAATTGTCACTTCGTCTTCTTTTGGCTGTCCTACCCCTTCGATAATTGCAGTGGCTAATTTTCCAAATAGCTTATGGTTTACATAATCCTCTGCGTTATCCAAAACCATTTTATAGTGCGCTAACATTTCTATACGTGTTAGCCCTGTTCGCTTTTTATTTGCCTTTAACGCAATCCCCAACAACTCGGTTTGTGGATATCCTAAGGCGAGTAAATCGTTTCCGTTTATTTGTTTATGTTCTTTCATTTTTTTTGTTCTTTGTTCTTTGTTGTTTGCTCTTTGTTCTTTGCTCTTTGCGCGGTTTGCTCTTTGCGCGGTTTGCTCTTTGCGCGGTTTATCTCACTGATTTTGTATTTTGTTTTAGTGTTCGATGAATCTTCACTTCGTTATGATTTTCACTTCGTTATGATTTGTAAACCGTTAACTGATTACTGTTTACTGCTACCCAAACAGCGCTTTCATTTGTTTCAACACATTACCGCCACCAGACAAGCTGATTTCACCTACTTTATCCGCAATTTTCTCCATGTATTCCATCTCTTTCAATCGCATCAACATCTCGTTTTCTTCCATCAATTTGGCGGTATTCAACAAGCTACGTGTAGCAGCTGTTTCTTCTCTTCGCGTAATCATATTCGCTTGGGCCTTTTTCTCGGCAATCAAGACCTGGTTCATAATCTCACGAATATCCCCTGGCAAGATAATATCTTTTATTCCACACGCTTTTAAGTCGATTCCCAATACAGCAACTGCCTCTTTCACATCCTCCAAAATAGCTTGGGATACATTCTCTTTATTCTCCATGAGCTCATCAAAAGACAGTCGTCCTACCTTTTCTCTCAACATCAATTGAATACTATTGTACATTTGTTTTTCTACTTCTTTGTTTTCGATATAAGCCGTTAACAAATCACAAAGCTGATAGACTATATTGAAATTGATTCGCAACTGCACTTTGTCTTTGGTCAAGATTTCTTGTCCATTCATATCCATCGTTTGTTGGCGCACATCGACAACGAGCATTTGAACTTTGACTTCATTTTTCCAATAGCAATAATCTCCTGCATTCAGGAATCCTTGGAACTGTTCATCGACAAACAACAAACCTTTCTCATTTGCTCCAACCGTATACATACGCAAAAAGTTGAGCATATTTCCTTTGTTTCTAATGTTTCGACCAATCGTTGATGGCACTTCTAATCCTTCCATTGTAAAACGTTCAAAAGAATAGATTTTCGCCTCTTTCCAGTAGATATAACGCCCCGCACCTAAGGCGGTAAAGAACACTTTGTTTTTATAGACCAGTACTACTTCGTTATCCAGTACATCAACAACTGTTACAAGGGAGGCAAATGGCTTATTTTCCAACAAAGCATCCATATCTCTACGCATAGGAAACATTTCCGCTTGATTAAACTCCATCACCTCCTTTTGTCCCCACAACCAGTATTGACCAGCGGTGTACACTTTTTGCAATTCCCCTTGATTAAACACTAAGGCTACGTGATTGGTTTTTACTTGTAACTTCTTCATAACTATATTTTTTATTTTTTATATCATTTTTACGAAGAACAATCCAAATAGGTTTCCCTTCACTAAGCGGAAAAAGAAGTACGTTTTGAAGTTAAACCTTTTGTGTATAACCTAGAATCACTCAGCTAGCAAGTTCTTCTTTCTATATCATCCCTGATTCTCCTTTCGCACCGTTACTTGTTTTTACAAGCGTTGATCGGGTGTATTTAGCCATGTCTTCCGAAGATTTCAAACCTAAAAACTGAAACACTATTTGACTGAACTTTTTTATGGAGGAGATTTTTATTGAAGTTCTCCAGCTTCTCCAAAAATTGCTTTTAAGGCAATGGTATTCTACTCTAACCAGCTGAGTTACATTGCTGTTGCAATGGTAGGATTCGAACCTACGACCCAAATACATACTAAACCACTAGTCATCCATCTAAAGGAAGTGAGGAGTCGAACCTCAATATGCTACTCGATCAAACAGGATAAGGGAAACGATTGTTCCTTACTTCCGCGCTATACTGAAACGCTTCCAAGGTTTGTATCTTTCGAACAGTACAAAGATGCACTCCATACTACGCAAAGCAAATGCGCAGTTAAATCTTTTTTTAAAACAAATCGCAAAACTCTATAAAACAACTAGTTAAAACTTAATATAAAAATAAAATAAACAATATACGCAACTCTATTGCGCACATAAAACAACAATCCATAAAAAGAGAAGTAAAAACAGATGAGAAAAGCGTTGTTTTAAAAAAGTAACGATCAAAAAAAGAGGTTTCTCTTTCGAAAAACCTCTTCTATATTGTAGGAATATATCCAATCTTTACTTCAATTCCAATTGCATGATTTGATTCGTATAATATTTACCCCCTACTTTGATAAAGGCAGGCATAGATCCTCTGGTTTCAAAACCGTGTTTGCAGTATAGGGCAACACCAGCTTTGTTTTCTTCATACACTTGGAGCCATAGGAGTTCTAGTTGACTTGTCATTCTTGCCCAATCTAAAACGCCTTGTACCAACAACGTTCCTATCCCACATCCTCTCCAAGACGCTAAAAGTCCCATACCTAAAATAGCGGTATGTTGAAGTGCTTTTCTTGGATTTCCTGTTACATCGATATTTCCGATTAGTTGTCCTTCATGCGTAACAACGAGTAGAATCGAATTCGGACTCTGTTGCATGGCAGTGATCCACTGCTGAGTTTCTGCTTGCGTTTTAGTAAATTCTTCTACTTCCAAGGGAATATAAGCGCTGTCTTTTAAATATACGCGAATCAATTGATTTAAAGCCGCTGCATCTTCTACTTGAGCTTCTCGTATCACAACAGTAGATCCTTGCTTTAAAAGGTGTGTTTGAGGGGAAAATGAAAGGGGTATAGCCATCTTAGTCAAATTGAATCCTAAAGATACTATTTTAATCCATGTGATTTGCTTTTATACTAGTAACTGCGCAATCATTCCGCGCAATCAAGAGGTTCAATCCTTTGATTTTTGTTATTTTTGAATTTGTATTTCAAAATCAATCCCATGGCAACAAATAAACTTGCGTTATTGCGTTATCGCATCCTCGATGAATGTCTTCAAAATCGCTTCCGAAAGTGGACTTTAGCCGATCTTATTGAAAAGGTTTCCGACGGACTTTATGAATATGAAGGAATTGATTCGGGAGTCAGCAAACGCACCATTCAATTGGATATTCAGACTATGCGCAGTGATAGTTTGGGGTATAATGCCCCTATTGTGGTCGTGGATCGAAAATACTACACCTATGAGGACGCACAGTATAGTATCAAAAACTCGCCGATCAATGATTCGGATATGGAGAAGCTCAAGGAAGTTGTCGCTATCTTAAAGCATTTAAACGGATTTAGTCAGGTTGATGAAATGAGTGAGGTCATCGCCAAATTGGACAATAGCTTATTAACGCGAAGTACAAAAGCGCCCAACTACATTCAAATGGAGGGCAATCCACTATTGAAAGGGATTAAATTTATCAGTCCGTTATATGAGGCCATCAAGAACAAACAGACGTTGTTAATTGAATATCAATCGTTCAAATCAAAAACCGCTACGAAGGACTTTTATTACCCCTATCTTTTAAAAGAATACCGCAATCGTTGGTTTCTAATTACGCGCAGCAGTAAGGGAAAACACCTATTAACCTTAGCACTGGATCGCATTACCAATGTATATGCTCTAGCCAATCAACCCTATAAAGAATACCATGGTGTTGATTTCGATCGCTACTTTGAAGATGTATTAGGGGTAACAAAAACAGAACAAGATCGCGCGCAGAAAGTTATTTTATGGGTGAATCAATACCACGCCCCTTATGTAAAAACCAAACCGATTCACAGTTCCCAGCAGCTGTTAGATGAAAATGAAAAAGGAATCAAGATACGCTTAGATGTCGTGCTGAATTTTGAATTAGAACGCGAAATATTGGGGTTTGGCGAAGCAATTAAAGTACTCTCCCCTCGCCATCTACAACGACAGATTGCCAAACGCGTGGAAAAAATGCATCAACAGTATTTAAAAGAGGAAGTATAACCATCTTCCAAATCAAAACACTTCTTAAGAGATCTTTTAATTTAATTAAAACATAACTTAATTTTATTATATTCGTATTTAACTTTATTAAAAAAATATTCTCTTATGGCTAAACAACCGATCATAAATCTACGCCCTACTCCTTTAGATCGATGTCTCGATGGCATCAGTTTTTTGCTCTTACTCGCGCTATTAGGAACTACGTTGTATTACTACAAGCTGCTACCAGAAACAATTCCCACGCATTTCAATGCGTCAGGAGAACCTGATGCCTTTGGTGATAAATCGTCTATATTCTTATTTGCAGGAATAGCGGTATTGATTTATGTTTTACTCTACATTTACAAAGGCAAACCCCACCTCTACAACTACCCAACAACGATAACTGAAGATAATGCACCAGAATACTACAGCAAAGCAAGTAAAATGATGCGGTTTTTAAACCTAGTAAATATCCTAATTTTCTTTTATCTCCAATACCAAACCATTCAAACGGCCTTGGGTAGTAGTGACGGATTGGGCTCCTATTTTTTGGTGATCACTTTGGCGGTATCTCTATTGCCTTTACTTTTTTTACTCCCGTCCAAAAAGAAACAAATTACAGCCAAATAAAAAAGGCTTGTCTTTAAACAAGCCTCTTTATACTTTTATAATTTATCCCAAGCTAAACCTTCGGCATCAAATTCAAACACTTGTAATCCCTCATTGTAAATTGGAACCTCAATCATTATCTTTTTAGCAGTAAGCAACTTTTTAATCACTCCCTTTGGATCATTCATAAACACAAAGTTATTAGATGAACTAGGCGAAGTGGAATAGGTGAATTTTACCGTATCCTCATCGTCAAACTTAAACTTTAGCGTTTCTTTTCCTGAAAAACTCGGCATAATTTGGCCTTTTGTTACTCGAATAAACACATCTGTTATAGCATCCTTATGACGTAAATCAATACTTAATTTAGATCCTCCTTTATATGGAAATTTAAAATTGAGCTCATTCGTTGATAGTAATCTGGCCATATAAATGGTAGTCCCTTCCATTTTATCTTCATCCTGCTCATATTTCCACAAGGATTGAACTTTGGCTTCCCCTTCTATACTTTGATCTGGAGAAGCTTCTGATTTATCCGATTTACTACTTCCTGAAGCAATAGCTAAAGCGACAATAAAAACAACAGCTAGTGCTGATACTAAATTTTTTTTCATATATACGATTATTAATTTTTACTACTCATTCTAAAAAATCCATGGGCTAAACCAATCCCTAGAAGAATAAAAACTAGATCATACCAATCAAACGTACCATAAAAGATTTCTAATCCGACAGACACAGTCACCAACACGCCTAGCCATACATAATATCCTGTTAAACGGACATCCTCCCAAATAATCGCTATTAATGAAGAAAAGGCAAAAGCCCACAGTCCGTCTGGTAAATGATATTGTATCCAATAAGGCAGTTCTATTTTATTCCAATCAAGGGATAAGAATTGCAAAAAATAAATCGATGAATCTCGTGTTAAGGCATAAATCAAAGCCCCTAGCAACAAAGGCAAAAAAACAAACCCAAAGCTTTTCTTACTCACCAATAGTAATTTACTCCAATCCAAACTTTTTTATTTAACTATAAAATTAACAAATATTATCATCGTAAGGAAATTATTCTAACACCTATTTCACCAGGTGAAGAAAAATTCATGCTATAAAAAAGGGGTTATCTTATACAAGATAACCCCTACTATTTTGCTACATATACCGTTAACTGTAAAGCGTTAACTGTAAACTAAATTAAATTTCTCTATTGATATCCCAAGCTTCTAAGATATCCGCTACGCGTTTCACGAATGATCCTCCTAAAGCACCATCTACCACACGGTGGTCATAACTGTGCGATAAGAACATTTTTTGGCGGATACCGATGAAGTCACCTTCTGGAGTTTCAATAACTGCAGGTACTTTGCGGATTGCTCCTAAAGCTAAGATACCTACTTGTGGTTGGTTGATAATTGGCGTACCAAATACACTTCCAAATGTACCCACGTTTGTTACCGTATACGTTCCACCTTGTGTATCATCTGGTTTTAATTTTCCAGCTTTTGCGCGGTTTCCTAAATCATTCACTGCTTTAGCCATACCAACTAAATTCAATTGATCTGCGTTTTTAATTACAGGTACAATTAAGTTTCCGTTTGGCAATGCTGCAGCCATACCTAAGTTGATATTCTTTTTCTTGATGATAAAATCACCATCAACTGAAATATTCATTCCAGGGAAGTCTTTTAGTGCTTTCGCCACTGCTTCCATGAAGATTGGTGTAAACGTTAATTTCTCACCTTCTCTTTTCTCGAATGTATTTTTTACTTTATTTCTCCAGTTTACGATATTCGTAACGTCTACTTCAATAAATGATTGTACGTGAGCTGACGTTTGAACCGATTGTACCATATACCCTGAAATCAGTTTACGCATACGATCCATTTCAACGATTTCGTCTCCTCCGTTTACAGATACTGGCACTGCTTTAGTTGCTGTTGCTGGAGCCGCAGCAGGTTTTGCTACTGCTGCTGGAGCTGCTGCCACTTGTGGTTGCGTTCCTCTAGTCTCAACATAAGCTAAAATATCGTTTTTCGTCACTCTTCCTTCTTTTCCTGTTCCTTGGATAGCTTCCAACTCACTCAAAGAGATGCCCTCTTCTTTTGCGATGTTTTTAACTAAAGGTGAAAAGAATTTCTCCGATGCCGAAAAATCTACTGGTGCAGCAACAT
>JASLHL010000087.1 GCA_030152225.1 Flavobacterium sp. | reverse complement strand
ACAAATAAAAAATCCGATGATTGTGTTGCTTGAAAAGCACTTATTTTTGCAACGTTAGATGCATTGTAAAAATAAGGACCAATCAAAAGCGTTAAAGCGACATCTTCTTTGGTCTTTTTAAATTCAGGACACAGTGGATCTGATAAATTATAGACAGTAGACACGCGTATCGATTCAGGTAAGCCTTTGCAAAATGCAGAAATCTGCTGTAAGTCATGGCCAAATTCGCCAATAATATCAATAAAATAGGTTTCTTGTTTTGTCGTGTGAGGTGCTAGAAGTTTATTTTCAACCAACCAGGAAAACAGTTCCTCTTTTTTATCTTGCTGTAAAAAGGTAGGACATTGATCCAATACCAAAGCGTCCATTGTTTTTTGCTCTTGAATTGAACGCAAAACAGCAATTAAATCTGAAGCTTGTTGTCCCTTTATTTTTTTAATCGTCGAAGAGTCTGAAAGCAATATATACTCCTCAGGATCTAACTGAATAATTTTCCATTTCGTTGTGTTCATAATAGCGTGAGTTAAAAGCTAGCAATACTTTGCCGATAGACAAGTATCGCTAGCAATAAGGTTAACAACAACAGCAACAGCTGCAACAAGCGTAAACATCTGTTGCTTCGGTAGGAACAGAGGTGGCTAAAGATGAAACTTCTTTCGTTTCAATGGTTTCAATGGTAATTTGTAATTCTTTCATTTTCATTAAAATTAAGTTGAATAAAAACAAGTCAAGTTTTGAGACATTACTTGGGGACCTTGGTCTATTTCTTGATCAAGAAAGTATAGAGCTAAGCCTTCGCGAGGGGCTACTATCCCAACATAAGATAGTCCGTCAACTTCAAATAGTAAGTAGTAAACAATAAGGAAATCACGCGATAAAAACCGCAATCATTGGGAGAATAGCACTAGGATATACTACGTACCGAAGCAACGACATTAGCTTTGCTATTTAGTAAACTATAGAATTTAAAATTGTCTTGCGACATCGAACTATTGCTATTTTTTTAAAAGGTAAAAAATGGGAGGATTATGCGTTTACCATAGCAATAGAATAAAAGTAAATAAAAAAAATCACTTGCAAAAAAAGAAAAGTAATAAATAGGTGATATTTTAACTAAAAAGGGTTTTATTAATTGATTTGTATAAGTTTTTTTTATCAACACCTAAAACGTCACCCATTCGATTCATTGCGAAAGCAATACTTGCGAATAAGAAAGTAAATACCGCTAAAGATCAACAAAGCGTAACATATCCAATCGGTATGATCGTATCCAAAAAAATCAAATAGGTTTAATATAAGGGCTATTGTAGACATCAGCACCAAACCTTTAACTAATTTATCCATTTTTAAAAATTTGAAATTAATTACTCCTTTACCAGAAAAAAACGAGGAACACAACTTTGTTCATTCTTTGCGTCCAATTCATTAAGAAATTCTCATTATATACTTACTTATACCCTTGCAAAAAACATTCCACTTTTACCTTATTCACCGAATACCTCATTCCTGTTTTTAATTTTTCAAAAAAATATAATCAAATAATACGATTTTTTAACACATATGAAACAAAAAAAATACATATATAATCACAAAAACAGATAATTTATAAAAACTATTTCATTACAAACAAAATACACACTTGGTTAAAAAAAAGTTCTTAATTTCATTATATTCCAAAATTTCAACACCTTATCCAACAGTACCCTACCTTATTTCCCTTTCCTCCATTTGCTTCACTTGCCCTTGCCTTTTTTGGATTCTTCCCCCATCAACACCGCACTCCATTTTTTTTAAAACATTCGACCAATTCCTTTCAAGACAGCTGTTTTATTTATTTGATTTTTATAATTTTACATTTCTTTTCGATACAACAATTTTATGAGTAAGGATTTAGAAACAATTGCCGATTATTACAAAGAGAGAACCTCTAATTCACTTTCACAACACTATGCATTTAACATTAGAGAGTACAAAACGGGAACTTCACATTTTAACATCAACATGCGAAAATACTGTAGTTTTACCACCCCTTACAATCGACGCGATTTTTATAAAGTAGGCTTAATTATCGGAAAAGGAACCTTGCACTATGGTGCACATGCAATTAACATTGATCGACCAGCGCTCTTTCTGCCATGCCCTACTACACCGTATTCTTGGACGTGTATTGAAAAAAAACAAGAAGGTTTTTTCTGCTTGTTTAACTACGAGTTCTTCACTGAAAACCGCAACTTAGAATCGTTTAAAAAAACATCTTTATTCAAAGAATGGGGAAAACCTCTAATTTTTTTATCTCCTGATGAATTAGCCCTTGCTCACACCTATTTTCAGCAAATGTACACCATGGCACAATCTGATTACCCGTTGAAATACGAGGTCATCCGAAACTTACTAGCCTTACTTCTACATCAAGCCCTCCAGCTAAAAGTAGAAGATATAGCCCTAGAAGATCAAAATGCCTCCATGCGTTTATTTCGTTTGTTTGACCAATTGTTAAATAAGCAATTCCCCCTCGATTCTCCTGCCTATCCACTTGTTTTACGTCGCCCTATTGACTATGCAAACAAGCTCAATGTACACGTCAACCACTTAAACTCATCAATCAAATCAGCAACAGGAAAAACAACCTCCCAACACTTAATCGATCGCCTTTTGTTGGAAGCCAAAAACCTGCTGAGCAACACCGATTGGGACATTGCACAAGTTGGATACACCCTTGGATTTGATCAACCCTCACATTTTACACACTTTTTTAAAAAACACGTGCAAATGACCCCTTTACAATTTAGAAATCATTTTTAAAATTCTTTGAATAATACAAGTATACCTTTGTCTTTTTTAAGATAGTAAAACGCCTGTTCTTTTACTTTTGTAGCCGTAAAACAACAATTCACTTATGCTTAGAGAAGCTACAAACCAAAGAAAAAAGCTAGCAACAATATTAGCTTTTAGTTCAATTCCCCTATCTGGATTTGTAACAGACATCTATTTGCCTTCTTTTCCATCCATGGCCAGTGATTTGGCTATTACAGAAAAGGAGGTTCAACTGACCCTCACTTGTTATTTGCTGAGCTATGGAATTTCCCAGCTTTTTGTCGGAAGTATTTTAGACAGCATTGGCCGTTATAGACCACGTTTAATTGCCCTATTATTTATTGCGCTATCGAGTACACTCATTGCCTTTACAAATGATATCTTCCTAATTTGCACCTTGCGTGTCATTCAGGGAATCGCAATCTCCATCCTTGTGGTAGCGACCCGCGCCATTTTTATGGATATATACGAAGAACAACAACGCGTACACTACCTCAGTTACTTTACAGTCGTTTGGTCCTGTGGTCCTATTCTAGCTCCTTTTTTAGGTGGTTATCTCGATGCTCTTTTTTCTTGGCATGCGAATTTTTACTTCCTTTCTATTTATGCCCTCGTTCTGTTTATACTGGATATACTTATCAGTGGTGAAAGTATTGCTGAGAAAAAGAAATTCAACCTGAGTCAAACCCTTCAAGTGTATAAAACCATGCTAAGTAATCAAAATTTCATCATGGGGATTTTCATCTTGGGGCTGAGCTATTCCATCGTGATGATTTTCAATATTGCTGGTCCGTTTTTAATTGAAAACACCTTCAATCAAAACTCTATCGTTATTGGCTACTGTACTTTACTATTGGGATTTTCATGGATGTTAGGTGGGATCATTGGCAAAAAACGCATGCACCTCTCTTTTCAACAACGCACAACACGTCCAATCTATATGCAACTAGCCTTGGTGCTCGCCTTGTTAGGAGTAAGCTATTACATCGAAAATTTATACCTGTTAATGGTTGGGCTATTCTTTATTCACATTTGTTCGGGCACCTTATTCAACAATTTTTTTACAATAACAATGCTTTCTTTTCCCAATAATTCAGGAACAGCTGGAGGGTTAATGGGAGGATTAACCTATGTGATTACCTCCCTTACGAGTTTCGTTATTTCATCCTCAGGAGCGATCAATACGCAATTTCAACTAACAACACGCTATACTGCTATGGTCCTGTGCTTGTTACTCTTGATTTTTTATGTCGTTCACCTCAATAAAAAAACACGCTAGTCTAAGGGGAAAAAAGAAGTCATTTTCCGGCGAAATATGTACCTTTGCCGCCGCTTAGCCCTACAGTAATTTACCTAGCGCTAGGCGGTTTTATTATTTTAACAATCTGTATTGCCTATTATGGGACTAAACAACAAGTTTCTAGGTTTTTCTGCAGCTATTTTTGCAGCTGCCCTTTGGGGTGTTTCAGGAGCATTTGCTCAGTTCTTATTCAATGAGAAAAATTTCAACGCCGAATGGTTAGTTACTGTTCGTCTATTAATTTCCGGAAGCATTATGCTGAGTTTGGGAATTGTAAAAGGCGACAAAGATGTTTGGCACCTCTGGAAAAATAAAAAATACACCATACAGTTGGTTGTATTCAGTTTCTTGGGCATGCTGTTAGTTCAATATTCTTATTTTATCACCATATTTCACTCTAATGCTGCTACTGCAACGGTATTACAGTATATTGGCCCCGTATTCATTGCGATTTACTTGGCACTTCGACTGAGAAAATGGCCCAAACCCATTGAAATTCTTGCCATTGGTTTGGCTATGTTGGGAACGTTTTTACTCGTTACTCATGGTGATATCAACAGCCTAACCATCACCCCTACAGCATTAGTCTGGGGAATTATTTCTGCTATTGCCTTAGCGGCTTATACGATTTTACCTGTACACTTGCTAAAAGAATACAGCCCGATTGTTATTATTGGATGGAGTATGTTAATTGCAGGAATAGGTATGGCTTTGGTCTATCCTCCTACTCATTTTCCTGGAATCTGGGATATGGAGACCTTTTGGGCCGTAGCTTTCATCATTTTATTTGGTACGCTAATTTCCTTCTATATTTTCTTAGATGCCATCAATAATATTGGTCCACAGCGCGCTAGTCTACTCGCATGTGCTGAGCCGTTATCTGCTACCTTAATTGCCGTTTTTTACTTTGGGGTTCAGTTTGAATGGTTGGATTGGCTGGGAAGTAGCTGTATTATTTTCACCATCCTTTTATTGACAAAAATCAAGAAAAAGGAAATTCCCGAAAATTAAGACCAATAGCGTTTTACTAGCGTGAGCAAACGCTGTTGAAGCAAGAACAACCATGTCGTTTTAAAAATTAGTATTCCACCACAAAAAAGGATAAACCCAACGCGTACCACTAGGGTTAGCAAATAATTTGTTCCTATTTCAGGCAGGAAAAGACCTACGCCTAACATCAGAAGCATACATCCAAATAATTTACCATACTGCAAGTCGAAAGGCCACAACCTCATCTTGGTATAAATAAAGATCATCTTGCCTAAATTAAACAACGTCAAACTGATCAGAGAAGCCAAACCAACGCCAAAAATACCGTACGATGTTTGCGTTAAAAACCAAAGGTTCATCCCAACGTTGAGTACCATTAAAAAGAGAATTGCAATCAGATTAAAGCGGTAGTATTTAGAATAAGATATAATTTCAGAATTAAATCCCGTTGCCATATTGAGCACGCCATTTATTCCTAATAAATAGATGATGGGAATGGAAGGGGCTAGCTTGTCGTAGGTAGGCAGTAACCGAAACAAAGGTTCAATCCCTACAGCCACACAAGAAAACAAGAGCATGCCGACAAAAAACATTACCCGTGCCACTTCTTTGTACTTTTTATCCAATTTTTTGAGTTGCACCTGTTTAATTAAATCCGAGATGACTGGTGCATACAAAGCAAAAACACCAGTAGCGGGAATAGCAAGTGTAGAAGCGAGTGTAACACCAATATTATACGTACCATTGGCTTCATACGATATAAAGTAAGGAATCATCAACGAATCCACCCTGAAGGCAAAAAAAGATCCAAAACTACCTGCAAAAGCAAATAAACTGTACGCATAATACTGCTTCTTCTTTACCTGATTAAACAAGTCTCCGTAGTCTTTGTGTATGCGATAAGGATATAGCTTATAAATATATGCTCCTATTACAACAGTAATTACCCCATAACTCACGATGTACCACACTAATCCTTGATCGATAGACATTGAGGTGTAAATAGCCAGTATAAAAATGGTGGGCAGTGCCAGTTTGGGAATGATTTTTTCGAAAAACGTAGGAAAGGAAATTTTTTGCAGATTCGTTGCTTGTCTTCGAAATAGCTCAATATACGCCATAGCAATTGCCAAGGGAAACGCAAATGCAACGTATTTAAAGGATGAATCACGATAAAAAAAGCGAATAAAAAACAGCGAAATTCCCACCCAACACGCTAATTTACCAAGAGATATTAAGCTATAGCTGAATAGTTTTTGCTGCAATTTCTCAGCTAATTGGGGGTAAAAATTAATCAAAGCATGGGTACTCCCCAACACGATAATAGGATACATAATCTGGGCACATGCATCAACAAATCGAATAATTCCCAGCAACTCTTTGTCTTGCGGATAGATTAAAACCGTTGAAACAACGCCAATCAATACCCCTACATAATTAATTAGCGTAAATAAAAAAGCTTGCTTGGTCGAAATACCATTCCCCATTACACGTGTTTCTTTGATTCGTTTATACAAATATACTGGCTATTCGATGCACAACTACATTTTTTTATATTTTTGTGTGTTTGGGTCGAGGATGATTGTATTTCGTTCGATGTTGTACCTGTAAATGTTTTACTCCATGAAGTATATCGTACTTATCCCTGCTTATAATGAAGCAAATTATATTGAAAAAACCCTGCAAAGTTTAGCCACACAAACGCTAATCCCAACATGGGCTTTGGTGATAAACGACAGTTCAACAGATCAAACAGCGACTATTGTTGAACGATTTACCCAACAATATCCGTGGTTACACCTTTGCACCAAAACATCTGAAGCTATTCACCTACCGGGGAGTAAGGTTATTCAAGCCTTTACCTATGGATTAAAACAACTTCCTGATACAGTCGCCTATGATTTTATTGTGAAGTTGGATGCTGATTTAATCCTTCCCCCCTCTTATTTTGAAGCAATTGCAACCGAGTTTAAGCAAAACAACCAACTGGGTATGGCAGGTGGCGTAGCGTTAATTGAGAAAGACAACCAATGGATCGTCGAAAACCTAACCGATAAAGATCACATCCGCGGCGCCTTTAAAGCCTATCGCAAAACCTGTTTTGAGCAAATCGGTGGTCTACAACCTGCTATGGGATGGGATACGGTAGATGAATTACTCTGCCGCTATTACCAATGGAATATTCTTGTTCGCCAAGATTTACAAATCAAACACTTAAAACCCACTGGAGCACAATACGACAAAACCGCACGATACAAACAAGGTGAAGCTTTTTATCGCTTACACTATGGTTTACTTCTCACCTTAATTGCCAGTTTAAAACTAGCAGCAAAAAAAAAGAAACCGTTATTGTTCCTCGATTACATCCACGGCTATTTCAAAGCAAAGACAAATCGAGAACCTTATTTAGTTGATAAAAAACAAGGTAAATTTATCCGTCAATACCGTTGGAGCAAAATAAAGTCCAAGCTGTTTTAGTACATTTTTAGACTTATAAACCTAAAAAATCATTTGTAATTGGTAATTTAGCCGATATTTATTTTTTATGATAAAAACTGGATTAACAAATATTGGTCAATACTTTATTATGCTAAAAGAAATTTTTAGCAAAATGACCAAATGGAAAGTAATGAAAGAACTGATCTTCAAAGAAATAGATGATTTAATCATAGGTTCTTTGGGTATTGTGTGCTTTTTATCCTTTTTCGTTGGAGGTGTTGTTGCGATTCAAACCGCTTTAAACTTAACCAATCCTTTAATTCCAAAATACTTGATTGGATTTGCTACAAGACAATCTGTTATACTCGAATTTGCCCCTACCTTTATCTCCATCATTATGGCAGGAAAAATGGGGTCATTTATCACGTCAAGTATTGGTACGATGCGCGTAACAGAGCAAATTGACGCACTAGAAGTAATGGGGGTTAGCTCCTTAAACTACTTGGTTTTTCCAAAAATGGTAGCCGTTTTACTCTATCCTTTCGTTATTGGGATCAGTATGTTTTTGGGTATCCTAGGTGGTTGGTTTGGAGGTGTAATGGGTAATTTTGTGACTTCTGAACAATTCATCATTGGATTACAAGACACTTTTATTCCTTTTCACATTACCTATGCCTTTATCAAAACAACGCTTTTTGGCTTCTTACTAGCAACAATTCCCTCTTTCTTTGGTTATTATATGAAAGGTGGTGCCCTCGAAGTAGGAAAAGCCAGTACAACTGCTTTCGTATGGACCAGTGTGGCTATTATCCTAACAAACTATATATTAACCTCTCTCCTTTTAAGTAATTAGCAAGATGATTGAAGTAACAAACATAGAAAAGTCTTTTAATGGTACTAAGGTTTTGAAGGGGATTACAACCACGTTTGAAACAGGAAAAACCAACTTAATTATAGGTCAAAGTGGTTCTGGAAAAACAGTCTTCTTGAAAACACTTTTAGGTATTCACACTCATGATAATGGACAAATTCTATTTGATGGAAGAGATTATGCAGAAATGAATAAAAGTCAACGTCGTGATTTGCGTACCGAAATTGGAATGGTATTTCAAGGTAGTGCACTTTTCGACTCCTTGACTGTGGAAGAAAATATTGCTTTTCCAATGCGCATGTTTACCAATAAAAGCGACAAGGAAATTATGCACCGCGTGAATGAAGTAATTGATCGCGTTAAACTAATCGATGCCAACAAAAAGAAACCGTCTGAAATATCAGGGGGAATGCAGAAAAGGGTTGCCATTGCACGTGCTATTGTTAACAATCCCAAATATTTGTTTTGCGATGAACCCAACTCGGGACTCGACCCTAAAACGGCCATCGTCATTGATAACCTCATCCAAGAGATTACCCATGAATATGGAATTACAACGGTAATTAATACCCACGATATGAACTCTGTATTGGAAATCGGAGAACATATCGTATTCCTGAAAAATGGCGTATTAGCTTGGTCAGGAACAAACAAAGAAATTATTCAAACAAATAATGAAGACGTCGTCGATTTCGTATACTCATCTGAGCTCTTTAAAATGGTTCGAGAAGCCATGAGACACCTTGGTTCTAATAGATAATGGAGATGGGAAATGGGAAATGAGTGAACGTTAAATTTTCAATATAAAGAAGAACTGCTGTGATAAGCAGTTCTTCTTTTTTTTTGTGCGATTTGCTCGTTGTTTTTTGCTCTTTGCGCGGTTTGTTCGTTGTTCGTTGTTCGTTGCTCGTTGCTCGTTGTGAAGTTAATGTTTAAAAACGGTCAACCCTATTTAGGGACGTTCACCACTCTCCACTTACCACTCTCCACTTACCACTCTCCACTTACCACTCTCCACTTACCACTCACCACTCTCCATTCCCCACTCACCTTTCTTATTTTAGATTAAGTGCTTTTCCAGCAATATGGTAGTAACTTTGAGTATAAATAAAATAGAGATGAAAACAAAAAATATTGAACAAATCGCAGCACCAAGACCTGCACATTTTGTAGGAGATGGTTTTAGAGTACACAATTTTATTCCAGGTATAGCTGGAATGAGCATGCAACGTATGGATCCCTTTATCATGTTTGACTACAATTCAAAATACCACTTTGGACCGAGTGAAATACCACGTGGAGTGGGTGTACATCCACACAAGGGGTTCGAAACGGTAACCATTGCTTACAAAGGACGTGTAGAGCATGGTGATAGTAGCGGAGGTGGAGGAATTATAGGTGAGGGAGACGTACAGTGGATGACTGCTGCTTCTGGTGTCTTACACAAAGAATTTCACGAAACTGAATGGAGCAAAACAGGAGGTGAATTTCAAATGGTACAGCTTTGGGTAAATTTACCTGCAGCGGCAAAAAAAGGAGCACCTAAATACCAAGCGATTGAGCAAGCACAGATGGCACAATATCCGCTGGAAGATCAACTGGGTTTCATAGAAGTAATAGCTGGTGAATACAAAGGAGCAAAAGGGCCTGCAACCACTTTTACTCCCATTCATATGTCTAACTTAAAAGCCAAAACGGGAGCAAAAGTAACCTATGACTTCCCTATGGAGTACAACACCTTGTTGTTAGTCCTAGAAGGCACCATCAATGTCAATGGCAAAGAGGTTCGACAAGATCACGTTGCAGTGATGGCACATGATGGAGAACAGTTTACCGTAGAAGTCATGGAGGATGCCGTTGTATTGGTCTTGGCTGGTCTTCCAATCAAAGAACCGATTGCCCACTATGGTCCTTTTGTCATGAACACACAAGAAGAATTACTACAAGCATTTGACGATTTTAATACAGGAAAATTTGGAACTTGGAATTAATTACCAAAAGGTGTTGCTGAGCAACACCTTTTTTTATTGAAATATTTTCTCAATTTGTGATTTATTCTATTTTTGTAAATAAAATATATGCATAAAACAATAGCTAAAATGAGCAGTATAAGCTTAGTTTTAGGGCTGTGCACCCTGTGCACTTGGGGATGTACACCAAAGAATACCGATGTAAAAATACCTGCATCATCAGACATTTCGGCAACAGCTTCTCCCTCTACTGAGGAATCCGTTCCCCCTACAGCACAGGAAGATGTAAAGTTGATCGGAACAACACCTGAACACTATGCTAGTTCAGAAGAAAAAATGTTAAACATGCTCAATGAACCTGATCAATTGCGCTTACAAAAAGCCATTCAAATCGTTTCTAATCACGTAGCAGAAACCATAGATCTTTATACAGAAGAAGACGAAATTGACTTTGATAAATGGCATGCGGTCTACTGCAAAAAAGTGAATGGTTTAACTTTTAATGGTATGATACAGCTAGCTGAACAAATCTTAAAGGAGAGTAAACAAAAAAACATAACCCACTTACAGGACGAAATAGCAGATTTAAAAACTAACCCAGCAGAAAATCAAGAAGAATCCATGCTTTTCCTGCAAGAAGAACTGGAAAAAGCGAAAGAATTACCTAGTACTGTTGATACATATATTTACTCAGAAGAATGTTTTATTTAATTATCAAATATTTTTCCCTAATTTTTATACTAATTCCTCAACAAAAAAAAGATTCAGTTCAAAATAGATGATTTTTTCTTTTTTTATTTGTTAATAAATTAGTTTTTAATTATATTTGAATTATAAATTTAACCTAAAAAGGTAATCCGCTAGTTAAATTACAAGTATTTTGCTTTTAACTGCCACCAAAAAGTAAAGATAAAATCCCTTGTGGATGAGAAGATAAGTTGAAAAAAGAAAAGTGATGTTGTTAAGTGTAAAAAAAAGAGTTCCAAATTAAATTGGAACTCTTCTTCATTTTATGCTAATAAACCTGCTCTTCGCAATAAAGCTTCTGGTGTAGGTTCATGTCCTCTAAATTTTTTGTACAACGTCATCGGATGATCCGTTCCGCCTTGAGATAAAATACAGTCTTTAAATGCTGTTGCGACCTCTTTATTAAAAATACCCTTTTCTTGAAAGTAAGCAAATGCATCTGCATCCAATACCTCTGCCCATTTATAGCTGTAGTATCCGGCTGAATACCCCCCTTGGAAAATATGTGAAAAAGACGTACTCATTGCATTTTCTGCCACATCAGGATATTGTTGTGTCGCTTTAAACTGTTCCACTTCGAATGCTTTTAAACTCGTAATTTTAGTAGGGTCTTGTCCATGCCATCCCATATCCAACAGGCCGAAACTCAACTGACGTACCGTAGCCATCCCTTCTAAAAAGGAAGCGCTTTCTTTAATTTTGTTGACATAGTCCATCGGAATTAACTCACCTGTTTGATAGTGTTTTGCAAACAAGGCCAAAGTTTCTTTCTCATAGCACCAGTTTTCTAAAATTTGACTCGGCAACTCAACAAAATCCCAGTACACATTCGTGCCAGATAAGGCAGGATAGACCGTATTAGCCAACATACCATGTAACGCATGTCCAAATTCGTGAAACAAGGTAGTAACTTCGTTAAAGGTCAGCAAAGAGGGCTTAGTAGCCGTTGGTTTAGTAAAGTTACAAACAATAGACACATGCGGTCGTTCGTTTACTCCATTCCATACGTATTGATTCTTGAAGGAAGTCATCCAAGCTCCATTGCGCTTTCCTTTACGCGGGAAGAAATCCGTATAAAATACAGCAACAAAGGCTCCTTTTTCATCGGATACTTCAAAAGTACGCACGTCTTCATGGTAGGTATCAATATCAAATACTTCGGTAAACGTCAGTCCGTATAATTTAGCGGCTACTTGAAAAGCGCCATCTACTACATTTTCCAATTGAAAATAAGGCTTTAACACCTCATCATCTAAATTAAAACGCTCTTGTTTTAATTTTTCGGCATAGTAACTTCCGTCCCATTTTTGCAGTTGTTCAATGCCATCTATCTTTTTAGCAAAAGCGGTTAATTCCTCAAACTCTTTATCTGCAGCAGGTTTTGCCTTTTGGAGTAAATCATTTAAAAAGGTATTTACTTTTACAGGTGATTGCGCCATGCGTTCTTCCAAGACAAAATCAGCATGTGTCGCATAACCTAAGATATTGGCACGTTCATCTCTCAGTTGGGCAATCCTTAAGACATGTCCCTCATTATTGAACTCATTGTCCTTAAATGCTTTAGTACCCGCAGCAATAGCCAATTCCTTGCGCAATTCCCTATTTTGAGCATAGGTCATAAAGGGAATATAGCTCGGATAATCTAAAGTAAAGATCCATCCAGTTTTATTTTCTTGTTTTGCCAAAGCTTGTGCTTCTTCAATAGCGCCTTCAGGTAATCCTTTTAGATCCTCTTCTTGGGTAATATGCAATTGATAGTTATGCGTTTCTGCCAATACATTTTCACCGAACTTTAATGAAGTTGTTGCCAATTCCGTATCAATCGCTCGTACTTTATTTTTCTGTTCATCGGAAAGCAAAGCTCCATTGCGCACAAAGTTTTTGTAGTTTTTCGTCAACAACATGCGTTGTTCTGTTGTCAAATCCAATTGATCTAACTGATCGTATACCGCCTTGACACGCAAGAATAACGCTTCATTCAATAAAATATCATTTCCCAGTTCCGAAAGCAAAGGCGCAACTACTTGGGCAATCTGTTGCATTTCATCATTGGTTTCTGCTGAATTCAAATTAAAGAAAATACTCGCCAAGCGATCCAACTCCATACCCGAAAAAGCCAAGGCTTCTATTGTATTAGCAAAAGTAGGCGGTGCTGGATTGGCTGTTATTGCCTCAATATCGGCTTTTGATTGCGCAATCGCTTGATCAAATGCAGGTTTATAATCCGTAGTTTTTATCTGAGAGAAAGGGGCTGTACCGTATTTTGTTGTAAATGGTTTACCAAAGAGGGTCATAGTAATCTAATTTTGATTTGTTCTATAAAAATACAAATTTATTAAGCGTTTGGATGACAAAAAGCAAGTCTTAACATCCAATTACCATAAAAAAAGGGCTCTTGTCATAAGAGCCCTTTACTGTATTGCATATGCTAAAATTATGCGTTAACTTCTTCTTGTACTGGCTGAACCGGTAGATCCGCTTTGGTCAAGAAAGACGTTATTTCTGCATCCATTTCAGCCATTGTTTTCTTAAACAATTCGAATGCCTCAAACTTATAGATCAACAACGGATCTTTTTGTTCGTGAACGGCTAATTGAACCGACTGTTTTAATTCGTCCATTTTTCTAAGGTGTTTCTTCCACGCCTCATCTAAAATAGATAATACAACGTTCTTTTCGAAATCGTCAATCAAGCTCATTCCTTCCGTTTGGTAGGCTGTTTCTAAGTTGGTCACCACATTCATGGTTTTCATCCCATCCGTAAACGGCACCACAATGCGTTCGAAATTATTATCTTGATTTTCGTAAACATTCTTAATTACTTTGAATGCTTCTGTTGCACTGCGTTGTCCTTTTTCGCGATACGCTGCAAATGCTTTCTCGTATAATCTATTCGCTAGCGTAACTACGTCGTCTTTGTTGAATTGATCTTCTGTTATCACATCATTGATACCAAAATTGCGGATCATATCCATATCCAAGTTTTTGAAGTCATTCGCTAACTTGTTGGTTTCGCTAATACGCTCACACAAATCGTACATCATATTGGCGATATCCACTTTAAGGCGATCTCCAAATAACGCGTGTTTTCTACGTTTGTAAATTACCTCACGTTGTGCGTTCATTACGTCATCATATTCTAATAGACGTTTACGAATACCAAAGTTGTTTTCCTCTACTTTTTTCTGTGCTCTTTCGATTGATTTGGTCATCATCGAGTGTTGGATCACTTCCCCTTCTTCTAATCCCATTCTATCCATGATCTTCGCTACGCGCTCTGATCCGAATAAACGCATTAAGTTATCTTCTAAAGATACGTAGAATTGAGAGCTTCCCGGATCTCCTTGACGTCCTGCACGACCTCTTAACTGACGGTCAACACGTCTAGAATCGTGGCGTTCTGTACCAATAATGGCCAATCCTCCTTTGTCTTTCACTTCTTGAGAAAGCTTAATATCCGTACCACGACCTGCCATATTCGTTGCAATAGTCACAATACCTGGTTTTCCAGCTTCTTCAACAATTTGAGCCTCTTGTTTGTGTAATTTCGCGTTCAATACGTTGTGTTGAATACCACGCATTTTTAACGATCTACTCAATAACTCTGAAATCTCAACTGACGTTGTACCGATCAATACCGGACGTCCTGCTTGTGATAATTCTACTACGTCGTCAATAACGGCTTTGTATTTTTCACGTACCGAACGGTAAATTTTATCTTCTTTATCTTTACGCGCAATTCCTCTGTTCGTAGGAATTTCAACAACGTCTAACTTATAGATTTGCAAGAACTCCCCTGCTTCTGTAATCGCCGTACCTGTCATACCTCCCAATTTCTTGTACATACGGAAGTAGTTCTGTAAGGTAATCGTTGCAAAGGTTTGCGTTGCTGCTTCGATTTTTACATTTTCTTTTGCCTCAATCGCTTGGTGTAATCCGTCAGAATAACGACGACCATCCATAATACGACCTGTTTGCTCATCCACGATTAAAATCTTGTTGTCAATCACCACGTATTCAGTATCTTTTTCAAATACCGTATACGCTTTCAACAACTGGTTTAACGTGTGAATACGCTCGCTTTTCACTCCAAAGTCTTGAAATAAACGCTCTTTGGCAATAGCCTCTTCTTCTCTTGATAAGTTTTGGCTTTCAATACGCGCAACTTCAGTTCCAATATCGGGTAATACGAAGAAGTTCTCATCCGTATCTTGTGATAAAAACTTGATCCCGTTATCGGTCAATTGCACTTGATTGTTTTTCTCTTCTATCACGAAGTACAACGCTTCATCCACTTTATGCATTTCTCTGTTGTTGTCTTGCATATAGTGATTTTCTGTTTTTTGAAGCAATTGTTTTACCCCTTCTTCACTTAAGAATTTGATCAGGGCTTTATTTTTAGGTAAGCTTCGGTAGGCTCTTAACAATAAGAAACCACCTTCTTTTGTATTTCCTTCGCGGATTAATTTTCTAGCATCAGCCAAGAAGTTATTTGCCAACTTACGTTGAATCTCCACTAAGTTTGACACTTTTGGTTTTAGCTCATTAAATTCATGGCGATCTCCTTGAGGAACAGGACCAGAGATGATCAATGGCGTTCTCGCATCATCCACTAATACTGAATCGACCTCATCGACAATCGCATAGTTGTGAACACGTTGCACCAATTCTTCTGGCGTATGTGCCATATTATCTCTCAAATAATCGAAACCAAATTCGTTATTTGTTCCATAGGTAATATCAGCAGCATAAGCAGCTCTTCTTCCGGCAGAGTTTGGTTGGTGATTGTCAATACAATCTACAGTCATCCCGTGGAATTCGAATAGAGGTGCTTTCCACTGGCTATCCCTTTTTGCAAGGTAGTCATTCACGGTTACTAAGTGTACGCCGTTTCCTGTCAAGGCATTCAAGTATAAAGGCAAGGTTGCCACTAAGGTTTTCCCTTCCCCTGTTTGCATCTCGGCAATTTTCCCTTGGTGTAATACGATACCTCCAATTAACTGAACATCGTAGTGAATCATATCCCAAGTTACTTCTTTACCAGCTGCGGACCATTTATTCGCCCAATTGGCTTTTCCGTCCACAATGGTTACATACGGTTTGTGATCAGCAAACTCTATATCCTTTTCAGAAGCGGTTACTTCTACCGTTTCATTTTCTTTGAAACGTTTGGCTGTTTCTTTTACCACAGCGAATGCTTCAGGTAAAATGTCCAACAATACTTTTTCCGTATTGTCATACGCTTCTTTTTCTAAGCTATCAATACTAGCGTAAATAGCTTCTCTTTTATCGATATCTTGAGTCTTCTCGATTTCTTCTTTGTACGAAGCGATTTTCGCATCTTGACCGGCTCTAGATTGTTGAATTTTCTCTTTGAAAAAGATGGTCTTCGCTCTCAATTCGTCATTCGACAAACCAGACAAAGACGATTCATACGTTTTAATTTTTTCAATTAGAGGCTTTATTTCCTTGATATCTCGTTCCGATTTATCGCCGACAAAAACCTTTAATATGGTATTTATAAGACTCATAGGTTTATATGTTTTTTACTCTTTTTTACTTGCTAAAATAAACAAAAAAAAGCCTTGTAGAAGGCTTTTTTCTATATTAATACTCATCCTCGTTCCAAAGATAATCTTCGTCCGTAGGATAGTCTGGCCATATTTCTTCCATAGATTCATAGATTTCTCCTTCATCTTCGATGGATTGTAAGTTTTCAACTACTTCAAGGGGCGCACCTGTTCTAATAGCATAATCTATCAACTCATCTTTAGTAGCAGGCCATGGAGCATCACTTAAATAAGATGCTAATTCTAATGTCCAATACATCTCTTAACCTTTTTTAAATTTTATTGCAAAAATAAATTTTATTATGAAATAAGCAAGCTTTTTTCATAGTATTTCACTAAGTTTAAAGAACGTCTCACTTTTTTCACTGCAAAAAGTCGCGATATTCAGTGGGTTTACCCTTGTTTTTCGGGTTTCCATTTCATTTCTTTCACTTGTAAATCAAAAGTCAACTTTCGTGCCAACACAAAAAGATAGTCAGAAAGTCGGTTGATATACATTAAAATTTCCGGTTCAACAGCTTCTTCGCGGTTCAACTGTACTGACAAACGCTCTGCTCTACGACAAACACAACGCGCAATATGACAGAATGACACAGTTGTATGTCCACCAGGTAAAATAAAATGCGTCATAGGTGGCAAATTCTGCTCCATGCGATCAATTTCACCTTCTAAAAAATCAATTGTTTCAGCCGTTATTTTGGGAATATTTAGGCGTTCTTGTCCATTTTTTAACCGCGCTTTTTGGGGATCCGTGGCTAGCATAGCGCCCAGTGTAAAAAGATCGTGCTGTATCACGAGTAGTGTTTGCGTTTCTAAGGTGGGAATCGCTTGATCGCGAATCATACCTATGTAGGAATTCAGTTCGTCTATTGTGCCATAGGCTTCAATGCGGATGTGATCTTTAGGCACTCGCGTTCCGCCAAATAAAGCCGTGCTTCCATTATCGCCCGTCTTGGTGTATATTTTCATTGCATTCGTTGTTTGATCCAACAAGCAAAATACAATACTTTAGATAAAATACGGTGTCTTTTCTTTATTTTATTCGCTGATCACTTTCGATCACTCCATCGCGTAATCGAATAATGCGATGGGCATGTTCGGCTATATCTTCCTCATGAGTTACGAGAATAACGGTATTGCCCTTGCTGTGAATTTCGTCAAATAGCGCCATGATTTCGATCGAGGTTTTCGTATCTAAATTTCCCGTCGGCTCATCGGCTAAGATAATCGAAGGATTATTGACCAAAGCACGAGCTACTGCTACACGTTGTCTTTGCCCCCCAGAGAGTTGATTCGGATGGTGATCCATCCGATCGCCCAATCCCACCATATTCAACACAGAAGAGGCCCGTTGATTGCGTTCCTCTTTGGATTTCCCTGCGTAAATCATCGGCAAGGCCACATTGTCTAATGCAGTAGTACGCGGCATTAAGTTGAAGGTCTGAAACACAAAACCAATGTCTTTGTTGCGAATTTCTGCCAATTGATCGTCATCCAATCGACTGACATCTTTGCCATTTAAGCTATAATAGCCCGAAGTAGGCGTATCCAAACAGCCTAAAATGTTCATCAACGTCGATTTTCCCGATCCAGAAGGCCCCATCAAAGCGACATAATCTCCCTTTTCGATTTGTAAATCCACCCCTTTCAAGACTTTCACCGTCTCAGATCCCATTTTGAAATCGCGTTTAATCTCCTGGATATCAATAATTAATTCTTTAGACATACTCTTTGTTTTTTCTTTCTTATAAGTGTCTAAAAAGGCCACTTTGTTACACGCGCAACAAGCGGAAGACGCGATCTGGTTGTAAACGCAGTTTAAAATGCTGTTTCAATTGCTCTTTTCGCTTGAAAGCCACTCCGAAATAATAGAAATCTAAAGTTACAATCATTTCTTCGGATGCCACGACTTCTTGCCAATATTTTTCGATGGAAGCTTCTTTCCTTCTTCGATCGATGATCCAAAGCGAATCGTTGTGTAAATGAGGAATAACCGTAACTACACTCGGCCAGTTTGCCGCCGTTGTACCATTAAAAATAAGGCAATCATAGGGAGTTGTCGATTCGCGTTGAAACACAACCATCTCCTGCGCTGCTTTTGCCTTTACTGTCTGTTTATCCAGTACGGCAATATGCTGTGGCTCAAAGTACACAATCAACCGATCAATAAACTGCTGTTTTCTCGATTGCCCTTTCCAACGACGATCCGAAGGATAGAGTCCACGTGTCAGTAAATTAAATACAAAAGGCGAATGTGTGCCGTGTTCGTTATTTGCAGCAAACCAAAATTGAAGGTAATCAAAAATCATAAGGCACCGAATTGTTCATTGTCGTAGATAAAATCTTGCACGACGATTGCACAACAAAGGTAGTTTTTACTTTGGTGGCGTTATATAATTACATAAAATATTTTACATAAAATGGCTGAATTACATAAACAAAAACGATACAACTATATAGAAGCTTCTTAGTTTTGACCACGGCAGGATTACGAAATAGCAATATAAAAAACTACAAAACAATACGTTAAACATTAAAAAATCACTATTTGCACGACGATTGCACGACAAAGGTTATGTTCTTTTTTTGCTTTCCATATCGTATGATCGAATATTGTATATCCTTTGACAAAGTTTGGTAAGTACTCTGTCCATAGTGACTCCATTATGCGTCCATCGTGTGTCTATTAAAAATAGTTTTTTCTATAGACACACGATGGACGCATCACGCAAGTAGTATG
>JASLHL010000137.1 GCA_030152225.1 Flavobacterium sp. | reverse complement strand
AAAACCATCGCGAATATACAAGCCAGTGGCTTGAAACCATTCCTCAATAATTTCGGGGTTTAAAGGTTCACCTGCCGCAACACATTGACGCAAGCTGAATTTGTACAGGGATAAATCTTCCTGAATAAAGAAGCGCAAAACAGTAGGAGGCGCACAAAGGGTTGTAATCTTGTGTTTTTCAATTAGGGATAAGGTGGTAGCTGCATGAAAGCGCGCCTTGGTGTGAAAGGCAAAAATAGTGGCACCTACACTCCAAGGAGCAAATAGACTACTCCAGGCAAATTTAGCCCAGCCTGGTTGAGAAATATTGTAGTGTATATCGTCTTTTTTGAGCCCAATCCAAGCAGCAGTCGTTAGATTTCCAATGGGATAGCTCAATTGGGTATGGCAAACAATTTTGGGCATACCCGTTGTACCCGAAGTGAAAAATAAGAAGAGATTGTCATCGGGTTGGGTTGCTGCAGCTTCAGCTTCGGTTGCTTGTTCATCTAAGACAGACAAAGGGTACCATCCCTCGCGCTCTCCATCAATAATTATCTTAATGGGAATGGTGTGATTAGCTGCTTTTTCAGCTTCATCGATTTTTTCTACATTATCAGCATCTGCTAAAATTACTTTGGGCGCAATCTTTTCAAAGCGATATTTTAAATCATTAACCCCTAGAATACTTGCCGCAGGAGAAAGACGATATCCCCCTTTGATCGTTGCCAAATGGGTAACCCAATTAATGCGCTGTAGCATCATTTGGGTAAGGATTACATCTTGCTGTTGAATTCCTTTTTTACGCAAAAAATTCAGAAGTTGATTGTACCGATGGTATAGTGTCTTGAAGGTATAATGCTCCGTTTTTTGACCATCCGTCCAGAGTAATGCTGTTTTATCTGGTGTTTCTTTGACGTGGATGCCCTCGAATATTTCAGTGACCCAATTAAAATGTGTTGGTTTTTCTACTTTTAAATTATGTAAAGCACCAAAATTTTCTTCAGCAATAAGGCTTCCGATCGTTTGAACTAAATTTTTCATCTATTTTTTATTTTTTGTGGTAGTAAAATATACATAAAAGGATCAAGAATGCATAATAAAAGAGAGGGAAAGACCGTTTTATAGTAGGGATAATTTAGTTTGATGAGGATTTTGGGAAGTAAAGTAGGGAAAAATTGCACTTTCTTTTTCGTGGTGACAAAGAAAAAAGCAATATTGTAGCTGAAAAAACGATAAATTTTAGTTTTTATCTATTTATTTTTTGTTTTTGTATTTTAATATGAATAATAAGAATCATTTCTTATAATGAGTTAAAATAGTGTGTTATTTATATCTGATTTCCGTAAAATAGGAATTAACTAATAAAAATATATTTCTGTTTTTGAGTATTTTTAGGTTAATTAAATGTTATGCTTTATTTTTTTGAAATAAAAAAAGGTATTCTTGCAATATAATTAGTTTTTATTCGTTTTCTTTGATATAAACCAAGAAACCCAAATTTAGTATGAGAACGTACTCCCTTAATGAAATAAACGAAGTCCTAAACGGTATAGTGATAGGCACAACAGTAAAGAAGATTCACGCAGCAGAGCAGTTGGATAAAGCACAAGATGGCCAAATATCTTTTATAGGCAATAAAAAATATGAACGCTTGTGGGCGAATTCGAAAGCGAGTATTGCCATTGTGAATCGAGATATTTCAATTGTGCCAGGTGAAGATAGTGCGTTTATTAAAGTGGATAATGTTGATATTGCGATGTCTCAATTACTATCTTTTTTTGCCCCTCAATTACCTCAAGTAAAAGAAGGTATTCACCCGAAGGCGACAATTGAAGCGACTGCTCAAATAGGTGAAGGGGTGCAAATAGGTGCAGGATGTTATGTTGGAGAACATGTTGTTATAGGAAAAAATGCAATTTTATACCCTAATGTTACCGTGATGGATCACAGTGTGATCGGTGATAATACAGTTGTATGGTCAGGCGTTGTAGTTCGTGAACGCACGCAAATTGGGCATCATTGTATTATTCATCCCAATGCAGTACTTGGTGCGGATGGATTTGGTTTTTGTCCATCTGAAAAAGGATTAGTGAAAATCCCTCAAATTGGGCATGTAGTGATTGGAAACCACGTAGAGATTGGAGCGAATTCTTGTGTTGATCGCGGGAAATTCAGTGCAACTATTATTGGCGATGGATGTAAAATAGATAATTTGGTGCAAATTGGACATAATTCTGTTTTAGGAAAATGCTGTATTATGGCTGGAAACAGTGGTTTAGCAGGTTCAGTAACCTTAGGAAACTTTGTTGTAATCGGAGGAAGTGCTTCTATTAAAGATCACGTTACCCTTGGTGATGGTGTAGTAGTAGGTGCGGGATCTGGCGTTACCGGTGATGTAGAAGCAGGAAAAACAGTGCTAGGATATCCAGCTTTAGAAGCGAAGACGACGTTGAAACAATGGGCCTTTTTAAAGCAATTAGTAAAGAGTTACAATACAAAAGGATCATAAGATAAAAAAGGCGAATGAAAATTCGCCTTTTTTATAATACGGAAATTAATCCCAATAGATGGGAAACTAAAAAGACCTTGGAGCAAGCGGCTCTAAGGTCTTTTTTATTGTATTGGTTTACCCTTCTTGTTTTTGATCTGCTGCAGCTTTCTGCTTGTTCTCTTGAATCATTTTCAACTCTTCCGATTCGATTTTATTTCCTTCTAAATCGTATTGGGTATCTTTTTCAGGTATAGTAAAGGCTTTTTTATTGGATTTGTATAGCGGAATAAAATAACTAACCGAATAGTTAAAACCAACGCCAATAGCCCCACTGTATTTTCTATTGAATCCGGGAATGAATAGATTTTCAAAATCATCGGGTTGTTTTTGGGTAATCAAACCAGTTAAACGAAGGCTGAATCCCATAAAAACATTATTGAACACACGGGTTTTTACCCCAGCAACAAATTCAACCCAATGTGCAGATAAGCCACTGTATTTTTTGTTGATTGGAATTGCGGGATTATCAAAATAATCACTTGTACTATAGGGTTTGTACCAATCTAAATTTTGAGAAAAGGTAGCAAAACCATAGCGAGCCCCTACATAAATCATGTCTTCACGGTCCATCCAGTTTTCGTGTAAGTTATAATCAACCCCAATGCGCAAATACGTTCCATTGGTCGTAAAACCATAGGTGCTTTCTGTTTTTTCTAGCTTATCATGTCCTAGTTCGGCTACAGCAAATAATTTCTTGGTCAATCGATAATCCCCTACAACTTCAAACCCATTATATGTTTTGTCATAAAATGAACGCGTAATTCGAAACAAATCTGCCCCCACACGCAATCCATAACGTTGCGGATATTTTGGTGGAGCAATAGTGGCCATATGTGCCGTTTCTGTCTCTTTTTTGCTGTCTTTACCTTTTTCTTGTGCAACACCTACAACAGAAAACAAGACAAGGATGCTACTAGTAATATATGTTAAAATGAGTTTGCTCTGCATCTTCTATTTCGTTTGTTTCTGTTATATATAATTTAATCCAATTGCCTTTGGTTGTATTGGCTTTTCCATTAAGTTGAGGTGAGCTACCATCTTGTACTAAAGAAAACGTAGAGACATATCCACAAGCTTTATTTAAGTAATGGGTATTTACGTTGTATTTTAGGGTAAGTGTATCGCGTTGAATCAGCGTTTCCTTATCCTTTACTTCTGTAATTTGTAAGACCCAATCTGTTTGTTGTTGATCCAAACGCAACGGAAGTAACAGGGTATTTCCCGTACTTCTTATCGTATCTTGGATACCCACTGCATACGCCTCAACCAATCCAGTTTTTTTAATTACTTGATCTTCATAATCAAAAAACTCGATTTTATATTGAGGGGTTGTCGGTTCCGTTTTACCGCATATATCATCTTTTTCGCAAGCCACAAATACCAAAGCAGCTAAGCATAAAAAAGAAGTGATAATCATTATTTTTTTCATAAACGAATAAGTCTAACAAATAGTAACAGCATCAAAAATACTAAAAACAAACCAAATGATTTATATGGTTGTCAGCTGGTTTTTTTAAATCGCTAAAATAAATTGAATACGAACAAAAAGTCGGAAGAAACCTTCCGACTTTTTATATGAAATAAGCAGCGACTACTCCAAGTAGTATCGCTATTAATTTATTGATATTGAATTTGTGATCTTCATTGCTTTCAAAGATGATGGTTGAAGAAATGTGGAATAAGATTCCGACTACCACTGCCGATATTTCTGCATAATAGGTACTTAATACAGGAATGCTACTTGAAATCAAAGTACCTAAAGGCGTCATAATGGAAAAGAGCATCATAAATACAAATACCATTTTTTTATTCATTTGGGCATTGATAAAAAATGCCGTTAAAATAATGGCAATGGGCAGATGATGAATTCCGATGCCTATAGCTAATTCATTGTGCTGACTGATGGGCATTCCCTCAAAAAAGGCATGAATACACAAACTGATGAACAACAACCAAGGGATGCGTTCTAGTTTTTCGTGTCCATGTACATGTCCATGTTCAGCGCCTTTAGAGAAATATTCTAAAATAATCTGGAATACAATACCCACCATGATGAAAAACCCAATTCGAGCAGCTCCACTATGGTCATGGCTGTGGTCGTGGTCGTGAAGGTGTTCCCCAGCTGTTGTAACAAGATCTCCCATTGCGGCTTGATAAACATCAGGTAGCAAGTGGGTTACTGTAATTGTAAGCAAGAAAGAACCACTAAACGCCATCAAGAGTTTGATGTGTTTTTTGTTCTTGGGTTGAATAAGTAGTGCAATTAAATATCCAATAATTACAGCTAGTAAGGGTACTATATACGCCATCGACTTATTTAAAGATCATGATTAATCGATCAGATTCGTTCGGATAGAATTTTCTTAATTTATAATCACCAAAGATATCAAGTAAGTAAATGTCATTTTCATTCATCATTGCTTCAAAATCTTCTAGTGTGAATGCCTTTACTTTTTCTGTATAAGCATGGTCTTCTCCATCAGCATGAAAGCGAATATCTTTATAAATGTATCCGTTTTCTACTCTTCGTTCGAGATGAAATTCAATGCCTTCCACTGTTTTTACTTCCACAGGAACTAAATTTGCAATTACTTTATTGACATTCATAAAGTCAATTACCGCTAGACCATAGTCAGATAAGCTGTTGTGGATTGCTTTTAGTGCTTTGATATTATCTTCGGGTTCACTAAAATAACCAAAACTGGTGAATAAGTTGAAAATAGCGTCGTATTTTTTTTCTAAAGGCTCACGCATATCGTGTACCTCAAAGTGTAGCTTTTCATTTTCAAATGTTTTAGCTACTTCAATACTGTTAGCTGATAAATCTGCTCCGACCACATCATAGCCTAAGCTGTTGAGATAAATGGCATGGCGACCTTTACCACAAGCTAAATCTAAAATAGTTGAATCCTCAGCTAAGTTTAAATAGTGGGTAAGGTTATCTATAAAAAGTTGTGCTTCATCATAATCTCTATCCTTATACAAGATGTGATAATAAGGGGTATCAAACCACGATGCGTACCAAGCTTTCTTTTGTTCAGACATAGTTTTAAATTAAATCTTTTATTAGCTTGCAAATTTACTTTATTTTTGCACATTTGGATAACGAATGCAATTATTCCTTATAGCGATATAAAAAAATGGAAAATTTTAAAATGGTTGCTAAGACTTTGTTCGGTTTAGAAGAGGTTTTGGCAAAAGAACTACAGCTTTTAGGAGCGACGAAAGTGAAGGAAGGAACTCGTATGGTGAGTTTTGAAGGAGATAAAGGATTTTTATATAAGGCGAATTTAGCTTTGCGTACTGCATTAAAAATTTTAGTTCCGATTAAGCAATTTGCTGTTTACAATGAAAACAATCTGTATAAGGGAATCCAAAGTATTGATTGGAGCAAATATTTAAGTGCACATCAATCTTTTGCTATTGATTCGACTGTATTCTCCGATCAGTTTAACAACAGCTTATTTGTTTCCTTAAAAGCGAAAGACGCGATTGTCGATCAGTTTAGAGATAAATATGGCAAACGTCCAAATGTAGACAAAGACTATCCAGATTTGCGTATCAACGTACACATTCAACGCGATATGTGTACTGTTTCTTTGGATTCTTCAGGAGCTTCTTTGCACCAAAGAGGATATAAAACAGCAACGAATATTGCGCCAATTAACGAGGTATTAGCGGCAGGAATGCTCTTACTATCTGGATGGGATGGAAGGAGTCACTTCATGGATCCGATGTGTGGTTCAGGAACGCTTTTGATTGAAGCAGCAATGATAGCTTGCAATATTCCGGCCAATATCAATCGAAAAGAGTTCGCTTTTGAACGTTGGAACGATTGGGATGCGGATTTGTTCGAGGTAATCCAGGGGTCACTATTGAAGCGCATACGCGAGTTCCACTATACCATTCAAGGATATGATAAAGCGCCTTCTGCGGTGATGAAAGCAATGGACAACGTGCGAAATGCCAACTTGGAAGAATATATCAAAGTGGAGAATCTAAACTTTTTTGATACGTCTAAAGAGGTAGAAGGACCCTTGCATATGGTTTTTAATCCACCGTATGGCGAGCGTTTGGATATCAATTTAGAGCGTTTTTATCGCGAAATAGGTGATACCCTAAAGCAAGGATATCCTGGAACAGAAGCGTGGTTTATCACGGCTAATATCGAGGCATTGAAATACGTAGGTTTACGTCCTTCGAGAAAGATTAAATTATTTAATGGTAAATTAGAAGCGCGTTTAGCGAAATACGATCTTTACGAAGGAAGTAAAAAAGGAAAATATATAAATCAAAATTAAAAAACGATGAGTGCAGGAACTAAAACATTACTGTTACAATTTGTGAGTTTTGCGATCTTGTTTCTTTTAGCACGAGTAGGACTGATGTATTTTACCGATTTATCGGGCATCTGGCTCCCACTAGTGAGTGCTGGTATAGCAACGGTTTTCGCTCCACAATTTAAAGTTTTTAAAACGGATGAAGGAGATAAAATCTGTGTGTCATGGATTTTTCTAAAAGGCGCAAAAGTCTTAAACTAAAGGATAAAAAATAAGGGTGTTCTAAAAGAATACCCTTATTTTTTTATATGATTTGACTGAATTCAATCAGAGATTTTTGAATTTTTTGCATACCAACAGAAGCTTTTTCAGCGAGTACTTCGATTTGGCGATTGAAGTGTTGGGTCGAAGCAGGGTGGAGGTCGATGTAGTAAACCAAAGCTTCAGATTTAGCAAAATCCAATAAGGAAGCTGCGGGATATACTTGGAGTGACGTTCCGATAATTAAAATCACATCTGCTTCTTCTACATAGGGAATGGCGCGTTCCAATTCGGGAACCATTTCTCCAAACCATACAATATGCGGACGCAAAGTATGTCCTTGTTCGTTTTGATCGGATGCTGTAAGATCCGTTGTCCAAGGATATACCAAATGCTCATTGATTTCACTGCGCACCTTGAGTAACTCACCGTGTAAGTGAATGACGTCTTTACTCCCTGCGCGTTCGTGTAAATCATCTACATTTTGAGTGATTACTGTTGTTCTAAAATGTTGTTGTAGTTCCGCAATAGCCTCATGTGCGGCATTAGGTTCACACGTTAATAATTGTCGACGTCTATCGTTGTAAAATTGTAATACGTTGGCTTTGTTTTTCGCCCAACCTTGAGGAGAAGCTACTTCCATAATATCGTGTCCTTCCCATAGTCCATCTGCATCTCTAAAGGTTTTGATTCCACTTTCTGCACTCATTCCAGCTCCTGAAAGTACGACTAAACGTTTTTCCATAATATTGTTACCTTTGCATTTTTGAATAAAACTAAAGATATAATGAATATTTCAAACAAGCTATTTCAAGACGAGGAATACTTAGCTTATTTAGAAACTTTTTTGACAGAGAACCGAGTAGAGCGATTTAAAAGTGTTTTAGCTAACCGAACAGATCACATTACTGTTGTAGCAGAAGATGTGTATCAATTGCACAATACTAGCGCGGTGATGCGTAGTTGTGAAGTTTTTGGTGTACAGGGGCTTCATGTTATTGAACAAAAATTTGGAAAGCGAATTGATAAGCAAATTGCCTTAGGGGCAGAAAAATGGGTGGATATTCACCGTTACAATAGCGTACAAGGTTGTATTGACGCCGTTAAGGCTAAAGGATACAAAGTAGTTGCTACAACGCCACATGGAACAGCGCAAAGTTTGGATAAATTTGATTTATCAGAACCTGTTGCTATCTTTTTTGGTACAGAAAAATCAGGATTATCCCCCGAAATTATCGAACAAGCGGATGACTTTATTACCATTCCCATGGTGGGATTCACTGAAAGTTTGAATATTTCTGTTTCTGCGGCAATCATCATCCAAAGCTTAACGACTCGCTTGAGAGAATCCGAAGTCAATTGGCAGCTGTCTGAAGAAGAATTACTTGCTAAACGCATTGATTGGGCGAGAAAAACAATCAAAGATATCGATTTCGTTACCGAACGCTATTTTGGAGATGAGAGAGGAGAGAAGGGAGAAGAGTAAAAATACCGTATAAAAAAAGGATCAATCTAGTAAAGATTGATCCTTTTTTTATTTCTTTTTGTACCTATTTCAGGTCATCTCCCATTTATCTCACCTAGCTTATATTTTGTTCTGGTGTTCGATGAACCTACACTTCGTTTCGGTTTAACTCAATTGGTTTATTTTTTTTGGTGTTTGATGAATATATCTCACTTAGTTCATATTAGTTTTGGTGTTCGATGAATTTTCGATTTGCGCTGCGCTACGATTTCTCATTTATCTCACCTAGTTTATATTTGTTTCGGTGTTCGATGAATCTTCAATTTGCGCTGCGCTACGATTTCCCATTTCCCACCCATCTCCCATCTCCCATCTCCCATTTCTCATCTCCCATTTCTCATCTCCCATTTCTCATCTCCCATTTCCCATAACCAGGCTATTATTTCTTCTTTCTAATGCGCATATTGATAAACTCAACAACCAAAGAGAAGGCAATCGCAAAATACAGATAACCTTTTGGCACCGCGCCAATATCTTGTCCGGCTAGTTTTGCATCAGATAAGTGCATACTTTCAGTCGTTAGCATAAATCCGATTAAGATTAAGAAGGATAATGCTAAGATTTGAATAGAGGGGTTGTTGTTGACAAAGTTTCCTACAGGGACTGCAAAAATCATCATTACAGCAACAGAAACAATAACGGCAGCAATCATGATATACAAGGCGCCTTCAACTCCATTGGTCATTCCTACAGCTGTTAGAATACTATCTACTGAGAAGATTAAGTCAATCAATAGGATTTGAATCAGGATATTTCCAAAAGATTTAGTTGCAATTTGTTTGGCATTGGGAGTAGAACTGATGTCTTCAGCTACTTGAACATGTGCTACTTTTTCGTGGATTTCCTTGGTGGATTTGTAAATCAAAAAGATCCCTCCAGCTAATAAAATCAGGGCCTGACCATTAAAGTGAGCGCTAAACCAACCCCAATCGACACTAAAGAGCGTGGCTTTCATTTTGATGAGCCAAGTAATGGCAAATAGTAAACCTATTCGCATAAACATGGCTAGAAACAACCCTAATTTGGTTGCTTTTTTTCTTTTTTCTTCTGGGAGTTTTCCCGTTACAATCGAAATAAAAATAACATTGTCTATTCCTAAGACAATCTCTAAAAAAGTTAGCGTAATAAACGCTACAATGGCATCTGCTGTTAAAAAAACTTCCATGAGGAGCAACAATTAAAGTTCGCCAATTTTTTTAAGGTTTCCACGTTCTTTTCGCGCATCACCAACTAGACCATACTCAAAAACACAAGTATCTCCATCAGTTGTGACGATTTTAATACCCACAGCTTTTTTCTCTGCCATGTTTTTAGGATGTTTTTTTTGCAGGATGAACTCACAATCATTGATCCAACGAATGCTAGAAGTATCTATTTTTCCTTCATATTCTTCAATCTCATATTCTGCTGTGCGAATAAAAGTAGATCGTTTTTCAACACCGTCTATTTCAGTGACAAATTCAAATTTTCCTGTGCGGAAATTAGCGCAGTTGCGCTCTTGTTGATAGCAAGAAGCGAATAAAGCAAAACAAGGTAAAAGATAAAATAGTTTTGTTTTCATAGATAATTATTTCCCAAATAATGATTTCATAATGGTATTAATGCCTTTAAAAAGTAAAAGCATGGCAGACAAACACATGATACATCCCAAACCAAAGACAGGGATAAAGAATGGATTGCCTTGATTTTTTAATGAACTGTGAATGACAATTGGACCAAGAAACAATAAAGGCAGTGTAATAGCAAGGTATTTAACTCCTTTTTGTAATACTTTTCGATTTGTACCTTCTGATTCCATAGTGTTTATAATTTGTGGTTATCAAGTGCTGCACGCACGCTTTTATATTGAGCTAAGAGTTGAGTGGCTTTTTCTTCACTCACTTGAAGTTCTTGTTGTAACATGGCAATACCGCGTTGTATGAGTTTGGCATTGGTCATTTTCATATCGACCATGCGATTGCCTTTTACGCGTCCGAGTTGAATCATTACAGTAGTAGAGATCATGTTGAGGACTAGTTTTTGTGCGGTTCCCGCTTTCATGCGTGAACTTCCTGTAACAAATTCAGGTCCAACGACTACCTCAATGGGGAATAGGGCAACTTGACTCAACGGACTGTTGGGGTTGCAAGTAATACAAGCTGTTGGAATTTGTTGGGCTTGACAGGTCTGTAAGGCATGAATAACATAAGGTGTGGTACCCGAAGCAGCGATTCCGATTACAAAGTCATTGGTATTGATTTGGTGCGCTTGAAGGTCTAACCAACCTTGGTTTGCGTTGTCTTCTGCATGTTCAACTGCTTGGCGGATGGCTTGATCCCCGCCCGCAATTAAACCAATTACTAAATCAGGGGAAACCCCATACGTAGGGGGGCATTCTGAAGCATCTAAAACCCCCAATCGACCGGAAGTTCCCGCTCCTAGATAAAACAAACGCCCACCTTTTTGCAGCTGTTCAACGATTTTTTGAACTACTTGTTCAATTTGTGGAATCGCTTTTTCAACAGCAAGAGGCACACTTTGATCTTCTTTATTGATGGAAGTCAACACTTCATGAATAGACATTTGTTCTAAATGATCATAAGTAGAAGGTTGCTCCGTAATCTTAATAAAATCCACGGTAGTCGCTTTTATGGGTTTAGACAAAAATACTCAAAATAGTTTAGTTTACACCTCGTGTTATCGGAATTAAATCTCCCCACAAAAAACTTGGAATTGAACAGGTATATCCTAGCGAAAACGCCAGTAAAAAGGGACTTTTTACTGGCGTTTCAAGGTAATTTATTGAAAATTAAAGACAAATTATTTACAACTAATACCGACAAAACGTACTACTTTGTATGGAAGAAAAGCTGTGTTGTTTTGGTGTGCAACTTTATTTTTTGTAAACTAATCTTTTATTGAATCCAAAAGCATCAAGGGATCTCGTTGTTTCTTCCTCTTCTTCTACAACCGAAGAGAACACTCCATTGACAATAGCGAAAGTTCCAATCAGTACGTGTCTACTTGGATCATTTCCACTTCCAGTATCAGCATCGTCAAATTTGCCAATCATGTGATCCGATAAGCGAATACTCGTTCCACTGTACATGACATTCACAATGTATTTACTTCCTGTCGAACCTCGAGCTTCACATTTGCTGTATAAATCGACATAGATCGAGTAAACACCATCTTCTAAACGGTCGAAATAGATATTTTCATTCTTTATGCCATCAATACTACAACCAGCGTTAGAATCAATGTCCAACTCAGCAATTTTTTCGCCTTCGCTATTGTATAGTTTTCTGCTTCCGTAGTAGATGCGATCCGAATTTCTTTTCACTAGGTGTAAATCCACATCATCTTCTCTGTCCCATGAAAGGGAAATTTGCAACGCTCCAGTTCCTGCAGGAATTACCTGAAACTCCCTGTAATAAACAACCGTTTTTTTGCCATCGGTGATATAGCCGACAAGCTCTAATCCTACAATGTCTAGGATCAGATCCTGAGAAAAGTCTAGAATAACCTCATAATGGTAAAGTCCAGTTCGCGTAAGATTTTCATTGGATGTTTTTACGCTATAATAACCTTCATGTCCTTTTAAACCAATTTGAATAGCTTGTAATTGTGCACTACTTGTCACAGTCATAATGGCTTTCCCACCGTTGATAATGAAATTATTGACACTAATTTCTGTAATGGATTCTTCTTCACCAGCTTGGATTGTTCCGGCATTAAAAGTAGCTCCTTCAATACTGAAGTAGTCGTCTTTTAAGGTGTTAGGAACTTCGACTTTTTGTGTTTCTTGACTGCTGTCATCACTGCTACAAGCAGTTGTACTTAACATAAAACCACCTAATAAGGCCAACAGCAAAATTCTCTTTTTCATAGCTTTTAATCTGTTATTGAATTGATACTTAATTACGTAGATGTAATTATTACAATGCAAATATAACTACAAAAAAAAGAGTTAAGTAAAATATATTATTACTTTTTAGTATAGGATATTTATTTTAATATATATTTTAGTTATAATAATAATTGTTTTTTGTGTGTTTTTAATTAAAATGATAAATAAGTGATTTTATTCGTATTGAAATAAATAGAATAAAGTTAAAAAATCGGCATTTTGTGAAGGCTGACTTTAGTAGCAAAAGGAATGAAATGGGTGAATAGTGCAAGTTTTGGTGTGTTGCACTAGTAGATTTAAGGCGGAGAAATTGTTTGGTACATGGCCATTTGCTCCTTTACATGTGTTAGATGGTGTAAAGGAGCAAATGGATATTGGATATGTTGTTATACTTGGTATACAAATGCATTAATATTCATACCTGCACCCACAGAGGCAAACAACAAATAATCTCCTTTTTCAAAGCTGTGGTTATCTAGTTGTTTGTTGACGATCATATCATAGAGGGTAGGAAGCGTTGCTACGCTACTATTTCCTAGTTTTTGAATATTCATGGGCATGATGTGTTCCGGCATGGCTTGATCGTAAAGTTCATAAAAGCGTTTAACGATGGCTTCATCCATTTTTTCATTGGCTTGATGGATGATAATCTTTTTGATTTGATCGATTTTTATTCCGCTATCATCCAAACACGCTTTCATCGCTTGTGGAACTTCTGTTAGGGCAAATTCATAGATTTTACGACCGAGCATTTTGATGTAACGTGTATCTTGTTTGGGATCTTTCTTATAAGATTCGCCAAAGTGAATGTAGTATGCTTCATCCGCAGTAAAGCTACAACTCTTGGTAGCTATAATACCGCCAGGTTCATCGGTTACTTCCAATACAGTCGCTCCTGCGCCGTCGGCGTAAATCATAGAGTCCCTATCGTGTAGATCGATGACACGAGACAGCGTCTCCGCACCAATGACTAAGCAGTATTTTGCCATACCTATGGACATAAAAGCATAGGCTTGGATAACCCCCTGTAACCACCCTGGACAACCAAATAAGACATCATAAGCAACGCAGTTTGGGTTTTTTATTTTTAGGTTGTGTTTCACACGAGAGGCTAAACTCGGCACAATGTCCGATTGGTCTGTTCCGTGTTTGATATCGCCAAAATTGTGCGCAAAGATGATGTAGTCTAGCTTTTCAATGTCAATTTTAGCATGGTCAATCGCGCGTTGTGCTGCAATAGTTCCAATAGCGGTTGTAGTTAAATTGGTCGAAATATATCGCCTTTCTTGAATGCCCGTAATTTGCTCTAATTTTTTTGCTACTCTTTCGTTGGAATCTTTTAGCGGTTGACCATTCTCATCGCGGAAATCAAATTGGTGAAAATCGTCGTTGGTTACTACCTCTGTTGGAATGTAACTACCGGAACCTTTTATTTTAACAGCCATAGTTTTAGATTTTTAAGTAATTAGAAATTAAAAATGCATTTAAATGAAGTGAATTAGTGCCCTAAACGATAGACTAAGGTACACAATCGCCTTGGTTTCTCTCCTTAAATAAAAGTGAAATTAAACTAGTATGGCTTAAATTTAGTTAATTCAATACGCATGACTTAGATAACGGTTAGTATTACGCCGGTATTGTGTTTTTTTTATTATTTCTTAAACTAGAATAACTAAAAAGTATTTTATATTCTTTATTTTAGTGAAATTAAAAGTTAAAAATCAGTATGACAACAAGTAACGGAAAAGTAGTTTACATTACGGGTGGGACTAAAGGAATAGGTAGAGGAATAGCAGAAGCTTTGGTTGCAACAGGTTATCAAGTGGCTATTTCGGGACGTAACCTAGAAGAAGTAGAGCGTGTTGCTCGTGAAATAGGAACAACCGAACAAGTATTGCCACTTGCGTCCAACGTAACCCAGTATGAAGAGGAAGTACAAGCTGTAGCTGCCATTATCGCTCATTTTGGGCGTTTAGATGTTGTGATTGCCAATGCTGGTGTAGGTATTTTTGCCTCCATTGAAGAGTTGTCTATCGAAGATTGGAATACCATGATTGATACCAATTTAACAGGGGTATTCCATACCTTAAAAGCTAGTGTAGCTCAATTAAAACAAAATAAAGGATACTATATCAGTGTGGCTAGTTTAGCGGGAATTAATTTCTTCGCAACGGGAAGTGGTTACAATGCAAGTAAATTTGGTGTAGTGGGATTTACACAAGCAGCCATGCTTGATCTACGTGCACATGATGTAAAAGTAACAACCATTTTACCTGGTTCTGTTACGAGTAATTTCAATAATCACACCCCTAATGAAAAAGATGCATGGAAAATTCAACCCGAAGATATCGGTGAATTGGTGGTGGATTTGTTGCAAATGAATCCCCGTGCTTTGCCAAGTAAAATCGAAATAAGACCTTTAAAAACAAGTTAAAACCCCATAGCGATGCAAGATTTAGGAAAATTGATTCTGCGCTTAGGCGTGGGTGGATTGATGATTTTTCACGGAATCCACAAAATTATTCATGGACACGATATGATTATAGAACAATTGGCAGCTAAAGGTTTGCCAACTTGGCTGTGGTTAGGTGTTCCTGTTGGAGAGATTGTTGCACCCATTTTATTAATTGTGGGGGCATTTACGCGTCTATCTAGTGTACTAATTGCTTTTACCATGGTGATGTCTATGGTGCTTGTTAAAGGAGGAGGCTCTTTTGCTTTGAGTCCTGCAACTGGTGGATTAGGCGCTGAATTGAATCTACTGTATTTGGCAGGGGCTTTAGCTATTGCCATGATTGGTCCAGGTTCTTTTCGCTTGTATAAAGGCAGAAAAGGATGGTTTATTTAGAATAGTGAATGGTAAATGGTGAATGGTAAATGGTGAATGGTGAATAGTGAATGGTGAATAGTGAATGGTTTATTGTAAACCGTACACCGTAAACTGTACACTGTACACCATTACCTCATAAAAGTCCCGCTTCCAACCAAAAAACCCCTTTTAATTGAGTTAAATGTTTAGCTCAAAAATAAATGTTATGCGACTGTTTGTACATGGTCGTATCCCTTGATTTATTCTAGTTCAAGTGTATTCATCAACGACAACGGTATAACGTTTTGAGACAATAAACGAAAACCAAGAGGGAGGGAATATTGACGGTGAAAGAAATTCAAAGAATAAAAAACTGAGGAAATAGTGAAATTAGGTGAGGTTCGCATGATTCGTTTCATTTATTGATCTAAATTAATTTTCTTTTAGTAGAAGAAAAACCTTCTTTGTATTGCATTATTTTGTCGAAAGACAAACAACAACGAACAACGAGCAACGAACAACGAGCAACGAACAACGAGCAACGAACAACAAAAAAATGGAATCAGATTTAAACTATATAGAAATCAATCGACAATCATGGAATAACCGGACAGAAGCGCATATACAGTCGGATTTTTATGATGTAGAAGGATTTAAGAAAGGAAAGAGCTCTTTAAATGAGATTGAACTCAATCTATTAGGGGACATTAAAGGCAAAAAGATTTTACATTTACAATGTCATTTTGGGCAAGACACAATCTCATTAAGTCGATTAGGAGCTGAAGTTACAGGGGTAGATCTATCCGATGAAGCTATTAAGAAAGCAGTTCAGTTAGCAGAAGAAACGGGATCCAATGCGCAATTTATTTGCTGTGATATCTATGATTTACCCAATCATTTGAATGAGCAATTCGATAGGGTATATACGAGTTATGGCGTTATTGGATGGTTGCCGGATATGGATAAATGGGCCAAAGTTATTGCCACATTTTTAAAACCTGGAGGACAATTCGTATTTGTTGAATTTCATCCTGTGGTTTGGATGTTTGACGATGATTTCCAAAAAGTAGCGTACAACTATTTTAATGTGGAAGCTATCGTCGAAACAGAAAGTGGAACCTATGCGGATAAAGCAGCAGCTATTACACAATCTTATGTTTGTTGGAATCACAGCATGAGTGAGGTAGTCAGTAGTCTTATTCAAAATGGATTGACTATCAGACAATTTGAAGAGTTTGATTATTCGCCTTATGCTTGTTTTCAGCATACGGTTGAATTCGAACCGAATAAATACCGCATCAAACACTTGGATAATAAAATTCCAATGGTGTATGCTATTGTAGCGGAATCGGTTAACGGTTAACGGTTTACAGGAATAAAAAAAGGAAGCATTAGCTTCCTTTTTTTATGCTCTATAAATTTTCTCGTATAAATCTTTGTAGATTTCTAGAATAACTCTTCGTTTCAGTTTTAGTGTAGGGGTAAGTTGACCATTATCGATGCTCCAAACATCTGGAGTAAGTTCGAATTTTTTCACTTGTTCCCATTTTCCAAACTTGCGGTTTACGTATTCTACTTCTTTTTCGATACGTTGACGCACTTGTTCGTTTTGGATGAGTTCTTCGTTGGTTGTTCCAATATTGATATTTTTGCGTTTGGCCCATTCTCTAACAAATTCAAAATTCGGTTGAATCAAAGCTGCTGGCATTTTTTCACCTTCACCGATAACCATAATTTGTTCAATGAAGCGCGATTGTTTTAATGTATTTTCAATAATTTGAGGAGCAACGTATTTACCTCCAGAGGTTTTGAACATTTCTTTTTTGCGATCTGTGATCTTTAAGAAACCTTCTTCATCAATGGTTCCGATATCGCCCGTATGGAAATAACCATCTTTTAGTTCTTCTTTGGTGCGTTCTTCATCTTTGTAATAGCCCAACATAATATTGGGGCCTTTACAGATAATTTCACCGTCTTCTGCAATTTTTACCACAACATTGCTTAGGGGTTTTCCTACAGTTCCAATCTTCATGGATTTGTTTCTTGCGTCATTTACGGCAATTACAGGAGAGGTTTCGGTTAAACCATAACCTTCCATTACGGGAATTCCCGCCGCATTAAATACGCGGGATAAACGAGGTTGTAAGGCAGCACTTCCTGAAACAATGATTTTCATTTCACCGCCTAAGGCTTCCTGCCATTTTTTGAAAACCAATTTGCGAGCAATACCCAATTGAAAATTGTAAAAAGCGCCGCGGTTATACGGTTCATATTTGAATCCAAGTTCAAGCGCCCAGAAGAAAATACGCTTTTTTATTCCTGTTAAAGCAGATCCCGTGGCGAAGATTTTATCGTATACTTTTTCTAATAAGCGCGGAACAACTGTCATTACATTGGGTTTAACCTCCTTCATATTGTCACCCATTTTATCAATGGATTCTGCATAGTAAATGCGAACACCACTGTATTGATAAAGGTAAATCAACATGCGTTCAAAAACGTGGCATAACGGTAAGAAACTCAGTGCTTTAAAGTGTTGTTCTCTCGTAAAAGGCACGCGTTCACTACTTCCCAATACATTGGATAGAATATTGTTATGTGAAAGCATTACGCCTTTGGGTTTTCCCGTTGTTCCTGAGGTATAAATTAATGTCGCCAGGTCATCAGGTCTAACATCCGCTTTGCGTTGTTCTACGAGCTCCTGATTCGATTCATCTGCACCAAGGGCAAACAATTCATCCAAGTTTTTACATCCTGCTATAACATCAAAAGAGTATACGGCTTTAATTAATGGCAACTGATCAATCACCATCATTAGTTTATCGTAAATTTCTTGATCTGAAACTACACAATAATTTGCTTCTGAATGACTTAAAATAAATTGATAGTCTTCAGCAGCAATGGTAGGATAGATTGGAATATTTTGTGCCCCTATTTGTAAAATACCAATGTCCAATAAATTCCATTTGGTTTGGTTATTACTTGAGATAACAGCGATTTTATCATTGGGTTGAACGCCTAATCGCAAAAGAGCTCTTGATAAACAGTTTGCTTTTTGAAGATAGGCCGCGGATGATGTTTTTTCCCAGACACCATTTACTTTGGTTACCAGCGCATCTTCCAAAGGAAAATGTTCTTGTTGGAAATAGGGTATATCGAAAAGTCTTGTTGGATTCATCATCGTTATAATTGATTAGTTCATGCAAAATACGAAAAAAAAGGTAATTTATCGCAACTTCCTGCAAAGTTGTTAACTATCGAAAAAAATAGAAGAAATACTCCTGATATTAACTCGTTTTTTGTTTATTATTCGCAATAAAAAGGAAGGGTTTTTAAATAAAAACCTCGTTTTATAGGCTAAAAACAAACGTTTGTTGTTGAAAGCTTATGAAATAAAATTATCCTTTTTTGAATAGAACAGTTGGATGTAATACTGACTTCTTCTGCTGCATTTCTTCACGTTTATCTCGGATTACCTTACTGATCTTTAATATCTTTTCAGACAAATGAGCTAACCAAGTTAATTGCTGAATCACCATGGTAGATTCTTCCATCAAGTTTTTAATTTGCGCATCATCAGAAAACGATTTTTTTAATTCGTATTCTCTGATATTCTGCAAATAACTCATACTCACGCGAAAACTTTCGATGTCTTCGGCTGTGATTAAATCTTCTTCTGAAGGGGTATTGTTGAGTAAATTATTGGTTAATTGTAAGTTCTTATCAATATAATTCATCACCATATTAAACGATTCAGAAGCTTTTGTTGTATGGCGAGATTGCACATAAACCCCAATAGAGGCCGCTGTGGATAAGAAGGTGTGATTCAAAACCGCTAATTCGTAAATCTCAGAACGCAAGCGCTGTTTGGATTTTGGTTCCTGAATCATGCGTTGAAAGGAAGCCATTAAGTTTCCAATTTCAATAAAAGCGTATTTACGCGCTAACTTATAGGCAAGTGTCGGATCATTTTTTTGGTTGTAAATTTCCTTAATTTCCTTGACATAATCTTGATTGGCTTTGATGGATTTTGACAGGTGAACGTTGACATTCAAAAACTCCCAAGAAGGCCATAAGATATAGTTGGCTCCTAGGGCTAGAAGTGCGCCAATCACGGTATCAATCACGCGATAAATCAAGAGATCCATGAAATTTGGCGTCAGAATAGCGTAAATTAAAACCACATACATGGTAATAAAGGTAACCCCCACCTTGTAATCAGTATGAGAAAACCAATAGCCAAGAATCATGGTCAAAATAGTCAAATACGCAATAATGGTGTGGTTGTCTTGGATGATAAACAACAAGCCAAAGGCAATTAAACCACCTAATACTGTACCAATTACGCGTTCAAAGGATCGAGTTTTCGTTAAGCCATACCCTGGGCGCATAATTACGACAATGGTCAGTAAAATCCAATATCCATTGAGGGGATTGAAGATATTACTGATAATAAGTCCAACTAAAATTGTTAGCGTTAAACGCGTAGCATGCCTAAAAATAGTTGAGTTGAACGTCAAGTTTTCAATAAGTGTTCCCCAGCGATAGTGCACAGGGGTTAAGAATTTTTCCAATTCCTTAAAGCGATCTTCTACGTTTTCACTAAATACTTTTTCGGTTAAGATACGTTCCAAGATATGAATCTTATCAATCTGGCTTTGGGCATAGTGCAAGACGTTAGAAAACAAAAGCACAGCCTCAACTTTATTCGGTGAAGTGCTCGTTGCAATAAAGTCATTGAGTTTATCTTGAAGCGCTAATAATTTGCGGTCAAAGTCGTAGTTGGGTTTATAGTTTAATCCCATATTAAGGGAGTCGCTAATGTCTTTAATTGTACTGGCGAAATCTTCTGCTAAAGCTTGGTAATCGCGAATAATGCTAGGATCATCATCGAGTAGATCGTGTAATTTTTTGTGATCAAATGACGTTGAAACGGCAATTTCTAAAATTTCTACTAAGGTAGAAAAAGCAACGAGTAAACGTCGGTTATTGGAGGAGTTTCCTGTATTGGCTTTGTTGAGTACCAAAAATTCACGTAGATTTTCGTGTACTTCATTGAGCTTAATCTGAATATTGAGCTGTTCTTCTACGATTTTATCCGCATCAACGCCTGGGGTCCATAATTGTGAGCGATATTGTAAGTACTCAGCCGTGAGGTCCATGCATTCTGATGTTTGTAGTACACCATAACGCCTTGGTCGAATAAAATAAAAGCTCAGGGAAACCACCAAGTAGAGTAAACCACCTAGAAGTAAGAATAAACCGTGAAGCCATAAATCAGTTCCTTGATAACTATGGGCTAATCCTAAACTTGCAGCTAATAATCCGCTAAAGGATAGCATATTGGCACGATGTCCATAGACGGAGATCATACTCAAGCTAAAGATAATAAAGATGAATACAGGATAGAAATACCAGTGATTTTGAGTCAAGGATAAGAGTAGGGTAACGAAAGGCACGAGGAGTGCACCGACGAGGATACCGTTAATTTTATCTTTTAAATTACTGGGAATATCGACGGGTGCTGTTAGCAATGCCCCAACAGCCATAGCAAATGCCCAATCAAATTGTTGAGTCGGCATAAAAATTAAAAAGGGAATTACTCCCGAAAGGGTGATTTTTAATGAGTCTGCTAAATGGGTATTGTCTGTGTATTTTCTTGCTTTTTGAAGCATAGTTTCAGTGGCTTAGATTTAAGTTTTTCTTTTTTAATTTGCAATTTTTTGTGTTTGAGCGGAATACTATCTGTTATTGTATACAATACAAGTAAATTCAGATAATAAACTTTGTTTATCGTAGTGAATTTTTCTATAAAGTTACTCAAAAAGCGGTATCGTAGTAAGATTCCCGTTTGAATTTAATAATAATTTAAATCTAAAACAAGTTATCGCAAAAAAGGTTGGAGAAGCGACAAGATAATAGGGGCTAGGATAGCGGTCAAAATACCGTTAAAAATCATCCCTACACTTGCAAAAGCACCGTATTTGTTGCTAATCTCCATGGCTTTCATCGTACCCATTGCATGAGAGGAAGTACCGAGTGCAATGCCCTGTGACATAGGGTTGTGAATATGGGTTATTTTGAGCATATAAAAGCCAATCATACTGCCAAAAATTCCTGCAATCATTACCGCTGCTGCCGTAATTGAAGGAATTCCGTGTACCGTTTTGGAAATTTCTAGCGCAATAGGCGTACTGACGGATTTGGGAACCAATGAATAGATAATCTCCCGTTCCGCTCCTGTCCAATGAGCTAAGAATACCACAGAAACAACCCCCGTGATACAACCCACCAATTGACTCATCAAGATGGGAAACAGTTGTTTTTTGATAACGGGCCAGTTTAGGTATAACGGGATGGCTAAGGCTACAATCGACGGTTTGAGAAAAAAATCGATGTATTGTCCGGCTTGACTAAAATTTGCATAAGGAATGTCTAAGACAACCAAATAGGTAATTAAAATAGCTGTGGATAAAATAATGGGATTGAAAATGATCCATTTGTATTTTTCAGTAAGGGAAAGTCCTAAAGCGTATAGGGCAACCACTAAAAACAGCAGAAACGTAGGGTTGGATAAAAAGCTCATTTTTTTCGTTTTCTTAAAAGTTGATGGGTGATTCCCGTTGCGAATACCACGAGAAGGGTACTGAGTAAGGTCGCCACAACCAGGGGAACAAAGGAGGCGCGGAGCAGGTCAAAGTAATTGAGCATGGCCACACAAGGCGGAACGAAAAAAATACCCATGTTGCGCATTAAAAAACCAGAAATGTCTCGAATGGCCTCTACTTTTACTGTTTTGGTTTGCAAGAGGATCCACAAAGTAATAAGACCGATAATACTAGAAGGAAGCTTGATGTCTGTGAGGTAAATGATTAATTCACCAAAGGCAAGGCAGCCAAAGATGACTGCAACTTGTTTGACTACGTTCATTTTGGATGTAATTTTTGTGCAAAATTACTAAAACGCATTGGGAGCAAGAGGGAAAACAAGGAGGAATTTTGAACTGATAATCGTTAATTTTTTGAAAAAATGCCTGAGTCAAGAGAAGGCATTCCAATCAAGCGATCGTATAGAGAAGAAATCTTAGTGCTAGTAAGGTATTCATTTTAAGTGGTATACCTTAAAAATAAATATTATTTAATTGTTTCCTTCTGTTTTAATTCTTAATACTAAGTTAAAGTGAATCTAGGGATTCTTATTTTTATCGTAATACGTTAGCAAGCCTAAAATACAATATTTGTCTCAACTAAATTAAAGAAGAACCATGAGACAGCAATTACTATTTTGGAATACCGTATTCCTCTTTTGTGTGACCCTGACCTATGCGCAGCAAAAGCGAAATATCACAGGAGTTGTGCAGGATGAAACGGGACTAGAATTACCCGGAGCCTCTGTTGTGATTAAAGGAACTACAAAGGGGACGACCACCGATTTGAATGGAAAATTTACCTTAGCAGTAGAAGAGAAAGACGGGATTGTTGTTTCTTTTATTGGCTATAAAAGCAGTGAAAAATCCGTAGATAAAACCACTGATTTTACATTTGTATTACTTCCTGAGCAAGCGTCTTTAGATGAAGTAGTGATTACGGCTTTGGGAATTACCAAAGCAGAGAAAAAGATTGGATACGCGACACAGAATATCGATGTTAAAAAAGTACAAGAAGTAGCTACACCTAATATGGGGAGTTTGTTGAGTGGTCAGGTAGCGGGACTTCAAGTGTCTAATCCTCCAGGGATGTTACAATCGCCAAAATTCTCGTTGAGAGGAAAAGATCCACTGATTGTCATTGATGGAATTCCAGTGACGACAGATTTTTACGATGTATCACCTGAAGATATCGCCAATATCAACGTATTAAAAGGAACTAGTGCCTCGGTTTTATACGGATCCTTAGGGCGTAATGGGGCGATTATGATTACAACCAAAAATGCACAAACCGAGGGGGTTACAGTTGAGGTATCTCAAAATACGATGATCAGTGCGGGTTATACATTGTTTCCTAAAACGCAAAATGAATACGGAAGTGGATCCAACGGAAAGTACGAGTTCTGGGATGGAAAAGATGGGGGAATCAGCGATGGTGATATGATTTGGGGACCTAAATTTGAAGCAGGAGTGAAAATTGCACAATGGAATAGTCCGATTCGCGATAAAACAACGGGAAGTGTGATTCCGTGGTATGGAAACGTCGAAGGGACACAATACGATGATAAGTCGCGCTATGAACGCGTACCTATTGCGTGGGAATATCATGACAACCTAAAAGAATTCTTAGAAACGGGGATTATTTCCCGTACCAATTTTGCCGTAACCAGTAAGTCAGAAAAGGGATCCTATCGCTTGGGTGGAGATTTTTCTTACAACAAAGATCGCGTGCCGAACACGAGCATGTATAGAGGAAGTTTGAACTTTAAATCAACGACTCATCTGACGGATAAATTGACCTTAGATTCGAAATTGTCCTACAGCCGTGTGCATGCGCCCAATGTACCGAATTACGACTATAATCCCAGTGGGCATATGTATACCATCTTAATTTGGATGGGCGATGATGTCAACGGACGTGATTTGAAAAATAATTTATGGACCCCAGGAATGGAGGGCTATAAACAAGCGAGTTATAACTATGCTTGGTACAACAACCCGTGGTTTGGATCGGAATACTTTAAGCGCATTTGGAACAAAGATGTTACCAATGCTCAGTTGAGCTTGAGCTATCAAGTATCGGAAGATTTAGTACTACAAGGAAGAGCTTCGATGATTTCAACGAATAACAACACCGAATTACAAAGTCCAAAATCGTATTTTAACTACAGTACATCCAGAGAAGGAGGCTATAGTTTGGAGAAAAACGATCGTTTGGATGTGGATTACGATTTCTTGGCAATGTACAACAAGAGTATTACGGATAATTTTGGTATCAATGTTAATGCAGGAGCGGCTTCGCGCTACTATCGTGTGACTAATTCATTTGCTGCAGCGGATGGATTAACCGTGCCTGGCGTACACAATTTAGGAAATTCCAAAGGACCAGTTACAGCGACGAATTACCTCGAGAAAAAAGCGGTAAACAGTGTGTATGGAACAGTGGAATTCGATTTGTATAACGCCTTCTTTTTGAGCTTTGCAGGCCGTAATGACTGGTCTTCTGCTTTAGCGAAAAGTCAACGTTCGTATTTTTATCCTTCGACTTCCTTGAGTGTGGTGGTGTCTAATTTGGTCGATATGCCAAGCCAAATTGATTACTTGAAAGTCTATACGTCTTGGGCTAATGTATCGAGTGACTTAACTCCTTATCAACTGCAATCAACCTATTCTCCAGTAAACCCCTCGTTTAATGGAAATCAAATGGTCGAATACCCCAATGCGGTTTTAAATCCGTATTTGTTACCAGAGAAATCCAAAACCTATGAGGTAGGATTGTCCAGTGCCTTTTACAAAAAACGCCTAAACTTAGATGTGACGTATTACCGCGTCTTGGATTCAAACTTTATTATCGATTATCCCGTTTCTGAAGCTTCAGGATTTGATAATATGAAGGTCAATGGAAATGAATACACGACGAATGGATGGGAAGTTACCCTGTCGGGCGCAGTAGTGAAAAACGACAATTTTCAATGGAATTCCGCCATCAATTGGAGTACGAGAACCCGACGTTTAACCAAGATTCACGAAGGAGCAGAAAAGTTTGGAGATTTGCGATTGAACGATCGAGTAGATGCTTACTATGGTACAGATTGGATGAAATCACCGGATGGGAAAGTGATTTTAGATGAGAAAACAGGAATGCCAACCGCAAATAAACAAGCAGCTTATTTGGGGCATAGTGATCCAAAATGGACACTGGGCTGGAACAATAGTTTTAAATATAAAAACTGGGGATTAAACATTGGAATTGACGGTATTTGGGGCGGTGTAATGCGTTCAGAAGTAGTGGAGAAAATGTGGTGGGGTGGTAAACATCCTGAATCAGTACAATATAGAGATCAGGAGTATAAATCTGGAAATCCTGTATTCGTTCCTGAGGGGGTGAATCTCGTTTCGGGTGAATTAGTAACGGATGTGCAGGGCAATGTTATTTCGGATACTCGTGTTTTCAAAACCCATACAGGAGCTGTGAGCTGGCAAAGTTGGGCACAAAATTACCCGTACCGCGCAAGAGTAACAGAAAAAGAAAGCAAGTTGTTTGCCAACGTATTTGACCGAACCTACTTCAAATTGAGAACCCTAAGCTTATCGTATGATTTTACCCCTATGGTCAAGTCATCCAAAATTAGTCAACTTTCGGCTTCCTTAACAGGATACAACCTGTGGATGTGGAAAAAATCAAAAGGACTATACTCGGATCCAGATTACGATACAGCAACGAAAAACGATATCCAAGACCCTTCAACTCGTTGGATTGGATTAGGCGTACAAGTTAAATTTTAATACCCAACACCATGAAAAAATACGTTAAAACACTATATGCAATTACCTTGGCTTTAACCGTAGTAGGATGCCATGATTTAGATCGATTGAATGAAGATCCAAATAAAATTAAAGAAGCAGATCCTTATCTATTACTTACGAAGATTGAAAAAACAGCTTTTTCTTTACAGAATATCGATAAAGAATATGCGGCGCGTATGATTATTCAAACTGATGGAGAAAGTACCTACCAATATTTGAAATGGGGAAGTAAAGGATTTGATCGCTACAAAGATTTGTTGCAAACCAAGAAAATGATGGATGAAGCCACGCGAACAGGAAAAGAAGAGTATTTGGCTGTAGGACATTTTCTAAAGGCACATTTCTTTTATGAATTGACGATGAATTTTGGGGATATTCCCTTTTCAGAAGCTCTGCAAGGAGAGGAAGCTATTCAATTTCCAAAGTACGACGAGCAAGAGGCTGTATTTGTTGGAATTTTAGAGGAGTTGGATCAAGCCTCTCAAAAAATAAAGAAAGAAGCATCGCTTCAAGGGGATATTATTTACAATGGAAATTTACATCGTTGGGAAAAATTAATAGAATCGTATAAGTTAAAAGTCCTTATAACGCTTTCTAAAAAGCAAAAAGTAGGAACCCTAAATATTGCACAACGCTTTAATGAGATCTACCAAAAAGGCGTATTGTTGATGGATAATGCAGACAATGGGCAGCTGACGTTTTTTGATCAAGCAGGAAGTCGCTACCCACAGTTTAATTCAAGTTCGTATGGATCAAGTATGTATATGTCCAGTACGTTTATTAACTTATTAAAAGAATTAAAAGATCCTAGGTTATTTGCTTTTGCACAACGTACTGCTTCAGCTTTGGAAAATGGATTGGCAGAAAACGATTTTAATGGCTATAACGGTGGAGATCCCATTGTTCCTTATGCTGAAAATGAAAAATTAGTACAGAGTAAAAACATTTCCAAAGTAAGAAATAGATACTACCAAGATCCAACAACGGAGACGAATGTGATTTTGAGCTATTCGGAACTGCAATTTATTTTGGCAGAAGCAGCGGCACGAGGCTGGATTGCAGGAAATGCAGAAGAGTTTTACCTCAAAGGGATAAAAGGGAATTTTGATTATTATGCACAATATGCTAAAGGGTTGACGCAATACTATGATACAGCACAATTTGATAGCTATGTGCAACAAGAAGCGGTGCGTTATAAAGGAGGCGATGTAGCGACCCAATTGAAGCAAATTTTGACTCAGAAGTACTTGATTATGTTTCATCAGGCCGGAATGACGATTTACTACGATTATTTGCGTACGGGATATCCCGAATTTAAAATACAACAAGGGGTAACGGCTCCAACTAGATGGCAGTATCCAAGTTCAGAATACAACCGAAATCAAGTGAATTTGCAAAAAGCATTGGATCGTCAGTTTAGTGGTTCAGATAATATTCGCGGAATTAGTTGGTGGTTAAAATAAGAGAAAATGAGTACAACAAGAAGAGATTTTATCAAAACCTCATCCCTTTTTATGGGAGGGATGACGGTTTTAAATGCAATGCCAGCTTCTATTCAGCGCGCATTGAGCATTGAAGCAGACCCAGGAACTACTTTTCTCGATGCGGAGCACGTGGTGTTCTTAATGCAAGAAAATCGATCATTTGACCATTGTTATGGAACATTAAGTGGTGTACGTGGGTTTAATGATCCCCGTGTAATTCGTCAGCCGAATCAACTGCCTGTTTGGTTTCAAATGGATCAAGATCAATCGATTTACGGTCCTTTTCGCTTGGATATTGAAAATACAAAAATCACCTGGATGGGCAGTTTACCCCACAGTTGGAAAGATATGGTAGAAGCGAGGAATGACGGGAAAATGGATCAATGGTTACTCGCAAAGAAACCAGGAAACAAGGAATATGCGCACATGCCACTAACCATGGGATATTTTACACGAGAAGATATTCCGTTCTACTATGCCTTTGCTGATGCCTTTACCGTTTGTGATCAGCACTTTTGTTCTTCTTTGACGGGAACCAGTGCCAATCGATCCTATTTTTGGGCAGGGGCAATCCGCGAAAATCCCCGTGACCCCAATTCCGTTGCTCATGTTAATAACGGGCAAATTAACTACCAAGATGTCAGCTGGAAAACCTATCCAGAGCGATTGGAAGAAAATAATATTTCTTGGAAAGTGTACCAAAATGAACTAAGTCTACCCGTGGGATTCACTGATTTACAGGAATCGTGGTTGGCCAATTTTACAGATAATAACTTGGAATTCTACAAACAGTATAACGTTCGTTTTCACAAGGCTCATATTCAATTTAAACAATTGGAATTGACTCGTTTACAGCAACAAATCCAAGAGGCAGTACAAGCGGGAACTCCTGTGGATGTTCTGCAAGAAGAGCGAGTGAAATTAGAACAATACTTGGAACAGTATAGCGAAGAGGCATTTAGCAAATTGACAACCTTGGAGCAAAATATTCATAAAAAGGCCTTTGTAACCAATACTGAAGACCCCGCCTATCATAAACTAGAGGAGATAGCATATCAGGAAAATGGAGAGGTAAAGAAAGTAGAAGTCCCACAAGGAGATATCCTATATCAATTCAGAAAAGATGTCAATCAAGATACACTACCGATGGTGAGCTGGTTAGTTGCTCCGTGTAATTTCTCTGATCACCCTGGGGCCCCTTGGTTTGGGGCGTGGTATGTATCTGAAGTGCTGGATATCTTAACTAAAAATCCAACCGTGTGGAAAAAAACAATCTTTATTCTCACCTACGATGAAAATGATGGATATTTTGACCATGTGGCTCCTTTTGTACCGCCATTGAGTACAGATAAACAACAAGGTAAGGTATCGGGAACTATGGATACCCAAGACGAATGGGTAACTCGAGAACAAGACAAAGCAAGAGACAGTAAAAGTAATTTGGCAAGCCCTATCGGCTTAGGCTATCGCGTACCCATGGTCATTGCTTCTCCTTGGACAAGAGGTGGATGGGTGAATTCTGAAGTATGTGACTTAACCTCAACCCTACAGTTTTTGGAGTATTTTATTGAGAAAAAAACAGGAAAAAAAGTGATTGAGGAGAATATATCCCAATGGAGAAGAGGGACGTGTAGCAATATGACTTCTGTTTTTCAACCAGCGAATGACTTGAAAAAAATCGAGATTGACTTTGTGGATCGCAACAGGTATGTGGAGCGTATTTTATCTGCTCAAAACAAGAATTTACCCCATGGCTTTGCTCAATATAACGCTGCTGATATACAACAGCACAACGCATGGAATGACCTCAAAACCTTTCCAAAACAAGAAAGAGGAGTAAAAAAAGCCTGTGGGTTGCCCTATCATATCCAAGCCAATATAAGAGTGGATGCCAAGGAAGTACACATGCACTTTGCAATCGAAGCTAATGCGTTGAAAAACAAAGACTATTTGGCTCCTATTCAGGTATATGCCCACCAAAAGTTCCAAAATGAAACGGGAAGAAATTGGAATTTTAGTGTGAATGAGCAAGAACCAATTTCTTACAGCTGGCAAAAAGAAGCATTAGAAGATGGACGCTATAATTTTAGTGTGCATAGTTTTAATGGTTTCTATCGCAATTTTAAAGGACATGTAGCGGATCCGCAAGTGGAAATTAATTTTACAGTCTTGAAGAATCAAATGGTACAGCTTGTCTTAAAAAACAAGTCCAACCAAGCCTTGACCTTTTTTGTGCAAGATGTGGTGTATGTAAAAACAAACCAAAAAATAATAGTAGCCGCTCAAGCAGAACAACTAATAGAATTGGATTACACAGACTATAAAGGGTGGTACGATGTCGTGATTACACTCGTAGACCACAAGAATTTTATGTACCATTATGCAGGACATATCGAAAATGGTGCTAGTAGTATTACCGATCCTTATATGGCGAGTTTTTCGAAGTGGAATTAGGGGAATGGTGAGTGGTAAGTGGTGAGTGGTAAGTGGTAAGTGGTGAGTGGTAAGTGGTGAGTGGTAAGTGGTGAGTTTACTATTCACCGGCACTATTCACCATTCACTATTCACCATTCACCATTCACTATTCACCATTCACCATTCACTATTCACTATTCACTATTCACTATTCACCATTCACTATTCACCATTCACTATTCACTATTCACTATTCACCATTCACTATTCACTATTCACCATTCACCATTTACTAATCACTGTTCACTGTTTACTGTCAACTTTCTATCGTATCTTTGTTACCCCATCAAGTGATGGAGGTATAAAAACGACTAGATTGTGGATAAGAGAGCATTTAAAGACGCAGTATATACAGAATTAGCCAAAGTAGCTAAAGCTATGGCAAATCCCGTGCGATTAGAGATTATTGATCTTTTGGCACAAGGACCTTTTTCGGTAGAACAGATTGCTCATTATACCCATCAATCTATTGCGAATACGTCTCAGCATTTGCAGAATCTCAAAAATGCACGATTAGTTCAAATTAGCAAACAAGGGAATTTTGTGTACTATTCACTTCTGGGTACTGACGTGTATAAAACGTGGATGGCCTTGCGTGAATTGGGCATTCACTGCAATGTCGAAGTAGAAAAAGTAATTGCTGATTTTCGTCAAGGACAAAGCGAAAATCTTCAAGCTATTGATGCGAATACGTTAATTACTTTGCTAGAAAAAGAAGAAGTTCTTTTATTAGATGTTCGCCCAGAAGAAGAGTACAACCGAGGTCATATTCACCAAGCGCTATCTATGCCGCTAGAACAGCTGAAAAAAGAGATGAAGACACTAGATAAGAATAAAACTATCGTGGCTTATTGTCGAGGTCCTTTTTGTGTTTATGCCGATGAAGCTGTAGCATTTCTACTGAAACACGGCTTTAAAGCAATGCGATTGGAAGAAGGATACCTCGAATGGATGTTAAAAGAATGACGTAGTGAAAAAAAAATACAATAAAAAAACACTTTACTTTTAGGTGTTTTTTTTGTACCTACCTACCTATTCAATAAAGTTATTGAATAGGTGTAAAATTGTATATCTTTACACCAGAATTGAAAAAGCAGCTGATTGCATCTGCTTCAGTAAGGAAAAAATATACATAAAAATGATACAACTTGGTTTAAGAGAGAATTGGAAGCAATTCACACTATTAGTACTAGTCAATATGATGGTTGGAGGTATGGTTGGATTGGAGCGTACTGTAGTTCCTTTGGTTGGAACGACTGAGTTCCACATTCAATCGGAGGTTGTGGTCTTTTCCTTTATTATTGCTTTTGGTGTTGTAAAAGCGTTTACCAATTTAATTTCTGGGGTATTAGCGGATCAGTATACGCGTAAAAAAGTACTGATCTTGGGGTGGCTTATTGGTTTACCTGTTCCTTTTTTACTGGGTTTTGGGCCCTCGTGGAACTGGATTTTAGTTGCTAATATTTTGCTTGGGATAAGTCAGGGGTTGGCGTGGTCGATGACGGTAAATATGAAAATTGATTTAGTGGGAAGCAAGCGCAGAGGATTAGCGATGGGGTTAAATGAAGCTGCGGGCTATGGAGCTGTTGGGATTACGGCTTTAGTAACAGGGTTTATTGCTTCTCGCTATGGTTTGCGTCCAGCACCTTTTTATCTGGGTATTGCCTATACGATCGTTGGTTTACTGCTTTCTATTTTTGTGGTAAAAGATACGCGTGCCTTTGCTCAAATGGAAGCCAAGCAACAAGCACAGCAAGCAACTTCTACGCCAGAACGACCGAGTTTGTGGTGGGTATTCAAAGAAACATCATACAAGAGTAAAAATCTATTTTCCATTTCTCAGGCTGGATTAATCAACAACCTCAATGACGGTATGTCTTGGGGGGTATTTCCCTTGCTTTTTATGTCGATGGGTGTAGGACTAGAAGGCATAGGATGGATTAAAGCGGTTTATCCCGTTGTTTGGGGGCTTGGACAAATTGTTACAGGACCATTGACTGATATTTGGGGCAGAAAACCTTTGATTGTTGGTGGTATGTTTGTACAAGTATTTGGTCATCTCGTGATAGGTGCAGGCGCATTTGATCCTTTGACTGCAGGATTAATTGGATCAGTCTTATTGGGAATCGGAACGGCAATGGTGTACCCTGCTTTACTGGCTGCTGTGAGTGATGCCGCACACCCCAATTGGCGTGCTTCTTCTTTAGGGGTGTACCGCTTTTGGCGTGATATGGGCTATGCCGTAGGGGCTTTAATGGCGGGAATTGTAGGAAATTATTTCGGCTTAGTATGGGCGGTACATCTAGCAGGACTTCTTACACTTGTTTCGGGTATTGTCGTATGGATACGCCTGAAAGAGACGTTAGTTAAGTAGTTGTTTTTTAGTGTAATATCTAATAGACTCGGTCTCGTTGTCAAACTAAAGTAATAAAAATATTACCTTTGATCGGATCAAATACAGGACAATGCATTATCAAGAAATCAAACCTATCCCCGCTCTACAAGACTATATCCGCTACTTTTGGGTATTGGAAAGTGGTATAGGGGAGGGATCTACAATGCGCAAGGACTTTAAAATCTTACCTGATGGAATTCCAGCTTTGATTTATCAAGATACACCCAATCGCTTTCGCGATGAACAGGAAGTGGTAACGCCTCAACTCTATGTATATGGAGCATTTACAACCTATACCAATCAGGTGGTAGAGGGACCTTTTCGCATCATTGGTGCGTATTTGGAACCCACCGCCTTAAAAACCATTTTTAAGGTCGATGCCTTCGAATTGAGTAATCAAAATATTCCCCTAAACGATTTGGTTTCCACTCCACTTTTAGAGCTATTGCAGCATGCCAAAACTGTCGAAGAGAAAATTGGATGGCTTTCTCGTTTTATATTACGTCAAGTTCAAGCCGTACAGTACGAGAATCAAAAGGCAAAATACGCTTCGGTTTTATTGCAACATGGAGAATCGCTACCAGAAATTCAGCGCAAAATGCAGCTATCTGAACGCGCACTAGAGCGATTGATCAAACAACATATTGGCATGTCACCCAAGCAATTTTCGAGAATTATGCGCTTTCAATCGAGTTTAGCGCTTTTGCGCACAAGAGAATTCGATACACTAACTAGCCTCGTTTATGAGCAAGAGTATTTTGATCAGTCGCATTATATTAGAGAATTTAAGACTTTTACAGGAAACAATCCCACACAATTTTTGCGGTATTCGAATGAAAAGTTGACGAATTTTCCAGAATGGAAAACAGCCAAGGATGAATAATTTTAAAGCTGTCGGTTTTATACAATTTAGAGAAAAGAGGACGCTTTAGTTTTGCAGTGTAATTTTAAAAAGAGAAAAAATGCAAAACAAAATCATTCGAATGAACCCTACCACCGTACCGTCACCTGTAGGAACGTATTCTCATGTAACTATCATTCCTAAAGAGGCAACACTTTATACTTTTTCTGGACAAATTGGCATCAATGTAGGTGGTATTATTCCCGCAGACTTTAATGCACAGGTTCGCCTTACATTTGACAATATTCAGGCTGTATTAGTTAGCCAAGACTTGACTGCTGATCAGGTGATTAAAGTAAATATTTGGTCTACTCAAGCCATCGATTGGAACTATTTTGATCAAGTGTGGAATGACTTTTTTGGATCGTCTTATCCTGCTATGACAATTGCCTATATCGCTGCATTGGGGCTTCCCGAAATCGCAATTGAAATTGAAATTTGGGCAGCGAAAGCAGTTAACAGTTAAAGTAATCAGTTTACGGTTTACTGATTATGTCAAGCTGTAGACTGTCTTTTTCTAGCCCTTTTGTTTAAGTTTTCTTTGGGTTTCGTTTGGGTTTCGTTTGGTAAAAGTGCCTTGAGCCCTTGTAAAACCAAGGTTATACCAAACAATTACCAAAGAAAACCAAAACCAATTCATACTAACTGACAGTAAATCTGTTGTTTACTGTTTTCTAAGTGAGTAAAAATGGGCTAAAAAAGGAGTAGTTATGCTCCATAAAGGAAAAAATGGGAACAAGGGGTTTGTTTTTTATTTAGACAAGTAACTCATCGCCTAACCACCTCATCTCCGTCGAAATTCATTCTGAAAAGGGGAGAGAATGCATTTACCTAAAGATCATACAGGTAGATACGGCATGGGCATAAACGGTTCCTGCTTGGTCAAGCAATCTCGATTCCATATAGGCTGTTGTACGACCTTGGTGAATGATAGTGGTATGGGTGTGTAAAACAGGACTGTCTTTGGTGATTTTTTTGAGGAAATTCACTTTTAGATCCAAAGAAGTAAAACTTTCACCTGCTGCTAGGGTAGTAAGTAAGGAACAGCCAATTGCTGTATCTAATACCGTACTGATCACACCCCCGTGTATCGTACCAATAAGATTGTATAAAAAGACTGAGGGCTGTAATTCAAAAACTGCCTGCCCTTTTTCAACTGTGCGTAGTGTACTGCCAATGGTATCTAAAGTAGGGGCTTGGGGTAGTGTACCTTCAAGCACACGTACTAAGATCTCATATCCAGTGAGGTTTTTAGCTTCTTCTAAAACTGCAGTTGGGGCCTCCCAAGTATAGGTACGGGTGTTTTTTGACATGTGAATTGAATTTTTATACTAGTCTGCAAGATACGCTATTTCAGTTAATAGTTGTCGGTTTAACGTGTTATAGGTTTGACTATACTTATTCTCTCATTTTGGCTCTTAGCTAGACAATTAACCTGTACTGTTC
>JASLHL010000096.1 GCA_030152225.1 Flavobacterium sp. | reverse complement strand
TCCCAAACCAGGCGCGATGACCGGGCTACGCTACACCCCGAAGAAGCGGAGAGACAGGGACTCGAACCCTGGCGACCGTTACCAGTCGACAGATTAGCAATCTGCTCCGTTACCACTCCGGCACCTCTCCGTTGCTTTAAGAAGACTTATCTTCTGTAATGCGGATGCAAAAGTAGCACGAGTTTTCGTTGTTTCCAAATATTTACAGCATAAAAATTCAAAAAAAACAACACTGCTGAACAAATCAATTATCTATCAAGCAGATACCGTTTACTTTTTTTTACTTCTTTTTTTCATTTTCTCTTCCGAAACGAGATATTCGATCCTTTTTTTGCGTGTCTTCCCTCTCTTCTTTCTATTTCTTTCTTACTAAAAAATGTTTCAAAAAAGGCCAAAAGGAAGATTAATGTTAATATCAACGATTATTTCCCCCTACAATTCTATCAAATAAATTTATAATGTATATTTGTCGTTAACTATAGAATCAAAATAAATCTAACTTAATAAACACTATATATTATGAGTAAAAGAGTAGTAATTGTATCTGCTGCTAGAACGCCAATTGGTAGCTTCTTAGGTTCACTATCTACAGTTCCTGCAACAAGATTAGGAGCAGTTGCAATCAAAGGTGCTATTGATAAAATCAATTTAGATGTAAATTTAGTTGACGAAGTATTAATGGGTAATGTTGTTCAAGCAGGTGTTGGACAAGCTCCAGCTCGTCAAGCAGCTATTTACGCTGGATTGAGCAGTAATGTTCCTTGTACTACAGTAAACAAAGTTTGTGCTTCTGGAATGAAAGCGATCATGCAAGGAGCTCAAGCGATTATGTCTGGAGATGCTGAGGTAGTTGTTGCTGGTGGAATGGAGAATATGAGTTTGATTCCACATTACGTACAGATGAGAAATGGCCAAAAATTTGGTCCTACTACGTTAGTAGATGGATTACAAAATGACGGTCTTGTTGATGCGTATGACAATCAAGCGATGGGTGTAGCGGCTGATAACACAGCAAAAGTACACAACATCACAAGAGAAGAACAAGATGCTTTCGCTATCCAATCCTATGAGCGTTCAGCTAAAGCTTGGGAAGAAGGTAAATTTGATATGGAAATCGTTCCTGTTGAGGTTCCACAACGAAGAGGAGAACCAATCATCGTTTCAAAAGACGAGGAGTACTCAAACGTAAAATTAGACAAAATCACAGGATTGCGTCCTGCATTTACAAAAGAAGGAACAGTTACAGCTGCAAACGCGTCAACAATCAATGATGGTGCTGCTGCTGTAGTTTTAATGAGCGAAGAAAAAGCAAAAGACTTAGGTTTAAAACCTTTAGCCTACATCAGAAGTTATGCTGATGCAGCACAAGAACCAGTTTGGTTTACAACAGCGCCAGCTAAAGCTTTGCCAATCGCATTGAAAAAAGCAAACTTATCGCTTGCAGATGTTGATTTCTTCGAATTTAACGAAGCATTCTCTGTGGTAGGTTTAGCGAATGCTAAGATCTTAGACTTAAATACAGACAAAATCAACGTAAACGGTGGTGCTGTTGCTTTAGGACACCCGTTAGGATGTTCAGGGGCACGTATCGTTGTAACGTTATTAAATGTATTAGAGCAAAACAACGCTAAAATTGGTGCAGCTGCTATCTGTAATGGTGGTGGTGGTGCTTCTGCTATTGTGATTGAAAGAGCTTAATTCTGTTCACAAATAATATTAATACAAAGATGGGTTTGATTTCTTCAAACTCATCTTTATTTTTGTACCCCAAATAAAAAAGACCTACTATGACGTTTGCCTATTGTAATCTTTCGATTGTCCCCCTACGCGCAGAACCCAGTGATAAAAGTGAATTGGTTTCTCAATTGCTATTTGGAGAATTGTTTACAATACTCGAACAAACAGAAAAATGGTCTAAAATTGAATTGGCTTTTGATCAATATCAAGGCTGGGTAGACAATAAACAATTTCAATACATCGACAAGCAGGCTTACGATGCCTTAAATCAAACAGCTCCTATTTACGCTGGAGATTTTGTTGAATTCTTACATTCGGCAGACAATCAATTGATGTCTATTCCACTAGGTAGCAACCTCAACGTGCTTAAACACGCTGCTACCAACCCGTTGAAATTTGCTTTTGAAGGTCGTTCTATTACAGGTACCTTCACCAAAAGTCAATTTGTTAAAACGGCATTTATGTATTTGAATGCACCTTACCTCTGGGGTGGAAAAACACCTTTTGGCATTGATTGTTCTGGATTTACTCAAATGGTGTACAAAATTAATGGTCACGTCATTCCGCGAGATGCCTCCCAACAGGCAACAATAGGCGAAGCACTGAGTTTTATCGAAGAAAGTGAAGCGGGTGATTTAGCCTTTTTTGATAATGCCGAAGGCAATATCATTCACGTGGGGATTATTATGGAAAATAACTACATCATTCACGCCCATGGCAAAGTACGCATTGATCGATTGGATCACTTGGGTATTTACAACGTTGATTCAGGCAAACACACCCATAAATTACGCGTAATCAAAAAGATCTTATAGAAAATAAGACGAGCAAACCATTTTATTTTCCGCTATTTACTACAAGCATAAAAAAGCGTATCTTTGCACAAATAAGATATTTTATGCAGACTTTTGAGCAATTTAATCTACCGAAAGCTTTACAAAAAGCCCTAGATGAGCTTCAAATTACTACGCCTACCCCGATTCAAACTAAATCTTTTCCGGTTATTTTATCTGGACGAGATGTGATGGGAATTGCCCAAACGGGTACAGGTAAAACGTATGCTTATTTACTTCCCATTTTAAAACAGTGGAAATTTGCCCACGTGGATACACCGCGCGTTGTGATTATTGTCCCAACCCGTGAGTTAGTTGTTCAAGTTGTTGATGAAGTGAATAAACTAACACAGTACATGTCCATTCGCTCTTTAGGCGTTTATGGGGGAACCAATATCAATACCCAACGCAAAGCCGTGTATGACGGAGTTGATATTTTAGTGGGAACACCAGGCCGTATGATGGACTTAGCGCTTGATGGTGTTTTGCGCTTCGACAACCTTCAAAAATTAGTTATTGACGAATTTGACGAAATACTAAATTTAGGTTTTAGAACTCAACTGACTTCTATCTTAGCCATGATGCGTAACAAAAAACAAAATATTTTGTTTTCAGCTACCATGACCGAAGAGGTAGATGAAGTATTGGAAGACTTTTTTGATTTTCCTGAAGAAGTTTCACTAGCTGCTTCTGGAACTCCCTTAGAAAAAATTGATCAACAAGTGTATCACGTTCCCAACTTCTACACGAAGATGAACTTACTGATGGACTTATTGCGAAATAAAGAAGAGTTCAACCGCGTATTAATTTTCATCAACAGCAAGCGTTTAGCCGATATTGTGATGGAGCAATTAGAAGAGGCATTTCCTGAAGAATTTACAGTTATTCACTCGAATAAATCGCAAAACTTCCGTTTGCGTTCTATGGCTGAATTTCAAGCCAATATATTAAGAGGATTATTGACGACAGATATCATGGCGCGTGGATTGGATATTTCTGATATTAGCCACGTTATCAATTTACAGTTTACTGATTCTCCAGAACAATACATTCACCGTATAGGACGTACTGGACGTGCAGATAAAACGGGTATTGCCATTTCATTTGTTGACCCAAAAGAAGAGGAAATGTTACTCGAAGCAGAGTCATTGATGGAAAAAGAATTGCGTCTAATGGAGATTCCTGCTACTGTTGAGATTTCTGACCAATTAATGGAATTTGAAAAATCGAAATTAAAGGCCAAACAATTGGTAAAAGTGAAAAAGCCAGTTGAAAAAGGAGCGGCCTTTCACGCCAAAAAAGAAAAGAATACCAAAGTCAACTTGGGTGGTCCTGGAAAGAGAAAACCAAGAAAAACAAAGCCAAGAAACCGTGCAGTTGATGCCAAAAGAGCGGCAAAGAAAAAGAAAGACTAAAGGTTACAAAATAAAAAAGCCGAATATAACGCGTTATATTCGGCTTTTTCTATTTTATATGTTTGTTTATTTCTTTGATTTTCCAGCCAAACTCAAAACAATAAATCCTAATAATCCCCCTAAACCAGAAGCGATTAGAATTCCTAATTTCGCTTGACCAGGGAACTCTGGATGTAGCTTAATATCGAATGCTAATTCAGTCACAAACAGAGACATCGTAAATCCAATAGAGGCTAGCAATCCCAAGCCAAACAAGTTTTTATAGGTCATTCCCGTAGGCATTTTAGCTAAACCAAATTTGATAATCAAGGCTGTTAACCCGAATACGCCCAACACTTTTCCAACTAGTAATCCTAAGGCTACACCTAAGGTTACTGCACTTAATCCTTCTCCACCTCCCATACTAATTGGAATGGCTGCATTTGCCAAAGCAAAAACAGGCATAACAAAGAATGCTACAAAATTGTGCATGCTGTGTTCTAAGCGAATTGCAGGCGGCAAGCTGTTTTTAGCTAAATCTTGAATTTCACCCACACAATCCATTTGTTCTCCAGTTAAAGTTGGAATCTTATCATTTGGGTCAATGCTATTAAATCTAGCTTTAAGCTGATCGAGTTTTTTGCGGAAGAACGGTTCGTGAATCTTAGCTGTTGACGGAATAGCAAAAGCGGCTAATACGGCAGCAATTGTGGCGTGAACTCCAGACAACATAAACGCTAACCAAATTCCACCAATACCAATAATCGCATAGTAAATCGTATTTCGAATTCCCAATAGGTTACTAATAATCAACAAACCAAAAAAGCCTAAACCAATTCCTAGATTAACCAGTGATAGTTGTTCGGTATAGAAAATAGCGATCACCATAACCGCTCCTAAATCGTCTGCAATAGCTAAAGCAGTTAAAAACACTTTCAAAGACGTTGGTACTTTATCTCCTAATAAGTAGAGTACGCCTAATGCGAAAGCGATATCTGTTGCCATAGGAATTCCCCATCCGTGTGCTGCATCTGTTCCTGCATTGAAAATGGCATAGACAGTAGCGGGTACAACCATACCGCCTATCGCTGCAACAATAGGTAGCATTGCTTTTTTAGGAGAAGACAACTCACCTGTGGTTAACTCTCTTTTTAACTCCAAGCCAACAACAAAAAAGAAAATAGCCATTAATCCATCATTCACCCAATGTTTTAATGAGTGATTTAATGAAAAATCATTAAAGGAAAAAGCAATGTGATTTTCTTCCCAAAAAGCGGTGTATTGATCTGCCCAAGCAGAATTCGCCATAAATATAGCTATCAAGGCAGCAATAAATAATATAATCCCTCCAGATGTAGACTTTTGCATAAATTTATTTACAGGCGCAACAATCCACTTATCTGCTGGTGTCAACTTTAAATTATCTTCCATTTCTTTTGAGTTTGTGTAAATATTTAATAACAAATATAGTTTTTCACTACCTTTTATCCAAGCAAACTTCTAATTTTTAAAAATTCTTCATTTAAAACACAATCTTAATTTTGTTATAAATATACCTTTTTCCTAAGCAAAACAAGGTTTAAAATAACAATACCTAATTTCTTATTTCTTTTCTTGAGAACTAATAAACAAAAAATCATTTTGAACGCTAATTATATAAAAACACTTTTACTGTTTTTTTATTCAAACAACTAGGAATAAAAAAACGCTATTCTCAATAAAAAATAGCGTTTCGTTTCTTACATCGCTAACTTCAAGGTTTCTCCTTCAACAAATACTCCTTTAGAAGAGGTAATAGCAATCTTTTGCTCTGCCGTATAGCCTAGGGTCTCTCCATGTTGAAATACCACATCGCTTCCTATTACATACGAACATATATTTACTAAGAATCCATATAGTTCATCTAAAGCTAAAGGCGAATCCACTACCTCAATTTCTTGTTTGCCAAATGCAGATAACCCATAGGTATAGATACTATTTCCTTCTGCTGTTGAACGCAGACCAATATAGATCCACAATGGAACAACTACTTTTCCTTCTTGTAATTCTTGCTCATAATCTAAATATTGTTCACGGGGAATCAATAAGGTTTGACTTCCTTGATACACGCCTACACAAGCCGGTGTAGTCGCCATGATAGCGAATAAAATACGCGACAACAAAAGATGACGTTCCACAATATCCATGGAACCACTCACTACAGAAACAATCGCGTGACTATCTACATCTTGGATATCCTCTACTACACTTTGCCAATTATATGCATATTGCGCGCTGTTCTGAACATCATCATGAGGAATAGGCGCAGGCATAAAAGCGATAGCGAACATCGTTCCCTGCGTGGTTAACACAGCGGTTGTATCATCGTAATCCTGTCCCTCTATTTCATATCCCCAAGTTTGTGTAAGATAGGCTAATACTTTCTCAATACTGTATTTCTCACCTTTTTCAAACATGGGCATAGCTAACAAAAGAGGTCCCTCTTGTTCATTGCTTTCTATCGCTGTTTCTTTTACAGCTTCGGGCTTGTTTTTTTTGCCCCAAGTAAATAATCCCATTCTAGCTTTTTTTAGTTACTCAAAAATACACAATATGGAATATATTCCGTGACTTTTACCGAATTATTATTTGGTGATTTCAGCTGTATTCCACTTCACTTTACGCAAGAATACTGTCAAAAACACAGCAGAAATACAATGCTCTTGCACGATTGAGTTCTCTTTTATAATTCGGTAAAAAACCGAGATAAAAGAGAAGATTTCAGTATATTTGTACTTTGATAAAATGAAAGTATGGATACAATCTTAGACAAAAATATACAACCACAGGCCAAACCAAAATGGTTGCGTGTAAAATTGCCTACAGGTAAAAAATATACTGAATTAAGAGGGTTGGTAGACAAGTACAAGTTACATACCATCTGCACCTCGGGTAGTTGTCCGAATATGGGAGAATGTTGGGGAGAAGGAACAGCTACGTTTATGATTTTAGGTAATATCTGTACGCGTTCATGCGGTTTCTGTGGAGTAAAAACGGGACGTCCAGAAACGGTAGACTGGGATGAACCAGACAAAGTGGCTCGATCAATAAAATTAATGAATATCAAGCATGCTGTACTAACCAGTGTGGATCGTGATGACTTAAAAGATGGGGGTTCTATCATTTGGGCAGAAACAGTAAAAGCGGTACGTCGTATCAGTCCTGGTACAACAATGGAAACGTTAATCCCAGATTTTCAAGGAGAAGAACGCTTATTGGATCGCATTCTAGAAGTAGCACCTGAAGTGATTTCACACAATATGGAAACCGTTCGTCGTTTAACGCGAGAAGTTCGAATTCAAGCCAAATACGACCGTAGTTTAGCGGTGCTGAAATACTTAAAAGACAATGGCGCAAAACGCACCAAGTCGGGAATTATGCTTGGATTAGGCGAAACAGAAGAAGAAGTGATCCAAACCATGCATGATTTAAGAGCTGTTGGATTAGACGTAATTACAATTGGTCAATATTTACAGCCAAGTAAAAAACACTTACCCGTAAAGGAATTCATTACACCTGAGCAATTCAAAAAATACGAAGAAATTGGATTGGAATTAGGTTTCAGACACGTTGAAAGTGGTGCACTTGTGCGTTCATCATACAAAGCTCAAAAACATATTTTATAATTATAATATTGATGGTCGCCTCTAAGCGACCATCTGCATTTACAACCAATGAAAAAAATTAACGTTGCGATTAATGGATTCGGACGCATTGGCCGAAACCTCTTTAAATTATTGCTCAACCACCCTGTCATTGACGTTGTTGCTATAAATGATTTAGCTGATGTGCAAACCATGGCACATTTAGTAAAATACGACAGCATTCACGGTATCTTACAAGCCGAGGTTACCTATGATGCTGATCACTTAATTATCAACCAACAAAAGATCCCCTATTTTTGTGCAAAGGAAATTTCGGATCTACCTTGGGCTACATTGAACGTGGATTATGTTGTAGAATCAACGGGAAAACGCAAAACCACAGCCTTGCTAGAAGAGCACCTCAAACAAGGAGCAAAACGCGTTATATTATCGGTTCCACCTGAAGATAATGAAATAAAAACCATCGTATTAGGAGTAAACGAACACATTTTAACAGGTGAAGAACGCATCATTTCCAATGCAAGTTGTACAACAAACAATGCGGCTCCAATGGTGAAGATCATCAAAAAATTATGTGGTATGGAACAAGCCTATATTACAACGGTTCACTCCTACACGACGGATCAAAGTTTACACGATCAACCCCATAAAGATTTGAGACGAGCGCGTGGTGCTGCACAATCTATTGTGCCAACAACAACAGGTGCTGCCAAAGCCTTAACCAAAATTTTCCCAGAATACGAAGGAAAAATTGGCGGTGGTGGAATTCGCGTTCCTGTACCTGATGGATCTTTAACCGATATTACCTGCTATGTAAAACGCGAAGTAACCATCGAAGAAATTAATCAAGCCTTTAAAGAAGCTGCTGAAAATGAGCTAAAAGGAATTTTAGCCTATACAGAAGATCCGATCGTTTCTGTTGATATTATTGGCAATACGCACTCTTGCTTATTCGATGCTCAACTGACTTCTGTCATCGATCGTATGGTTAAAGTAGTAGGTTGGTATGACAATGAAATTGGCTATTCTTCTCGTTTAATTGATCTGATCATGTATGTAGATCGTCTTAAAAAATAAACTCCTAATAAGGAAAAATCTTACAAAGCACATTGTAAAAATAGGATATAAAAAAAATAGGACTCATAAAGAGTCCTATTTTTTTTATTTTAAGTTTGCTAGTACCTTATTTCTTCTCTTGAAGTTTTTGGCTCATATCCATAGAAATAGCAGAACGCTCCATTAATAGTTTCCCTGCCATTGTTTCTACAACAACTGTTA
>JASLHL010000092.1 GCA_030152225.1 Flavobacterium sp. | reverse complement strand
CTTACCTCATCTTGGTTTGACATTACTCTTGCTACGATATCTTCAACTGTTTTATCATCCGCGTCTGTTTGACCAAATTGAGCCAATTGCTCTCTAATCAACTTCGTTGTGTACGCTTTGATATCTTCGAAAGTTAATTGTAACTCATATTGTGTCATTACTTTACCTTCGATCAATTGGTAACGTAATCCTTTTTCTGATTTTTCGTACTCAGCAGCAGCTTCTTCAGCTGTCATTACTGTTTCACCAGCTGTCATTAACCATTTTTTCAAGAATGCTGCTGGCAAATCAAATGAAGTTGTTTCTAACAAGGATTCAAAAACATCGTTTAAGTATTTTTGATCCGCTTGAGAAGCAAATTGTTTTTCTGCATCTTCTTTGATTTTTTCTTTCAATTGTTCTACTGAAGTAACAACGTCTTGACCGAATAATTTATCGAAAAGTTCTTGGTTTAATTCTGCTTTTTCAGACTCGTTGATTTCGTTGATTGTAAATACAACATCCACTTCTAATCCGTGAACTTTATCGTGATCGATTCCTAAAACATCCATTAATTTGTGATCATCTTCAAATAAACCTTTTGTGTTTACTGTAACTTGATCACCAACTTTTTTGTTTAAGAATTTCTTTTGGTTTGTTTTTGTTCTGAAATCTGTAACAGCAATTGTTACGTCTTTGTTGATTCCTTCTTCTTCGTTTACGAAAGTACCTACTAATTCAGAAGTTTCTTCAACTGCTTCTTTAGAAATTAATTTTCCGTATTGTTTTTGGATATATTCCACTTGTTCATCTAACATCGCCTCATCAGCAACGATATTAAATTTAGTAACGTTTGTTTTTCCTTCTAAGTCTAGAGAAAACTCTGGCGCTAAACCTAATTCGAAATCAAATTTTAATACATCAGCATCCCAGTCAAAGTTCTCATTCATTACTGGAAGAGGATTTCCTAAAATATCTAATTTTTCATCTACAAGATAATTGTTTAATTTCTCTTGCAAAATTTTGTTTACTTCTTCGAACAACACTGATTTTCCGTATTGTTTAAGAATTAAACTCATAGGTACAGCACCTTTTCTAAATCCAGGAACATTGGCGTTCTTTTTGTAGTTAGATAACACAGTATCTACATTACCTTGGTAATCTTCTTTTGCAAGTTCAATAGTAACAATTGCATTAAGAGCATCTACGTTATTTCTTGTAATATTCATTTTTTGATGTATTTACATATAAAATTGGGTTGCAAAAATAAATTATTTTTACAACCCGTCCAACTTTTTAAGTGTTTGTCTTTCAACTATTAAATTTTTCACCTGTTTCTCGGTTCCCCTTTTAAGAGAATCCCATTTACGATGGATTGGCAAAAAGCGAGAATCAAGCTGAATAATAAGGCATACCAAAATCCGTTCACCTGAAATCCATCGACAAAATAGGCGCTAAGCATAATGATGATGGCATTGATCACAAATAGGAATAACCCCATGGTAACGATTGTTGCAGGTAGTGTCATAAAAACCAGCACTGGTCGTAGAAACATATTCAACAATCCCATCACTACAGCCACCCACAACGCGGAGGTCCACCCCGTAATGTGAACGCCTGGCAACAACCAACAAAGGAAAACTACTAAGGCTGTTGTAACTAATAATCGAACGATAAAACTCATTTATTTTATTTTTTAATTTTGTAATACTAGCGTTGGTCCTGGGTAAACCGCAGGATTTACTAGTGGGATATTTGATTTATAGTGTCTGTTAATTACACGTAAGATTTCAGCTGCAATAAAGGCATATCCTCTTGGATTCAAATGCACGCCATCTAAGGAGAATAACACTGTATTTAAGTTCCCCATTCCTTTAAAGTAATCTGCCGTATAAATTTGTCCGTCTTCTACTCTTAAACCACTTACAGCTTTGTGTAACAATTCATTCATATCCGCCACTGCTAATCCTTTTTCATCTGCTATCCCTCGGATAATCGAATTAAACGCAATCGTAGCCGCTTGAACTTTTTGTTGCTCTACTTGATTCAGCACATATTCATCGCCAATAGGAAACGTAATTCCTTTTATTAACATTGCATCCATTTTTGGATTACCTGTTGCAAAACTTGCGCCAATTTGTGCTCTACTTGTCAACAGCATTAAATCTTTTGCTGTTGCGTGTCTTGCTTGACCAAAGCTTTTAGCAATAAATCCGATTTCTTGTTCTGAGATATCGAATGGAAATTTACCAGTAGCGACTAAATACTTTATAGTAGCTGCTATTTGGGGTTCTAAATTTGTTAGCGTTTTATCTTGAATCAACAGTGGATTTGCCTTCGTTTTATCCAACAACTGCAAGCGATCTCCTTCACCGAACTGCCCTAAGATTTCTTTGAACATTCCAACCAAAAGATTGAGCTGACCAAAAACCTCATCTGGATTTTGACCTGGTTTCACCACAGCATCCGCTGTAATGGGATTATAAGGCACTGTTGTAAAGAACGGAATTGTCGTTACGTCTGGAACTGTAGCCACTACTCCTTTTGCACCACCACTTGTCAAGGTATTGATAATACCTGTGTACGTCATCTTAAATACAGCCACATGAGTAATATCATTTCCACCATATTGTGTCAGGTCGGTTCCATTTGCTTGTTCATTTTGATCCAATCCTTCACCTCCAGAAGTCGCATAGGCTAATACATCATTTGCTCCAATCCAGTTGGTAAAGAACGTTGGTTGTAAGGTCATAACATCTGCCATAACAGTTGTTTCATCTGAGGTAGCCGTACGCACAAAGTACGGATTAGCTTTTCCAGCAGCTAAATTCCCTATACTTCCATAGCCCGGTGCTAGTAGATGAAACGTTTTTGCTCCAGGTACTCCTGCATTATGATAGGCTTTTTGGCTTCGTTTTGTTACGTCCATCGTTACAGCCCCTTTTTTATTTTCTGGGCTACTCGTCGACATATTCATGATCAATTTTGTATCGAATCCAGGGATTGGGTTTCCTGCCATCAACATACCTCCCACATCATTAGTATCATCATCTAAAGGGGGTTGTGTAAATTCACCTCCTCCAACAACTTTAAATTGTTGTGCTAAAATATAAGGAAAGGAATACGCTTGACCTGAACGGTAGAGTGTTCCATCCATATACCCCGCTGTCAATGAGTTACCAATAGCGACATAGGAAGAGAAATTAGCTTCCCCTGCATAATACGTCTCCGAGTTAATTTCATCTTTGATAGAAGGCTCACAAGCCGCAACTATAAAAGCAAAAAGAGGAGCGATATATAAATATTTTCTTTTCATCTTAAATCAATTTAATCATTAAAAACTATAAGTTACGCCAATTCCTCCACTTGTTACTGCAGATTTATAGGTTCCTCCAAATGAAACATTTTGTCCATCTTCTTGATAATAATCGTATGAATTATGGGTATCGCTAAAATGTAAGTAAGAGAATACGAGATCTACTCCAATACCATTTTTAAACTTATATGTCAATCCACCAGTATAGGCACGCGAGTCGTTTCTTGGTGTTTCTGGTGCGAAATAACCTTCTTGAACCGGGCTCTCATCATAATACCAACCAGCTCTAAGCGTTAATTGATCGTTTAGGGCGTATTGTGCACCGATTCGATACGTACTTGAATCTTTATAATTCCTAGGGTTTACTGATGTCCCTAAGGCACTATCAACGAAGTCTATGACTAAGGCATCGTATACTTTCCAGAATGTTCTGTTATAATCGAACGCAACCACCCATTTATCCCATGAGTATGAAGCTCCAACCGTTAACTCTGCTGGTAAAGGCATTTCTGCTTTAATTTTACCATCTTGAAATAGAGCTCCTCCAAAAGCAGGTGCATTGGAAAACTTCGCTTTTCCACTATTTTCTTTCATGATAATTTCGGATCGGTAATTCATACCCAAACGCAAGTGATCATCTACATTTACGAGATACCCCGCAGTCCATCCCCAAGCTGTAACGTTTTTAGCATCAATTTCTACACTTGTTCTCTTCCCTTCTTCATTGGTCATGCTACGCGACACATTTCGATCAAAGGTAACGCCACCATTTACAAAGATAGGTCCCCCACCGAAACTAAAATGCTTGCTTACTTTAACTGCAACAGTCGGTTGAAAGTAAAAAGCCTTTAGATCAATATTATTGACTAAATGTGACCCTTGCCAATCGCGATCCCAATCTACTGCACTTCCATAAGGCGTATAAACGGCTAGACCAACTGTTAACCAATCCGTTGCCTTATACGTTCCATAGAAATAAAAGGGAGTTCCAGGATTACGCGTATCATTCTCCCAACCATATGTTTCATTTTGAAACTTGGTATCAGCAACCAAATAGTTCATCCCCGCAGAGAAATTGAACTTATCATCCAAATAAACCGATGCTGCAGGATTGAAAAATAGCGATTCTGCACCACTACTAATAACAGCTACCCCAGCATGTCCCATCGCAAGCTGTCTGTTTCCTTGCATACTAACTCTATAACCTCCTGCATACGTTGATGCGGTAATTAAAGTTAGAAGGGATAATGACAATACCTTTTTTATCATAATTAACTATTATTTTATTTCTTATCTAGTAAATATAAAAATATATAATAATTTGACAAATTTTTAATACACACTTTAACAGTGAAAAAGAAAAATTAGAAACAATTCTACTGATTTTTAAAAAATTACAAATCAACTTCACTTTTTTTTTACCATTTATTCAACTACTCTTTTTATTTTATTTTTTTGTTTTATTTTTTTTGGTAAACTCCCTCACAGAGTGAATGACAAACAAAAACGCTGTCTTCCATTTGGAAGACAGCGCTTTGAACTATAAACTAAAAACGTAAGAATACTAAATTAATATTGCAAGTAGATCCATCCAGTATAGGTATCTCTCAAAATGTTTTGCATCACGTAAAAGTAGGTACCAACAGGAAGTAATTTAGTACCTGAATCAGATTGACCATACCATTCTTTTTCATATTTACCAGCTTTGTAAACCAATTTACCTAATCGATTGTATATTTTCAAACTTTCGACGCTGTAATTACTCAAATCTAAGAAGTCATTCAATCCATCACCATTAGGTGAAATTCCCTTGGGAATAAATACTTTCTGGTAGTTAATATCCCTACAAGTATCGCAAGCTTCAACTGGATCCTCATTGTCAGGAGCCTCTACAGTTACGACGTTGATAAACGTTTGTGTATGCTTTAGCGGAATCGTTAAGGTCACTTCATAGTTTACCGTATCCCCTACGTCTAATAGAGAAATCGTATCAATTAAATCACCCGTTCCAGAAGTTCCTTGTGAGCTTGACCAGCGCATTTCTTGTACACCTTCTGGCATTTGATCCACTACTTCTACATTAACAGCAGAACCAGGTCCTTTATTTTCCACTACTATCGTGTAAGTTGTTTCTTGTCCTGGGGTGTAATACTGCAGTCCATCATCTTTTGTGGCGTGCAAATCCGCTTGATACAGCAGTACAGCTATGGTAGGATCATTGCGTTCTGGCGTTGTAGGATCATCCGATAGTTGTTCCATTGTTCCACTTGATGTTTGCGCAACTAGAACCGCTTGATTGACTACTTTTTTTGCATTAAAATCTGCCTCTGTAATGGTATGATACGCCTTGACAGCTTGAGATTCGCCTGGTTTTAGTTCTGTAATATTTGATGGCACTAGTGTTCCTACATCCGCATTCTCATCCGTAAGCACTATATCTCTCACTATTGTTTCTCCAATATTTTTCACCGTGATTTCATATTCAATTTTATCGCCAATGCGATTATATTCGCGAACCACGACTTTTTTAGTAAACTCTAACTTCCCTAGTGCCACAATTGCTTCTGCGGTATTGTTGTCTGGATGAGGATCAATATTGTCGCCCTCTACTGTAGCGATATTGAGATACTCCCCATTTTCGTTGATTTTCACTTTGATTTCAATACGTACTTCTTCTTGAGGAGCAAGCGCACCAATAGTCCACTTTCCTGTTGTTGCGTCATAATTCCCTTTATCAGCACTATAACTTACAAAATCATACCCCGAAGGCAGTACATCTGTCATCGATACTTCAGGATCTGTAAAAATCTCATCTAAATTCTTAACTGTAATCACAAAAACAGCATAGCCATCTTCTTGTGATTTTACTGCTTTAGTAATAGAGAGATCCGTACACGGTTTAACGATTACATCCAATGGTAAAGAGCGATTACTCCAACCACATTCTTTTTTTATCTTCACTGAATACAGACCGCTTTCCATAACATCCAGAAAATTATCCGTTGTTACCTCTATCGATTCTCCATTTAAAAACCATTCATATTCAATAGAATCTTCTTCTGACTCGAGTCTTACAGTACAATTTTCATTTTGTTTGACTTCTATAGGTGCTTGTGCTGCTTGTCCAAAAGAAGAGAAAAAAGCAGACATAGAGAATCCATCTCCTTGTTGCACTAGACTAACCGTTAAGGGTAGATCCGATCTCAACACGATATTCGCTGGATTTCCGATAGCGGTATGATTAAACGTAATCATGTATAATCCGCTATCACCTAAAGGAACGCGAGTTCTTGTAGTCAGTGTTTCAATATTTTGATCATTGATAAACACGGGTTGTGTTGGGTGTTCAATAATCGCAAATCCCATATAAGGCAATCCACCATCATTGTAATTAACAAATTTTGTCGTTTGTATATTAATTGATCCCGCACATCCACCGATAGGTAATACGGTAGAGATATCCGTTTCACACTCTACTGCTGTTCCTGCGTAAACAATTACTTCATTATCTGCAACAATCAAGCTTGAGGAATTGGCATTCGTTCCGTCTCCATGGTAGAAGGAATAGTAATCCCCTGCATTGGCCAAAACTTGGGTAACAGGAGTTCCTGTTGCTACACCTTGAGCAGTAAAACTCCTAATTGTAACAGTTGTATTGTCTTTTGTCGCTACGATTAAACTTTGTTCTGAACCTAGGAATTGACTTCGTTGTGTATCATTGGGAATTGATCCTTCTCCTCGAACCACCAAATAGCGACTTCCTAACATGTGAACTGGTGCGACCTGATCAAAAGTTCCATCTTGTCCATTCACACCTCCTGGCCCACATAATCCTGGTGTATCTCCCCAGTTCCCAACATTAACCACCACTGATTTATTTGCTTTCAGATAAGCACCTAAAGGCGCTTTAAACAATCTACTTTGTCCTTTATCTAAAGAAAATGTACTCACTCCAGTCTCTTGTTGTACTTCAATCTCTGTTTCATCTTCGGTTGCCATCACGGAGTAAACGGGTGCATTCAAATAAAGCCCTTGTGTACTTTCTCTGTAGTATCCCAGGCGAAATTCTACACCTAATCCCTCTTCACCAAAACTAACAAGTGATGCATTTCCCTTTATATTTTCAACACCCAATGAATTCCATCCGACTGTGGCATCCGATGCAATATTGCGAAGATTAACTAAGACAGGTTCACTTGCCTCTACCAACAATCCTTGGTTATCATAGGTGGTATCTATTGCATTTCGGTTCAATGTATTTGCCTCTCCAACAAAACGATAAGAAACTGGATTATTAACCGTTACCGTTAAAGTAGTTAAATCCGTTCCATCACTTTTTTTCAAAACCACTTCGACAGGTTCTGTGGACAGCGTACCAATCACAATCTGATTTGCTGTACTCCAGTACTGCCATGGAGCTGGTGCAATATGATGGTTTTTGTAGTATTGCGCAAAAACAGCATTACTTAACAGCAATAAAATACCAAGTAGGAAAACATTTTTCTGTTTCATAATAGGGTTACTAAGGTTTGTTATCAAAAAAGAAGGAAATGCAACGGTTGCATTCCAAGTAAGCGCAAGGATTGACATCCTTAAACCCACTCAAATTAAGTTAAAATAAACTAAATAACAAGAAACGAAAAAAATCCCAATAAGTAAAAAAAATATTTTAAAAGTTATTTTAACAATCAAAACACATATTTTCACATAAAAACAACATTTTAATTTAAAAATCAAACAAATCAAAAGCGTCAATTAGGTTTTCTATCTACAGCCACTTGCTTTTACTTAATCTAAATAAGAACAAATAACTTATAAATAATCTAAAAAAACAATATGCGTTTTCTTTTTTGACCGTGTATAGACCAAGTATTGCTGACTTTTCCGTCCCAATCACACGTAAAAAGAAACAATAAAGGGATAGCTCAACAAGAAGCTAGAGCAAAGTTAGTTTATCGCTTCGTTTCGCTCTAGTTGATAAGCATAAAAAACAAAAGAGAAGTTTAGCTCTTGTTTGAAATAAGAAAAGAGCAAGGAGGAAAAGGAAATAATAAGTGATGTACAAAAAAACACCTTCAAAACAGCCACCTACTTACTCGATTGTGGGTTTACTATTGGTGATAAAACCTAAAAAAGAAGAGAGTACCCCAAAAGGACACTCTCTTTTTTATATAACGGGTTAACCTATAGGTCTTATGCTATGTGCTTAGGACAAGAAGCCTGATACGAGTTCAAAAAACATTTGTGGGTTTTCTGCATGTAACCAATGTCCTGCATTGGGAATCGTTTCGATCACCGCTTGTGGGAAGTGCTTTTTAATACTTACCTCATCTTTCTCTTGAATATACTTAGACGCTCCACCGCGAACAAAAAGCGTAGGTCTATCATATCGTGCATCTCCAGCTATGCCTTCTCCTACAACATGTTCATCTCGATTAAATACGTCCAAATTAAATCGGAAAGCCAACTGATCGGGTTCTTTCCAATATAAACTCTTCAACAAAAATTGTTTGGTACCAAAATCTTGAATACGCGCACTGATACATTCATCCACTTCTCTTCGCGAAGGTTTTTGAGAAAAATCAACCGCATTCAAGGCTTCTAAGATATCTTGATGATGAGGCGCATATGCACGAGGTGCAATATCCGCAACGATCAACTTTTCAACACGTGTCGGATACTTCGTAGCTAAATGCATAGCGACTTTACCTCCCATGGAATGTCCTAGTACAATAGCATCACAGATATTATAATGCTCCATATAGCGAATAACATCTTCGACCATAACATCATACGACCAAGCATCTGAATGAAAACTACGTCCGTGATTTCTCAAATCCAACAAATGCATTTCATATCCTTTTTCTACCATTTGTTTACCAAAGGTATTCCAGTTATCAGACATACCAAAATACCCATGGAGTACAATCATGGGTATTCCTCCTTCTCCCTCTATTTTTGAATATAAAATTTCTGCCATTAACTCAATTTTTGAATATACATATTAACTACATTTTCCAACCCTAAATACAATGATTCAGCAATTAATGCATGTCCAATAGACACTTCTAGCAAGTTAGGAATATTCGCCTTGAAAAAAGCGATATTCTCCAAACTTAGATCATGTCCTGCATTAATCCCTAAATCTAACTCCACGGCTAATTCAGCCGCGCGAATATAAGGGTCTATTCCCTTCTCATTTCCCAGCCCGTATTGTGTTGCAAACTCTTCGGTATACAACTCAATGCGATCTGTACCTACAATTTTCGCTCCCTCAATCATCTCAAGTACAGGATCCACAAAAATAGACGTGCGAATTCCCTGTAGTTTACACTCTTGAATAACCTCTGTCAAGAAATCTTTGTGTTTCACCGTATCCCAACCAGCATTTGACGTTAAAGCATCTACGGCATCAGGCACTAATGTTACTTGTGTCGGTTTACACTCGTATACCAGTTTTAAAAAGTTATCCATCGGATTTCCCTCTATGTTGTATTCTGTATACACAACCTGCACTAAATCTCTTGCATCTTGGTAGCGAATATGACGTTCATCTGGACGAGGGTGAATCGTTACTCCCGCCGCTCCAAATTTTTGAACATCTTCAGCCACTTTTAATAAATTAGGTACATTTCCCCCTCTTGAATTCCTTAAGGTAGCAATTTTATTGATATTTACAGATAGCTTTGTCATAATTAAGATATTAAAAAACAAAAATACAAAGTATAAGTAAGGCTTATTGGTTTATTTTTAATTATTTTGCAGTCACATTTCAATTGAAGCGATTTTGACAACCCTAACCACTTTACTAATCCACCTTCCAACCTTCACGCCTTCTAGTGCGGTAGCTGAGGGTATTGCCTTTTTAGATGCGCATGATTATTCGCATCTAGCCCTTGTCGATACAGACAACAAATGGATTGGCAATCTTCCATCTGCCCTACTTTATGAAATTGATGAAACGGAAACTTTGGCTTCGATCAGCTATCTAGTTGAGCCTTTTTTTGTATTCCTGACGGATGGTTTAGCTAAGATAGCCGATACCTTCATCCAGAACAAATGCGATATTTTGCCTGTCTTGGATGAAACAATGCAGCTAAAAGGAATGTTGCCAAAGTCTGCCTTAATGGACTATTTACTAGAAAGTAGCTTTTTGACTGAAGCAGGTACAACAGTAATTATTGAAACAAATACTGCAGCTTGTAGTTTTTCAAGCATCACTCAAATTGTCGAAAGTAACAACAACAAATTACTTGGAATGCTTGTTTTAAGTACCCTTGACAACAAAACTCAATTGCTTTTGCGTTTGACACAAAAAAACATAGAGACAATTATTTACGACTTACGACGTTTTGATTTTACGATTATCTCGCAACACGACGAAGATTTACATCAAAACAAGTTAATAGAGCACTCCAATTATCTAAACAAATTTTTAAACATATAGCATGAAATTTGCAATTTACGGGCAAACCAATAAAGCCATTGTACAACAAATCGTTCATCGTCTTTTAAACGTTTTCGAAACCTATGCGCCCACTATTATTTTTGAGCGCAACTTTTACGATCTCTTAAACGAAAAAAACATCCTACCAACGACATACGAGACGTTCGATGACGCGAATGAATTACCGTTCGATGTCAACTTTTTCATCAGTATTGGTGGGGATGGTACGATGCTACGTGCTGCAAATTTTATCAAAGACAAAAATATTCCCATCGTAGGAATTAATGCGGGTAGATTGGGATTCTTGGCCAATATTCAAGAAGACACAATTGAGGAGCATTTGCCTCATCTTTTTAAACATACCTATAAACTATCACGTAGAGCGCTACTGACCATTGCCTGTGATCCTGTGTCAAATTCGAATTTCGACATTAATTTTGCCTTAAATGACATTACTGTATCGAGAAAGAATACAACATCGATGATCACAGTAGAAACCTATTTAGACAATGAATATTTAGCCACCTACTGGGCTGATGGTTTAATTATCTCTACTCCATCAGGATCTACGGGCTATTCTTTGAGTTGTGGGGGTCCTATTATCGAACCAGAAACGGGTTGTTTTGTACTAACGCCTTTGGCCCCGCATAATCTCAATGTAAGACCTTTAGTGATTCGCGACAATTTAACAATCAAACTAAAAGTAAACGCCAGAGAAAGTCAATTTTTGCTATCGGTGGACAGTAGTACACAAGCTGTAAATAACGAAACAGAAGTAACTATTTCTAAAGCGCCTTTTACCATTAATTTAGTTGAATTTCCTCAACAGAGTTTTATTAAAACACTGCGAAATAAATTACTTTGGGGAGAAGACAAACGCAATTAAAAAAAACGACAGGCATCCTTTTTTTTATTACATTTATTTTTTATTACTCATTTTTGTTTGAATTTGTTAGAACAAAAACTTTTTTTTCAAACAAAGAGAATTCATTATTATTATATTTGTGAATTATTTTAACAAAATGAAAAAGGCTTTACTTACATTTATCATACTGCTTAGCATACCTTTAGCACACGCTCAGATCCATGAGGTGGGCTTTGGTTTAGGTGGCACAAACTATGTTGGAGACATTGGTTCTTCTCAGTTTATCAATCCTAAAAATCTAGGCTATAACGTTTTTTACAGATGGAATAAAAGCCCACGGCATTCCTATCGCGTGAGTTTCAGTCAACAAAAGTTAACTGGTAACGATGCTGATGCTTCAAGCGAAAGCAGAAAAGCAAGAGGGTTGCGTTTTGATAATACCATACAGCAACTGAGTTTAGGTCTTGAATTTAATTTTTTTGAATTCGATTTACATCAGGAAAATTTTGCAATGACTCCCTATTTATATGTAGGAGTATCTGGAATTCGCTATAATGACTTATACTTTAGAGGTTCAAGACTCACTAAAGGAGACAAGAAGTACACAGCAGCAATTCCCTTTGCTGCAGGAATGAAAATCAGAGTTAATCCTCAAATTAATATTAATGCAGAAGTTACTGCGACTTATAGTTTTACAAATAACCTTGATGGAAGCTACCCTTCCGAATCTAAATTGGAAAATTTTCGATTTGGAAAAAACGGAAATGATTGGTTTTTCTATTCTGGAATTACAATAAGTTATACTTTTGGACATAATCCTTGTTATTGCGCAGATTAAATGAAATTGAAAGAACAAATTAACATGAGCAATCTACCAAAGCATATTGCAATTATCATGGATGGCAATGGTAGGTGGGCCAAACAACGCGGTTTCCTTAGAACAATTGGACATGAAAATGGAGTCAAATCTCTGAGAACCACGCTAACTACATGCAGAGAACTAGGTATTGAACACTTGACACTCTATGCCTTTTCTACTGAAAATTGGAATAGACCCAAATATGAAGTAGACAAGCTAATGGAATTACTTGTGAAATCGCTCGCGAAAGAACTCCCTACTTTTATGGAAAACCAAATTGCTCTTAATGCAATTGGAAATCTAGAATTACTTCCAGAAAAAGTACGTCAGAAATTGGTAGCAACAATTGACAAAACGAAAGAAAACAAAAGGATGACTGTAACTTTAGCACTAAGTTATGGCTCCAGAGCGGAAATAATACACGCAATTAAGGAAATTTCTATTAAAGTTAAAAATAATATAATTTCAGAAGACAGTATTGACGAATCAATTATTAATGAGCATCTTTACACGCATAATATGCCTGATGTTGATTTGTTAATTCGCACCAGCGGGGAGCAGAGAATTAGTAATTTCTTACTCTGGCAGATCGCTTATGCTGAATTGTACTTTACGGAGGTATTATGGCCAGACTTCTCTGAAGACGAACTTTATCGATCGATTATATCGTATCAACAAAGGGAGAGAAGGTATGGAAAAACTAGTGAACAAATTAAATAAAAACGAAAATAATGTTTCAAAAAGGCATCTCACTTTTTGCCCTGTTTATTGCAGGTCTAATTTGTAGCAGTGCTCAAGCACAACAAGGGGACTATATTCCTACTCTAGAAACCCCTAAAACATACATTTTAGGAGATATAAAAGTTACCGGTAAAATCAATTACAACCCACAAACGGTTGTTACTTTTACAGGGTTAAGTAAAGGACAAAAGATTGCTGTTCCGGGAGAAGAGATTAGCGATGCTTTGAAAAAACTTTGGAAACTTGGTTTCTTTAAAGACATCAACATTTACGAAACATCGGTTGTTAATGATACGATTAATTTAGAATTGTCTTTGAACGAATTACCTCGTTTAAGCTCAGCTAAAGTAAAAGGGTATAAAAAAGCAAAATCAGAAACGGTAATCAAAGAAGCTAAATTGACAAAAGGAAAAATTGTCAACGAGAACTTGCTTTCTACAACCAAATACTACCTTTTAAACAAGTACAAAAAAGACGGATATTACAATACCAAAGTAACCCTAAACACAGTACCTACCGATTCAACAGGTCGTTATGTCGATTTAATCGTTGGGATTGACCGTGGTAAAAAGGTGCGTATTTCGGATATTACCTTTGACGGAAATCAGCAATTAACCAATAAACAATTGCGCAAAGCATTAAAAGACACGAAGAAACGCAGTCCTTTTAATCCGTTGCGCATCTTCAAACCTTCTAAATTTATTCAAACAAAATATGAAGAAGATTTGGATCGTTTGGTGGATAAATACAAAGAAAAAGGATACCGCGATGCGCGTATTCTTACAGATACAACTGCATATGATCCTAAAACCAATCGCATTGCGATTAACATTGATGTAGAAGAAGGAAACAAATACTATATTGGTGATATCCGCTTTATCGGAAATACCGTCTACACCAATAGCCAACTGAATAACGTATTGGGAATTGGAAAAGGAGAAGTCTACAATGGCGTTTTATTAAATAAACGAATCAACGATCCTGCAGATCCAGATGGTTACAACTTAACTAACCAGTACCAAAATAATGGTTATCTCTTCTCTAACATTACCCCAGTAGAGGTAAAAACAGCGAATGATACGATTGATTTCGAAATCCGAATCACAGAAGGCCCTATTGCGCGTTTCAACAATATTACCGTACGCGGCAATGAATATACGCACGATCACGTTATTCACCGTACATTGCGAACTAGACCAGGTGAAATCTGGAGTAAAGCGATGGTAATGGAAACAATGCGTCGACTAGGACAATTAAATATTTTTGATGCTCAAGCTATTGTTCCAGATATCCAAAATGCGGATGCAGCTTCAGGAACGGTAGATGTAGAATGGTCAGTAGCTGAAAAGGGATCAAGTCAAGTTGAATTACAAGGGGGTTACGGTGGAGGAGGTTTCATCGGAACCTTAGGATTGTCATTTAACAACTTCTCTTTGCGCAATATTTTCAATAAAGAATCTTACAATCCTTTCCCTATGGGAGATGGCCAATCTTTAGCCTTGCGCTTACAAGGAAGCTCATACTTCCAAACCTACAGTATTAGTTTCTCTGAACCTTGGTTGGGTAAAAAGAAACCAGTTAACCTTTTCGGTACCATTGCCTATAGTAAACAAAACTTATACGATTACTACAGCAGAAGAACAGACCGCAGTAGAGGATTTGACATTACAACAATTAACCTAGGGGTTGCCAAGCAATTAAGCGTTCCTGATGATTATTTCGTTTTGTCACATACGTTGAGTTTCCAATACTATGATATGAAAAACTACAACACTGGACTTTTTACATTCGGTGATGGTTCTTCGAGAAACTTAGCATATGAAGTTGAATTAAGAAGAGATAACCGAGGAATGGATCCAAACTTTCCTACTTTCGGTTCTTTCTTTAGTATCAGTGGTAAATTTACTCCACCCTATTCCTTATTCAACAACGTTGATTATAAGAATCTTGCCAACCAGCAAGAATACAAATACAAATCAAGACCTGGACAAGTGGATCCCAATACTGGTTTAGTTATTCCAGAAGGAACTTACTTAAATGCATCAGGTCAACCTGTAAGTAATTGGCAAGATGCGACTGCTGATGCTAGTAAAGTGGATCAAAAAAGATTCAACTGGTTAGAATTTTACAAATTAAAGTTCAAAGGAGACTGGTATACCACAATTTATGATAAATTAGTATTTAGAACAGTTGGGGAATTTGGTTATATGGGTGCCTACAACAACAACCGTGGTGTTGTACCGTTTGAGCGTTTCTACGTTGGTGGAGATGGATTGGCAAACTTCTCTTTAGATGGACGTGAAGTGATCCAATTAAGAGGGTATAAAAACCAAGCTTTAACACCAATCAATCAAAACGGAGAACAAATTGGAGGTACGATATACAATAAATTCACCCTAGAATTACGTTATCCTATTACACTAAAACCAAGTGCATCTGTTTATGTATTGTCATTTGCAGAGGCTGGAGCAGCATTCGATTCATTCAAAGAATACAATCCATTCGATTTAAAACGATCTGCTGGATTAGGTGTTCGCGTGATTATGCCAATGTTTGGTCTCTTGGGTATTGACTTTGGATATGGGTTTGATGCACCTCCAGGATTACGTGAGAAAAACGGCTGGGAGGTTCACTTTATCCTTGGACAACAGTTTTAGTGATACACTTTGCTAAAATTTAACAACTTATGAGGTATCTTTTTATTTTTTTAATCAGTATTTTTGGTTATTCCTTTTCCTTTGCACAAGGAGGGTCTGCTCGAGTTGCCTATATTGATATGGAACTAATCTTGCAACATGTACCAGAATACACCGAAGCAAGTGCGCAACTATCGACTCGTGCTGAAGGTTGGAAGCAAGAAATTGACAAGAAAAAGGAAGATATAAAAAACCTCAAAACAGCTTTAGCCAATGAACGCGTTTTATTGACACGTGATTTGATTAATGAAAAAGAGGAAAGTATTAGCGAACTCGAAGACGATCTTTTAAAATATCAACAAAAATATTTTGGTACCGATGGCGAATATTTTTCGCAAAAAATTAGTTTAGCTAAACCGATTCAAGATCAGGTTTTTGCGATGGTTCAGGATATTGCTGAAGCGAGAAAATACGATTATGTATTAGACAAAAATGCAGAAACTACGATGTTGATAGCAGACAAACGTTACGATATTAGTAACTTAGTCATTCGTCGTATGACCTCAGCACGCAGAAAGCAAAACATGACTGCAGAACAAGTAGAAGCAGTTGAGCTAGAAGAAAAAGAAGAGGATGCGATTGCGCTTAGACAAAGTAGACGTGAAGAACAGCAACGCAGACGCGAAGAGGCTGAACGTCAAATGCGCAAGGAACAAAAAGAGGAAAAGCAGCAAAAACAGCAAGACAAAGAGCAAAAAGAGCAGTCTACAAAAGAAGACATGCTAAAAAGCCAACAAGAACAGAAGCTGAAAGAACTGGAAGAAAAAAGAGAAGAAGCGGAACGCCTTAGACAAGAAAAAATCGAAGCTCAAAAACAATTACTTCAACAGAAACAAGAGGAGATTGAAAAAAGAAAGCAAGACGATAAAGAAAAGCGAGAGCAACTTCAACGCGATAGAGAAGAACAAATCAAGCAGCAACAAGAAGAAGCTGAACGAGTAAAAGCAGAACGCGAAAGAAAACAACAAGAAGAAAAGGATCGCCGACGCTTAGAAGCTGAACAGCAACAAAAAAACGACAAGAACGACGAACTTGAAAAGCTTATTGCTGAACGAAAAGCTGCAGAAGAAAAACGCAGAGAAGAAGTCGAACAAAAGAAAAAAGACGCTTTAGAACAACGTCGTAAACAAATAGAAGAAACGCAGCGCAAACAAGAAGAAATTAAAAAGCGTGTGCAAGAGGAACAAGAAGAAAAACGCAGAAAAATGCTTCAAGAACAAGAAGAAATGAAAAGACAAATTGAAGCCGCAAGAAACAAATAATCAAGTAACAAGTAAAATAATATAAAAAACGAATACAATGAAAAAAATGAAATCCTTATTGATTGCAGCAGTAATGTTTTTTGGCGTTAGCGCAACAACAGCAACAGCGCAAACTAAAGTTGCACACATTGATGTTCAAGCTTTAATTACAGTAATGCCTGCTATGAAATCAGCGGAGGCAGAACTGAAAGCATTAGGTGAAAAATATCAAAAAGAATACGAAACAATGGTAACTGAGTATCAAACTAAAGCTCAAAAATACCAAACAGAAGCTGCTACAGTAGGTGATGCAGTAAACGAAGAAAGACAAAAAGAAGTTGAAGGTCTTCTACAAAGAATTCAACAGTTCCAAACTACAGCTGGACAAGAATTACAAAAGAAAGAAGTTGATTTAACTCAACCTATTTTTGAAAAAGCAAGAACAGCTATTCAGAAAGTTGCACGTGCACAAGGTGTTCAATACGTATTAGACTCTTCAATGGGATCTGGTGTATTATTAGCTGACGGTACAGATTTAGCTGCTGATGTTAAAAAAGAATTAGGTATAAATTAATTTTACGATTATACACTGAAAAGTCCGTTTTTATGACGGACTTTTTTATTTTTGTTCTACTTATGAAAAATACAAATCCAATAGGACTTTTTGATTCTGGTATAGGTGGAACCACAATATGGCAGGAAATAAACAAACGAATGCCAAATGAAAACACTGTTTTTTTAGCAGATCAAAAGAATGCACCTTATGGCACCCAAACCAAAGAAGCCATACTTGCGTTATCACATAAAAACGTCAAACACCTCGTTGATCAAGGGTGTAAAATTGTTGTTGTTGCTTGTAATACCGCAACAACAAATGCAATTGACGAACTACGAGCTTCCTTTAGCATCCCCATTATTGGAATAGAACCAGCAATCAAACCTGCTTCACTTCTAACCAAAACCTCAACAATAGGTGTTTTAGCTACCAAAGGAACTATTACAAGCGATTTATTTACCGCCAAGCTCAAACTATACCCTAACGTAAAAATAATTGAGCAAATAGGCTATAATTTAGTTACACTCATCGAATCGGGAAAATTAGAGTCCCAAGAAATCAAAGATCTCTTGAAACGGTACTTAATCCCCATGGTTGAACAAGGAATGGACACCCTCGTACTTGGATGTACCCATTACCCCTATTTAAAACCAATCATCAAATCCATTATTCCCGATGATATCCTAATCATTGATTCTGGTGAAGCCGTTGCCAAACACACGCAAAAAATATTGGAGCAAAACAATTTACTCAACGACAGTATAACTCCTGGTACCTGTATTTTTTATAGCAATGTGGATACTACTGTTTTAAAAACGTTTATTCCCTCCCATCATCTCGTTCGAGAAATTCAATTCTAACAATAAAAAAAAGCATAGTGATTTCTCTATGCTTTTTTTTATTGGAAAAAGGAAATGGGTAAGTGGTAAGTGGTGAGATGTATACTCATTTCATCACTACTCACCTATTCACCATTCACTACTCACCTATTCACCATTCACTACTCACCTACTACTCACCTACTACTCACCTACTACTCACCTACTACTCACCATTCACTACTCACCATTCACTACTCTTGATACCAACTCGAATACATCACATAATTATCTGCGATACGTTGGATCTCTCCAGCGAAGTCAGAAGCGTTAATATCTTTTACTTTTTTAGCAGGAACACCAGCGTAAATGCTTCCTGATTCAACCACTGTATTTTGTGTAACGACAGCGCCAGCAGCAATTATGGTATTACTGTGTACGACACAATTATCCATTACAATAGCCCCCATCCCAATCAATACATTATCGTGGATGACGCAACCGTGAACCATGGCTTGATGTCCGATAGAAACATTATTTCCAATCTCAGTAGGGTGTTTTTCATACGTACAGTGAATAATTGCACCATCTTGGATATTAACCTTATCTCCGATTGTAATTGCATTTACATCTCCACGTATCACCGCATTAAACCAAACACTGCATTGCTTTCCTATAGTTACATCACCAACAATCGTTACATTTTCTGCGAGATAACAATCTGCTTCGATTTGAGGATACTTTCCTCTTATTTCTTTTATAATCATAAACTAGCATTTAAAAAAAAAGTCCCGATAAATATCGGGACTTTTTTTATTAATCATGTAAGTTTGGACAATTACAATCCAACGAACTGCGTTTTGCAAATATATTCACACCTAGTGTAAATAAGTGATAACCTCCTTTATTAAACGTATTATCCCCTAGCTCATGCGTGTAGGTGTACGTTAAGCTAAAGTTTTTGTAAGAACCTCCGATAAGAGGACTCAAACTTTGTAGTGCTTGCTTTTTAGTTTTACCACCTTTCATATATTCTTCGTTGTCAAAATCACGTCGGTAAGAAATCCCTGCCCATAATTTTGCATTGTCGAATGTTTTATACACTTTCATGTTGATATCTACAAGTTTCAATTCCGTTTCTTCAACGTATTGAAGTAATACAGAAGGCTCATACATCCAACCACCGTTGAATCTTACGTTACCAAAAGTATAACCTGCACCTAATAAATAACGGCGTAAATTATCACTTTCTACATCCGTATAAAGTTCTCTCTTACTCGTTACTGCATTCTTCACTGTCAACATAGAGAAGAAATTTTCTCTGTGATAAGCAGCTCCGAAGTCTACGGTAAAGTAACTATCTTTTACTTCTAGACCACCGCTTAATGTAGGGTCGTAGATGGATCCGAATTTTGTTTCGTCTAATGTAACACGAGAGAAACCAGCACTCATACCAAAAGACAACATATTCAACTCATAACGCGACTCACTAAAAGTAATATGGTGAGCATACGTTAACTTCGCTCCAGCTTCAGAATGGTATCCATTTTTATCTGAGAAAGCGATGATACCAATACCCGATCGTTCTCCGATTCGGGTATTAGCTGTTAATGTTTGCGTTTGGGGAGCATCATCTACATCTCCCCATTGTTGTCTTATAGCTCCTCGCACCTGTGTACTATTTTTTAATCCCGCCATTGCTGGGTGAAGTAAGTAATAGTTATCAGACAAATAATCCGAATAGATAGGTAATCCACCGTCTTGCGCATTACTCATTTGAGTAACCAATAACGCAACTGCTAAATATCTTTTCTTAAATATCTTCATATTCTAACTTATCGTTTTAATGAGAAATGTCCTTTAAATTGAACTTTTCTAGGCACTTGATTCGCTTGTCTAGCTTCTTCTAAATATTCAACAGTAAACCAGTAATCTGTTGACGGCATCGGTTTCCCATTAAATGTTCCATCCCATCCTTCTTGAGAAGGGCTAAGTTGTTTCAATAATTTACCAAATCTGTCGTAGATATAGATTACAGCTTCAGGGTGTCCTTTTAGTGCTGCAATGTTCCAAGTATCATTAAATCCGTCTCCATTTGGAGTAAAGAATTTTGGATATCCTAAAACAAAAATGTCTAAATATTGTGGACAAATTGATTTCTCATTTTTATATCTAACCCAAACTCTATGTGCACCATTTGCAACATCATAGAACACTCTTGAATCTTGATAAGCTCCACCATCTAAAGCATATTCAAATGTACCAGACTCTTGCGGAGAAGAAATGGTCACAGTGACTCTTTCATCTCCATCTAATTCACTGATTAATCCTTTAGAATCCGCTCCTACCACTTTGATTGGAATTTCCTCAACAAATGTAAGCGCTACTGCACCACTGGCTGTAGAACATTTTTGTCCTTTGTATTTTACAACGACTCTAAATGTATTACCTAATGCTGTATCTTCTACTACGTAGTACGGTTTAGTTGCTCCTGGAATAGCTACAAATGCGCCTAATGCTCCTGCACTTTCCCATTGGAATTCATAATCATCTCCTTTATAACCAGAGTCGATAGTGAAAGGATCTACTAATTTACCTGTATTGTAATCAATACAAACTACCGCGCCTTGTAATACTGGTGCAATTGGGCTTTCCTCTACAGTCAATGTAAAAGTAACCTCAGCTGTACACAAGTACGTCTCATCAGCTGTGTCAACACGTTTAATAACAGCCGTAATTTCATGCGTGCCAATTGGCAAGTTAAAACTACCTACCTCAGCTACTGGAATCGGTGTATTGTTATATACGTACATGATTCCTAATTCTCCTACTGGAATATTTTGAGTTCCAACAATTTCTGCAGAGAACTGATTTAGGTCAAAATTTGCTGTTCCATTAGGTCCTGGAGGTGTTGCACATGCTTCAATTCTCGAAGTATCCGTAGTATCAATATCAAAAGCTTTTACTTTTTCTTCAACTTTTAATGTCATTGGTCCTACATAAGAACAACCTGTTAATTTATTTTCTACGCGAACGTAAATTACTTGCAGACCACCTTTTGTGTTTGTATAGGTATAATCTGCAGGAATTGCTTCACTAATATTGTGAACTAATGCATCTGCTTCTTTCACATAAAAATAGATTTCGAAGTCTTCAGGTCTTCCACCATTCAAGATTTCATCTCTCTTTTCTAACAAATTAAATGTAGAGAATCCTGTACTATTTTCTATACAGTGTAAGAAGACAATATCATCAAACACAGGTAATGGATCTACAACTACATCTAATGGTACAATTACAAAACACTGTGCATCATACGAACCTAAAGTTACGCGAACATATACAGTTGTACCTGTCGATTCGAAACGTGCAGGGAATAAAATCTCATCCTCTTCATCCTTTATAGTAGCACCTAATTCTGTATTATAGTACATAAAGAAATAGCCTGAAGATTGATTTGCAATCTCATATTCGCGACTTGTTAAATCGAATTCCGCACTACCTGTTAACCTATCTGCTAAACACTTATGTATCGCTCTAGGTGTATAGGTAACATTTGGTATAGGGTTCACTTGTATAACCATCGATACAAAACTTCTACATCCATTAAAGCTTGTCACCCCTACCCAAATTGTTTGAGGGTTACCTAGGTTTTCGTAATGTGTAGGATCAGCAATTGCATTGCGATCTTGTTTAGCATCATATTCATTCTCGTAATACTTTACTTCTACACGATCAATTTCTCTACCTAAAATTTGAATTTCTCTTACTGTTAAGTCAAAGACTGTTCTACCTGTATTTGGCAACTCTGGTTGACAAAGAATGATAGGCGCAGGAATAGTCAAAGCTAAAGGTTTATTCACAATCAGTTTAAAGCTACCTACTGCAAAACAGCTAGATCTTTTGTTGTACACTCTATACCAAATCACTTGGTTATCGCGTGTATTGACAAAATCTGCAGGATTCGATATTGCGTTTGTATTCGCATTTGCATTTGCTTCACTTAAATAATACTTAACCTCTAAATTCTGTCCAGTATTATTTGGATCTGTTTGTGCGTTTACAATCACTTGTCTTTGAACGGTTAAATCAAAAGACGCAAAATTTTGTAAAACATCTGCTGAACACATCACTAAGTCATCCAATTCAATTGGTAAAACAGGTGAAGTAATCACTTCTAATTCTAATGGTTTCACAGCAAAACATCCTCCTCTTAATTCACCTCTCACATAGATTGTTGCACCACCAGGAGTCAAATTCGTATAAGCTCTTGGGTTAGGAATAGGAAAGACATTGTTTATTGCATTGTCTTCTGTTTCAAAGAACGTAATAGCGATACTTGGATTGCCATTTTGCAAATCGTTAACTAAAGCTAATAAATCGAAAGTACCGATTCCATCTGTAGATACACTACAAATTCCAACAGCCTCTTCAGGGATATTCAATACTGGTGCAGCTAACACTTTTAATGTAAGTGGACGTAAAGCTGTACAGCCATTCTCTGATTCGAAGCGCACATAAATGATTTGTTCATATGCTACTGTATTACGATAATTTATTGCATTTAATGGATTAACCTGATTTACAGCATGATCTATTGTTTCATAGAAACCAACCATCAATCCAGTACGTCCAGCTAAAAATTCATTTAGGTACTCTGATAAATTGAAATTCGCAAATCCAGAATCCGCTGCCTCTTCACATACTGAGAAAATAGGCAATGTTTCAATTGCAGGAGCCTGAATTGGAACAATTACTAAATTAGACAATGTATAACATCCCGTAGCAATTGATTCTACTCTTACCCAAACGCTTCTTGTAACTGTACTAGAATAGTGTTGTGGATTAGAAATAGGGCGCACTTTTAAATTTGCATCATTTCTTGATGTATAGTAGGTAATTTGATATTCACTTGCGTTTAATCCATTTAGTATTTCAAGTTCATTCGTTGTTAAATCAAGAATGACCTCTCTATTTAGATTTTCAACACATACGTTTACCTCTACAAACTCATTCACGACAACCTTAGGATGAACGACTAAATCAACCTCAACAATTGCTGAACACGTTCCATTCGTATACGCTACTCTTGCATAAATCGTTTGATTATTTGGTATGTCATTAACAAACTCTCTACTCAAATCAATAGCATTAACCACATTGGTTGCGTTGTCTAATGTTCTGTAGAACGTTACTTCTAATCGAGCATCAACA
>JASLHL010000074.1 GCA_030152225.1 Flavobacterium sp. | reverse complement strand
AACCCCTAGACGAACGGACCATAATTTGGTAATAATTAATTCTGTAAAAGAACTGTAGTCCGTAGGGGAATCGAACCCCTGTTACCAGGATGAAAACCTGGCGTCCTAACCCCTAGACGAACGGACCAAAATATCAATTGTGATTCTCGAAAGAATCTTGTAGTCCGTAGGGGAATCGAACCCCTGTTACCAGGATGAAAACCTGGCGTCCTAACCCCTAGACGAACGGACCAAAATGCATTATTAATTCTTAAAAAGAATCTGTAGTCCGTAGGGGAATCGAACCCCTGTTACCAGGATGAAAACCTGGCGTCCTAACCCCTAGACGAACGGACCAAAATGCGTTTATTACTTCTAAAAAGAACGTGTAGTCCGTAGGGGAATCGAACCCCTGTTACCAGGATGAAAACCTGGCGTCCTAACCCCTAGACGAACGGACCAAATGCGTTAGCTTCAAAAGAACTTGTAGTCCGTAGGGGAATCGAACCCCTGTTACCAGGATGAAAACCTGGCGTCCTAACCCCTAGACGAACGGACCATTTTGTTTATCTAACGCGGATGCAAAAGTACAATATATTTTCAAACCCGCAAGAGAAAAAACAAAAATTTTTATTTCTAATACGCTTTTGCGAATAACACGCGACCCTTCGAAGGTGCTCCTGTTAACACACAAAATCCGTCTTCCTCTTTTCTATCAATTGGAATACAGCGAATTGTAGCTTTAGTTAAGTCTTTAATCTTCTCTTCCGTCTCCACGGTACCATCCCAATGTGCAGAAATAAATCCTCCTTTATTTTCTAACAATTCTTTAAACTCTTCAAAAGAGTTCGCTTCAGTAATATGTGAATCTCTATACGTTCTCGCTCTATCGTATAAACTCGTTTGAATTTCTTCTAACATGTCTTGTACATAAGTAACGATATTCTCCTTTGCAACGATTTCCTTGGTAAACGTATCGCGACGCGCAACCTCAAAGGTTCCGTTCTCTAAGTCTTTCGGACCAATAGCTATGCGCAAAGGCACTCCTTTTAACTCATACTCGTTGAACTTCCATCCTGGTTTAAACGTCGTGCGATCGTCGAACTTAAATGAGATATTTAATTTTTTGAATCGATCCGTTACTTTTTTCACTTCTTCACGAATTGCCTCTAATTGTTCATCGGTTTTGTGAATAGGCACAATTACTACTTGAATAGGCGCCAAATTTGGAGGTAATACTAATCCGCTATCATCCGAATGCGTCATAATCAACGCCCCCATTAATCGCGTACTCACTCCCCATGAGGTAGCCCATACATATTCTTGTTTTCCTTCTTGACTAGTAAACTTCACGTCAAATGCTTTAGCGAAATTTTGCCCTAAGAAATGCGATGTACCCGCTTGTAATGCTTTTCCATCTTGCATTAATGCTTCAATACAGTAGGTTTCAATTGCTCCAGCAAAACGTTCATTTTCCGTTTTAAATCCTTTTACCACTGGAATAGCCATAAAGTTTTCTGCAAAATCAGCATATACGTCTAACATTTGCTCTGCTTCTGCTATCGCTTCTTGTTTTGTCGCATGTGCTGTATGCCCTTCTTGCCATAAAAACTCTGCTGTTCTTAAGAACAAACGCGTTCTCATCTCCCAACGAACTACATTCGCCCATTGGTTGACTAAAATTGGCAAATCGCGATACGATTCAATCCACTTTCTATACGTATCCCAAATAATGGTTTCCGATGTAGGACGAACGATTAATTCTTCCTCTAACTTCGCATCTGGGTCTACTTCAATTGTTTTTCCGTCTTCTGCCGTTTTTAAACGGTAATGAGTCACTACTGCACATTCTTTTGCAAATCCATCCACGTGACTTGCCTCTTTACTAAAATAAGACTTGGGGATGAATAAGGGGAAATACGCGTTTTGATGTCCAGTTTCTTTGAACTTCTTGTCTAACTCTGCTTGCATTTTCTCCCAAATCGCATAGCCATATGGTTTAATAACCATACATCCTCGAACTCCCGAATTTTCGGCCAAATCAGCTTTTACAACAAGCTCATTGTACCATTTCGAATAGTCCTCACTTCTCTTAGTAATATTCTTGCTCATTTTTAATATATTAGCAGTTAAGTTGTTTAACTCTTAATTAACTATAATAATTCCACAAAAGTAACTAAATTTGTTTTTAACAACAATTAAAATACCATCGAAAATGACTACAATTCTTCAATTAACACGAAAGATGAGAAGAATCAGCCTTTTCTTACTTCTAGGAGGATTCGCGATTTCTTGTGGCTCTTATCAGAATGCGTCTTACAATCAAGATGGCATTTATGGTCAGCGCACACAAGTCGATCCCTATACAGGTAATAATTCAGCTAATTACTACGAAAATTACTTCGCATCACTCAATCAGGATATGGACTATTTTACGGATGTAAATGCCTACAATTCGCCTGTAAATGACAGTATACTTAATAATCAACCGAATAGAGCTGTTAGTTATGGTTCATGGGGAACAGAACCTACAAGTATTCAGATCAACTATTACGACAACGGTTTCAGACCTTATTGGGGCTATGGCTATTATGATCCATTCTACGATCCGTATTACTACGGCGGTGGTTGGGGATTAAGCTTTGGTTTTGGATTTGGCTGGGGCGGTTATTATAGACCTTGGCACCACTACTATGGTGGTTATCCTTACTATGGCGGTGGATACTACTATCCTTACTACACAAGACCTTATTACGCACATTATGCGACTGGATCGAGATCGTCTTACAGTAGTAATTCAAGATCATCTTACAATGGAAACAGTGTGAGAAATGCGAACTACTACTCGAGATCAAACGGTTCAAATGCCACTTCTAATTCGAATAGCTACTATTCGAGATCTACCTATCAAGGAACTCGTCCTACTTCTACAGGAAGTAACAGTTACTATTCCCGTGGCAACTCAGGTAGTACAACGAATGGAAGTTACTACAACAGTAGCAGACCAAGCTCATCAAACAACTACTATAGTCGATCCAACTCATCGAGTAATTACAACCGCGGAAATTCGTCAGGTACTTATAGTCGTTCGAACTCTTCAGGCAGCAATTATAGTCGATCAAACTCTTCGGGTAGTAGCTATAGTCGATCAAGTTCTTCAGGTAGCAACTATAGTCGATCAAGTTCTTCGGGTAGTTCAAGAAGTAGCTATAGTGGTGGAGGTGGAAGCAGCCGCAGCAGTAGTAGCTCTCGCAGTAGATAATTCTCTTAACTTATTTGAAACACATTATGTATATAAATAAATTTATTCTTGGAATAGGTGCATATCTTCTAACAATAGGAGCCATACAAGCACAAGAAAATAATCCGTTAGACATTTCGAGATATTCTGATTCAGACATGAATGGTACAGCTCGATTCCGAGGGATGAGCGGTGCCTTTGGAGCTGTTGGAGGGGATTTATCTGCCTTAAAAATCAACCCAGCAGGAGGTGCAATTTTCAACTATAACCAAGCTACTTTTAGTTTATCCGTTGTCAATAAAAACAATAAAGTAGACTACATGAACCAAACCCAGTCTAAAAACTATACAGGGGTCGAAGTGGGACAAGTAGGTGCTATTTTCGTTTTTAACTCCAATAGTCCTTCTGCTTTTATGAAGAAATTCACGGTTGGATTTAACTATGAAAGCACAAAGAACTTAAACAACGATTATAATATGCTAGGAACAGGCCAAGGTACCTCACTTGGCGAATATTTTTACCAAGCTGCTGCTGCTAATAAAATCCCACATGCTATTCTAAACAGTAGTAATATTCATCAAGGTTATATGGATGCAGGATACTACGAGGGCTTCGCAGGCCAACAAGCGTTTTTAGGGTATGAAGGTTTTATCATCAATCCAGGAGAGAAAGACGGCGAATATACGCGTAACTACGGGAAGAACACCGACATCTATACACAAGGTAAATACGTAAGTTCAAGTGGTCACAACAGTAAATTCTCAGGCAACTTCTCTGCGCAACTAGGCGATCGCATATTTGTAGGAGGTAACTTGAATTTACACGTTTATGATTATACCCAAACTTCACATGCAGTCGAACGAAATCATTCGAACTTGGATAAAGACATGATTGAGAGTATAGAGTTTTCCAACTACCTTTACACCTATGGTACTGGGTTCTCTCTTAACTTAGGGGTAATCGGACAGGTAACTGATCAATTGAGAGCTGGGGTAGCTTATGAATCACCTACCTGGTATAACTTACACGATGAATTGACACAAGGTGTACAAACCATGCGTTTTAACAATAAAGATGGACGCTCTATTTACCCTGATGTTGTTAATATTTACGAGCGTTACAAACTAAAAACACCGGCGAAATATACAGGAAGTTTGGCTTATATTTTCAATCAACGTGGATTAATCAGTGTAGATTACGGAATTAGAGATCACAAGGGTTCTACATTTAGACCTAAAAACGATCATACCTATAGTGCGTTGAATGAGTTTTATACAGCAGAAATGAAAGTAGCAAGTGAATTGCGTATTGGGGCAGAATATCGCGTAAAACAAGTTAGTTTTAGAGCAGGATATCGCTATGAAGAAAGCCCATATAAAAACATTAAATACTCTGGAGACCTCAACAGTTTCTCTGCCGGTATTGGGTATGAATTTGGCAATTCAAGATTGGATTTCGCCTATTCCCACTCTGCACGTGATTACAAAACAAGCCTCTTAGATTTGACAGTGAATAACCTCTATGACAACGGAACTTGGAAGATGAAAGAAAACTGGTTTAGCTTATCGTACAACATTAGTTTCTAATTAGATTAGAATTTTTAATACTATTAATCTCTTTAAGGATAAACTCTTAAAGAGATTTTTTTATTGTATTTTTGCATCAAATTTTAGAAACTAAAAAATTCAATCGAATGAAAGCCTTTTTAAAAATTATTGCTAGCGTATGCTTATTGGCAACTACAGTAGGATTTGCACAAGAGACAACCACTACGCCTTTGCGTTATACAGCCTCAAATAAAGGTAAATTTTATATATACTGGGGAGGAAATAGAGGATATTACACCAATTCAGACATCCGATTTAGAGGAGAAAACTACGACTTTACAATCAAAGATGTAAAAGCAGATGACAAACCAAAAGGATGGCACGTAGATTATATCAATCCTGGGCGTATGACGATTCCACAAACGAACTTGAGAATTGGATACTTTATTACCGATAAGTACAACATTTCCATTGGAGTAGATCATATGAAATATGTGATGCGTCAAAACCAAACGGTTAACTATACAGGAGAATACTATGGACAAGGAACCTATGGAGAACAAGTTCCAGGACATCCTGACCAAGTACTATTAACAGAAGAGTTTTTGAAATTTGAACATACTGACGGGTTAAACTACTTAAACGTAGAGGTAAATCGCGTCGATGATATTTCCAAATTATTCAATATCTACAACACAGATAAAATTCAAATCAACGTAACAGAAGGTCTTGGTTTTGGTATAATCTACCCTAAAACAAATACAACCCTTTTAGGAAAAGAACGATACGATGAATTCCACGTGTCTGGATTAGGTTTCTCTGCAAAAGCGGGGTTAAACGTTACGTTCTTCAAACACTTCTTTGTTCAAGCAGAATTAAAAGGAGGATTTATCGATATGTATGATGTTCGCACAACAGCAAGTAAAAAAGACAAAGCTTTTCACAACTTTTGGTTTGGTGAAACAGTAATAGCATTTGGAGGTATTTTTAAATTGTAATACCACCCAAACAATCAAAATAACAAAGTGATAATCGTTCTGAGATTATCACTTTTTTTTTGGTTCTACCACTTTTTTTCACCTGCTACTAAAACGGAATCATTTTAGATTACCACAACAGTTCTTATAATTCTCAAAAAGCTTCATCGCTATAAAGAAAAAAAATGTACTTTTGCAGTCCAATTTTTTTCAAACAAATGAGAACTAAATCTTTAAAAAAGAACAAGATAAACGTTGTAACCTTGGGTTGTTCTAAAAACCTTTACGACAGTGAAGTGTTAATGGGACAATTAAAAGCTAGTGGTAAAGACGTTACGCATGAAGCAACGAATGACGAAGCAAATATTATTGTCATCAACACCTGTGGTTTTATTAACAATGCCAAAGCCGAATCGGTTAATACGATATTGGAATACGTAGATAAAAAAGAGCAAGGTATTGTAGACAAAGTATTCGTAACAGGTTGTTTATCTGAACGATATAAGCCAGATTTAGAAGCAGAAATCCCCAATGTAGATCAATACTTTGGAACAACGGATTTACCTCTTTTATTAAAAGCATTAGGTGCAGATTATAGACACGAACTTTTAGGTGAGCGTTTAACGACCACACCTAAAAACTATGCGTATTTGAAAATTGCAGAAGGATGTGACCGTCCTTGTAGCTTCTGTGCTATTCCAATCATGCGTGGAAAACACATCTCGCAACCTATTGAAAAATTGGTAAAAGAAGCTGAAGGTTTAGCTAAAAATGGCGTAAAAGAATTAATTCTGATCGCCCAAGATTTAACCTATTACGGATTAGACTTGTACAAAAAGAGAAACCTGGCAGAATTACTTGAAAATCTAACTAAAGTCGAAGGTATCGAATGGATTCGCTTACACTATGCTTTCCCTACAGGGTTTCCTATGGATGTATTAGAATTGATGAAGCGCGAGCCTAAAATCTGCAATTACATTGATATTCCCCTACAACATATTTCGGATAATATCTTGAAATCAATGCGACGTGGTACTACACAAGCAAAAACAACAAAATTGTTGAACGATTTCAGAGCAGCAGTTCCAGGAATGGCCATCCGAACAACTTTAATCGTTGGATATCCAGGAGAAACCGAAGAAGACTTCCAAATCCTAAAAAATTGGGTACAAGAAATGCGTTTTGAACGTTTGGGTTGTTTTACCTATTCTCATGAAGAAAATACACACGCTCATTCACTAGAAGACGATGTTCCACAAGAGGTAAAACAAGCACGAGCTAATGAGATTATGGAAGTGCAAGCACAAATCTCTTGGGAATTAAATCAAGAAAAAATTGGAAATACTTACCGTTGTATTATTGATAGAAAAGAAGGAAACCACTTCATTGGCCGTTCAGAGTTTGATAGCCCAGATGTAGACAACGAAGTTCTAATTGATGCTACTAAACACTACCTAAAAATTGGAGAATTTGCCAATATCACCATTGATGAAGCAACAGAGTTCGATTTGTACGGAAGTCCAGAAAATAAATAAAAAAACGCTGCCTTTTCAGGCAGCGTTTTTTTTATGGAGATGGGAGATAGTGAGTGGTGAGTGGTGAAAATAAAATATAACCTTAATGAAATAAACCACACAAAAAGCAAAGAGCAAAGAACAACTTGGGGGTTCTACAAAATAGTTTTAAGTTTAGAAAAAATATAGGATCATGATAAAACATACGATTACGCTTCTAACCTTAACGCTGACATCGATATTGTGGGGGCAACAACGTGTTCACTTTACTTCTACCCCTTCGTTAAGTCCCGATGGAGCTACTGCTTACTTTAGTTTTGATAGTGATATTTGGCAAGTGTCAACACAAGGTGGAGAAGCGGTCCGTTTGACTGCCTTACCGGGAAATGAAACCAACCCCAGCGTATCACCTGATGGCAAATGGCTAGCTTTTAGTTCCGATCAATATGGCAATAAAGATATTTTCATTATGCCTTTGACAGGAGGACCTATTCGACAACTCACCTATCATCAAGCAACAGATGAAATGGAAAGCTGGAGTTGGGATAGCGAAACGCTCTACTTTACTAGTAATGCCTATAACAATTATGCTTCTTTCAAAATAAGTAAAGACGGTGGTACACCTACTCCACTATTTACAAACTACTTCAATAATACAAATGGATTAGTAGAAACTCCTACGGGAGAATACTTATTTACAAATTCAACAGAAAGTGTCAATCAGGTGACGCGTAAACGTTACAAAGGAGAAAACAACCCTGATATTTTGGGTTATAATCCAACGACACAAGCCTTTAAACAATATACGGATTACAACGGAAAAGACTTTAATGCCACAGTAGATCGCCAAGGTAAAATCTATTTTATTTCAGACGAAAACAACGGACACTATAACCTTTACACCTTCAAAAATGGGGTAAAAACAGCTTTAACAGCGTTTGATTCTTCGATTAAAAAACCCTTTGTATCCGCAGATGGAAGCAAAGTAATCTTTGAAAAAGATTATCAATTGATGGTATTTGATACCCAAACCACTCAAATCCGCCCACTTGACATCACATTAAACACCAATGCTGTTCTTACTAAGGAACAAACCTTTACTGTAGCAGACAACATCAGTTTCTTTTCGATTTCACCCGATGGAAAAAAGCTTGCTTTTATCAGTAGAGGAATTGTTTTTGTATCAGATATTGAAGGGAAATTTGTACAACCCATCACCGATGGTACAGAACGTGCGATGGAAGTTCAATGGCTTAAAGACAATGAAACGCTTATCTTTAGTCAAACCTATCAAGGGTATCAAAACTGGTTTACCCTTACTGCCAACGGCAAAGCAAAAGCAAAGCAGCTTACTTTTGATGCGCGAAATAATCGTGATCTAACGTTGAATGCAACGTTAACGCAAGCCGTCTACAGTAGCGGACGAGATGAAATCCGCTTACTTGATTTGAATACTTTGAGCACTGAAACGATTATCAAAGATGAAATATGGGCGTTCCAAAGTGCACCACCTTCCTTTTCACCTGATGGTGCTTATGTGCTTTTTACGGCAAAACGCAACTTTGAAGATGATATTTTTCTTTACAACATCAAGAAAAAAGAAACGCTAAATTTAACTAATACTGGAGTTTCTGAAACGAATCCCACTTGGTCACCTTCTGGTAAATACATTTATTTTACCAGTGATCGCCTAAATCCTTCCTATCCTATGGGGATGCAAAATGCAAGTATTTATCGACTTGCTTTAGATTGGTATGCTGATCCTTTCAAATCCGATCAATTTGATCAATTGTTTACGGAGATTAAAGAAGAAGAAAAAGAGAAAAGCAAGAATAAAAAAGATCAAAAAACAACTTCAACACCTGTAGTTCAAATCAATACACAAGACCTACTGGAGCGCATAGAATTGGTCAGTGACAAATTTGGCAATCAACTAAGTCCAACTGTTTTTAAAGAGGATAAAAAAGAATACGTTTATTACACTTCCAATCAAGAGAATGGAAAATATACGTTGTACCGAAAAATATATGAGCCTTTCGAAAAAGACAAAACAGAAAAGGTCTTTGATCAGTCCATGAGTTCACTACTTCGAAAAGACAAAAACATCTATGCATTAAGTGGTCATAACATCTACAAATTTGCCTTAGATAAAGGTACGCCAGAAAAGATTACTATCACCTATTCCTTTACTAAGAATCTTGCGGAAGAATTTAAGCAAATGTTTGAAGAAACTTGGGCTGGTGTGGAAGAAAACTTTTATGACGAAACATTTCACGGGTTGGACTGGAAGAAAACCAAAGATTATTTTGCCTCTTTTGTTCCCTATGTAAACAATAGAAATGACCTTCGTATTTTACTCAATGACATGTTGGGTGAATTGGGATCTTCACATTTGGGTTTCACCTCAACAGGAGAAGAAGAAAAAACGAGACTGCAATACAATACGGTAGAGACGGGACTACTATTCTCTGAGGCTAATCCATTTGAAGTAGCGCGTATTTTACGCAAATCACCCGCTGCAACCAAAACGATATCCCTACAAAAAGGAGATATCTTAACACATGTAAACGGAAACAAAGTCGATACGAAACACAACCGCGATGATTACTTTACGTTTGCCCATACACAGGAGGAAATTGAGCTGACCTTTTTGCGTGGTGCGAAAGAAATTAGCGTTAAACTACACCCAATTTCTTTTACTGTACAAAAAAACCTCTTGTACGATGAATGGATTCACCACAACAAACAACGCGTAAACGAATGGAGTGATAATCGAATTGCCTATAGCTACATGAAAAACATGGGATCAACAGAATTGGAGCAATTCTTATTGGATATGGTGGAACAAGAGCACCACAAAGAAGGAGTTATTTTAGACCTTCGTTTTAATACGGGAGGAAATGTACACGATAAGGTATTAAATTTTTTAGCGCAGCGTCCTTATCTACAATGGAAATATAGAGAGGGAAAACTGACCATGCAAAGCAATTTTAGTCCAAGTGGAAAACCAATTGTATTGCTTATTAACGAGTTTTCGCTAAGCGATGCCGAAATGACAGCCGCTGGTTTCAAAGCCTTAAAATTGGGTAAAATCATCGGGCAAGAAACCTATCGTTGGATCATTTTCACCTCAGGTAAGTCCTTAGTCGATAACTCTTTTTATCGTCTACCTTCTTGGGGAACCTATACATTAGAAGGAGATAATCTCGAAAAAACAGGAGTTGCTCCTGATATTTATGTTAAGAATACCTTTATGCACCGCTTACTTGATGAAGATCCTCAGTTAGAACGCGCTGTAAAAGAGATACTCAACGATTTACACTAACAAATAAATAAGTAAGGCGAACTTTTTTCTAAAAAAGTTCGCTTTTTTATTCAATTGTCACTACCTTAAACCTAAAGTTTTGATTTATTCCTATGGAAAGACTTTGCCTTTTAGTTACAGTATGATAATGTGTAGGTAATCACTTTCCTGTATAATTTATTCACTTTTGCTTTTCACTAATCAATACCTTGAATATGAAATTAAGCTTGCCTTTTTTATCCTTACTCTGTACCGTAATCACCTCAACAACCATTGCTCAAGAATCAAAAACGTTGCGCATTGGACATCGAGGTGCCATGGGGCATATTACCGAAAATACAGTTGAATCAGTTGTAAAAGCCATTGATTTGCATTGTGATATGATTGAGATTGATGTGTACAAGATAAAAAGTGGAGAACTTGTTGTTTTTCACGATGATACTCTCGATCGAGTAACCAATGCTAAAGGCGATATTGAGAGCTATACACTAGATGAATTAGAAGATGTTTTAGTTGGAGGCAAATATAAAATCCCAACCTTAGAAGAAGTTATTGATGTTATAGGACGAAAATCCGTACTGAATATTGAATTAAAAGGAAGTAATACTGCAGTAGACACCCATCGAATCATTCTCAACTTCATAGATAGAGGTTGGACATATACAGATTTCATTCTTTCCAGTTTTAAATGGGATGAATTGAAAATTGCCTATGATCTCGATGCATCCCTTCCCCTAGCTGTGTTAACGGAAAAGAAGCCTGAAGATGCCATTGAATTTGCTTTGAGCATCCAAGCGAAAGCCATTAATCCGTATCACAAAATGCTCAACGAAGAGAATACGGCTTTAATTAAAAAAGAAAAACTAAAAATCTACCCTTGGACGGTCAATCATCTCAAAGATATTGAGCGCATGAAAAAACTGAAGGTAGATGGAATCATTACTAATTTTCCTGAACGAATTTAATAACGAATTTTTTATACAAAAAAGGCAGTTGGATTTTCACCCAACTGCCTTTTTTGTAGTTATAAAGAGCTGAAATCTGACAGTCAACTAAGCTATCTCTACTTCAAATACTCAAAAAAGCTTGTAAATTCTTGTAAGAAAAGTACCCATAAAATAATAACAATTGTTCCGACAAAAGCACCAAACATTCCACCTAATCGAAAATCTTTTTGTTTGAGCATTCCCGTACCGAAAACAATAGCATTGGGTGGTGTAGAAACAGGTAAAAACAATCCACATGAAGCACAAAGTCCCACAACGAGTCCTACAGGTAATAATTGATCTACTGGTAATACAATAGCCGCAATATTGATTAAAATCGTAGCCGTTGCTGTACTGCTCATGATATTAGAAAACAAAACCGTAATTACTGCAAACACAATCATCATCACCACAACATTAAACTCGGCACCTTCTAAAAACTGCGAATAGTAAGGCGCTAATAACTCTTTGATTGCGATACCCAATGACAATCCTCCAGCAACTAGCATTAACGTATCCCAAGGCAGTTTTCGAACATCTTCTGCAGTAATGATTCCCAACATAGGCAAGAACATAATAGGCACCATAGCTGCTCCAGCAGTCGGAATATGATATTTCGTTCCAAACATCCACATACCAACAGTTACAACTAGAATGATTATAACAGCCAGACGCTGTAAACGTAAACTGTTCGTCATTTCTAGCGCCTTATTAACAAAGGAAACATCGAGTCCTTCGACTTTAGACGTGTATTTTTTCACCACTGCCCACCAAAATCCAGCTAACAGAATCACGGCGGGAACGAGTCCTAAAAACAGCCATTGTGTAAAATTTACGGAATAGCCTTTCGTTTTTAAAACATCGACAACGATTAAGTTAGGCGGTGTAGAAACCATACTGATCATCCCCGCAAAAGTTGCTGCAGCAGGAATACTAATCAGAATAGCTTTGGACATAGGCGAGTCTTTTCCTTCTCTTTCAATTAACGGCATTACCGAAGCTAAAATCATCGCTGCTGTTGCCGTATTAGATATAATAAGAGATAACACAGAGGTCACTATAATAATCCCCAGTACTAATTTATTGGGATTTGAACCAAATATGGCAATAGTCTTTTTAAATAAGGACAAGTCTAAATTTGTCTTTCGCATACCCTCACTGAGGAAAAATCCCCCTAAGAAGATCCAAATTACACTATCTGACCATGTAGAAGAAATTTCTTGAGGCGAAATCGTAGCTCCTTCTATATTTCCCATGGTATAGACCAAAAAACCGATGATCATAATCCCCACTGCAAAAGGCGGAATGGCCTCAGTTGCCCACAATAAAATAGAAAATATCAGAATAAAAAAGGTATATTTTTGCGCTTCAGAAAAAACATCTGGTGTCAAAAAATAAGTACCTAAAAAGGCAATTGCCAAAGAAAAGAAGAAAATACCAACACGTGTTTTGATATTCCACACATTCCAAGAAGCCTCAATCAACAATTCACTATAAAAGCGAATACCTGTTCGTATTTTACGAATCTGGTCAAAATAATCAAATTCCATAGCTATCAATTTACCCCACAAAGCTACGAAATAACTAACTGAAATTTATTTTAACAATTATATAAAAAATTACCTTCCTATTTCTCTTAAATCCTCCTATAATTACCATAAAAAAATCCAATACAAAAAGGAAAGTCTGTATTGACTTTCCTTTTTGTATTGGAGCTTGACCTTATAAGCGGTCCTTTTCTGGCATGTCTACTTGCCTATTATTGTGCTTTACTTTCTGATTGCCAAAATTATTGCTTATCCCAATTCCGATCCCTTGGGTATCCATATAATCTTTGAAATAATTGTATTGATTCGCATATTGCGTTTTAATTACCTGTCTATCGCTTCCAAAAATATTGTAGACGTATAAATTAGCAGTCCATTTTTTTTGATTGAATGTTCGACTCATAATAAAATCTGTGCGTTGATACCCGCTAATTGTAAAAGATCCCTGTATAGTAGGGGTATAAAAGTTATACGTCAACATGGCTTTCCAGTTGTTGTCTTTATCCAAATTTACCGTCGTTGTCCCTCGTCCTCCAAAAATAAAGGCATCATTTTTATGTATTTGTTGATCTACACCATAAAAATAATCCTCTTGGTGTTGAAGGTATAAAAAGGTAGTAACGGACCAACGAGGTAAAATTTGATGGGTGTAATTTACAATCATACCCGCTAATTGTCTTTTGTCAATATTCGTATAATGATAAATCAACATATTGGTTTCATCTTCTTGATAGGAGATTTCCATTGACGGATTGCGCTCTCGGTTGTAAAAAAACTCTACATTCAACTCATTAAAGGTGTAGTTCAAACTAAAATTATGACTAATTTCTGCTTTCAAATCAGCATCTCCCTGGAAATACGAGAACAAATTATAGTAGCTCTTTGCGGGATTCATCCAAGAATAAGAAGGTCGGTCAATTCGCTTGCTATAGGAAAAACTCAATTGCTGTTGATCCGTGAGATCGTATTTCAAATAAGCCGTAGGAAACACCTTGAAATACGATTGATCCTTACTTCCTATGCCTGTGCTTCGGGTTTGAATTCCTGTATATTCTCCTCTAACACCTACTTTTGCTTGCCACTTCTTCCATTGTTTGGTATACGAAGCATACCCCGCCCAATTGATTTCCTGATAATCATAAGTATTGCTTTTTTCCGCATTGTAGTGAGTCATTCCTTCTTGTTGATCAAAAAAATCCAACAAATAAGAAGCTTTCACTATACTGTATTTGCCTCCTACTTCAACTTTTGAATGTTCGTTATCTACGGAATAATCGAGTCCGGAAACGGCTAATCGCGTACGTTGGTTGTTGTCTGTAGCAAAGAATTGCTCTGATCGTGGCTGATCTTTAAAATTTAGTTTGGTCAATACCGCTTGATTCTCCTTTTGATTTTCATAGGTAAAATAAGAGGACCACAATAATTTTCGCGAAGGATTAAACATTTTTTCAACCAGAAAATAACCAGTATAGGTATCCATATTGGCTTGTCTATTGTTAAAAGTGGTATAGGTAGATTCTACAATATCTTGTGGATTATAAATCGAAGTAGGGATGGCATAACGCCCTTTGCTACGTTCATTGATGTAACCATCCCCTCCCATAGTAAACGTCAAAGTGCTATCAATTTTCACATCCATTTCAACACCAAAATTATGTTGTCCTTTGATGTGATTTTTACGCGTCATCACACTGCTCCATCGTTCGCCATTTTGATAATAAACATTATCTTCATTATACCGCACACCTGTTCCATTTCCAAACGAATAATTCCCTGATACATTAATTTTTTCTCCTGAATACATCTGTTGTGTAGCGATAGTATTCATTGCATAAGTCGTTTGTTTAAATCGATTAGATAAGCTTCCCTTATATCCAAGTAAATTATTTTTTTTCAATTTAATATTGAGTACAGCATTTCCTTGTGCTTCATATTTAGCAGGGGGATTAGTGATTACTTCAACTGCCTCTACTTGGGTGCCTTCGGTTGCTTCTAACATTGTTTTCAATTGTTCCCCTGTCAACATAACTTTGCGATCATTGATCGTAACCAAAATACTTTGACTCCCTCTGATACTCAGATTATCTCCTATTGCATTGATTCCTGGTGTTTGTTTAACAATATCCCACGCATTTGAGGTGGCCAAAGGCGTATCCTGTACATTAAAAACTAGACGATCAATTTCGCGTTTAATCGTTGGACGTTTTGCTTGAACCACTACTTCATCTAAAAGAACGGAATCTTCAACCAATGTCAGAACAGAAGGAATCCCCCCATTCACAGCAATCACTTGAGATCGATATCCGATGTATTGAAACGTTATTGTACTAAATTTCTCATTTGAATCAATTTGATATTCTCCTTGTTCATTCGTGTAAAACGAAGAGACAACCGTTCCATTTTCATCTTGTAGCACAACCGCTACAAAAGGCAATCCTTCTTGTTTTTCACCTATCACTCTTCCCGTTGCGGTAAAATCTGTTGTTTGTGCCTGTACCAAAACAGTCATCAACAATAAAATCAACATAATAATTAGACGTACCATACTTTTACTTATTTGAAGCAAAGGTGTTATAAAGTAAATTTGAAACGGGTTAACGAACGGTTAATGAACGGTTAACGCAAAATACAACGAGTAATATCCATTAATTTAAGCTAATTTTGCACCTATGAAGTATTCAAAGCCAAAGTATTATCTCATTGCCTTTAGTGTATTCTATCTTCTTTTGATTGGGATAATGACGTTCTATTTTCTTCAAGTACTCGCATTAAAAAAGAAAGAAATTAACACGATTGCTCACAACAAATTAGACGCGTTGGAAAGCGTGCTTGCTTTTGATAAAAAAGCAAAGAAAAAAGACAATGTACTGTATCAAGCTGTTATAGATTTACTGTACAAAAAGGCAACTGTAGCAGAAATTAAAGCTAAGAATGAAGATTTTTTCCACCAAACAAATCTCGATGCTTCTCAAAAAATAGATAGTGCTTTTCAAAACTTGGGATATGAAGTGGCCTATCGCGTAGACTTGACTCATGTAATTCTCAATACAACCAAAGAAAATGTATTACCAGAACCAGTAACCATTTTAGAAACACAGAAAAAAATAACGGAAGCTAGCCGTATTAACACATCTCAATGGGAAGTAGAAGAATCGAGCAAGCATACAAATGAGGAAGACTGTGCAGATTGCCCTGAAGACTACAACAATCATTTTACGGTTAATCAAGAAAAATACATTCAAGTACTCAATTTTTACAGCGTAGCCTTCCGCGATTTATTTCCACTACTAATGGGTTCTTTTCTCATTTGTACGTTTATTTTGGTTTTGTATTTTATTACTTATAAGACCATCAAAAAGAAAGAACAAGAAGTGTTGACCTTACACAATATGGTAGACAATGTATCCCATGAATTCAAATTGCCCATTGCAACGCTGAAATACGGTTGTAATAACCTGCAACAGGAATACAACTCCCCTACGGTAGAATTGATTCAACGTCAATTGAACCGTTTAGAACGCTTACAAAATCAATTAGGAGGCTTTGTGTCGTTTACAGATCAAATGTTTTGTAAGCACCATCTAACGCAACTTATCGCTGACTTACAACCCAAAAATCCTAATATTCAATTTACAGTACATTGGGAAGTAGCTGACGTATTAGATTTTCCTCAAACAGAAATAGAAACAATCTTGTTGAATCTCATCGAAAATGGAATAAAATACGGAGGCACAACAATTAGTTGCACAGTAAAAAACGAAAAAAACCAGCTGTGTATTCAAGTTTCTGATAATGGCATAGGGATTGAAAAAGGAGAGCAAAATCTTATTTTTCGCAAATTTTATCGCATCAGACAACACAACATACACAATACCTTAGGCTTGGGAATTGGTTTGTATCAAGTCAAACAAATTGTCACAAATCGAAAAGGCAGTATTCACTTAACAAGTAAACTAACGGACGGAACTACTTTCACAATTCTTTTACCTTATGTATAACATTCTCCTCGTTGAAGATGACCTTGATTATGGCACAGTAGTCAAACAGTATTTAGAATTCAGTGGCTTTCAGGTCACATGGACACCGCGTGCGGCAGAAGTAAATACGCTAATTATACAACAAGTTTTTGATCTGGCTATTTTAGATATTATGCTCCCCGTTAAAGATGGGTTTACGTTGGCAAAAGAGATTCATCAGAACTACCCACAAATTCCCTTTCTTTTTCTAACGGCTAAAAATCAAAATATCGATCGTTTATTAGGTTTAAAGTTAGGTGCTGCGGATTATATTTCAAAAACATGCGATCCAGAGGAGTTAAAACTGCGTATTGACAATATTCTTCGCTATACACAAACGAAGACCTATCAAACCTATCAGCTGGGAATTTTTACATTTACGCCCAATCTGTTGCGTTTAGAGCATACAAAAAAAACATATCAATTAACGGAACGCGAAAGAGATTTGCTTTTGCTTTTCATTCAACATGATCGATCTATTCTAGAACGAGAAGTCATTCTAAATCAACTGTGGCAATCTGCTGATTATTTTAGTGGGCGAAGTTTGGACGTTTTTGTCACGCGTTTACGCAAGTATTTATCTGATGATGATGCGATACAGATTAACAGCATCCGTGGTGTAGGGTTCAAAGTTGATTTAGCCCGTCAAACACCTCAATCATAAATAAACTGTTGTAAAAAGTCTGCTTTGAGTATCTCTTTATTTTGAATTTGCTCTAGTGCTTGTTGGCTTTCAATTTTCCATTTTTCCTCCTGTGTTTGCTTATATAATTCATAGGTGGTAAGGGCGTAATTAGCAAGGTAATCCGAAGTTGTGCCAAAGTGTGCTTTGCTCTTTTCGAAAAACTCAATCGCCTTATCGTATTGCGTATTCATTCGCAAGAGAATCGCCTTAATCAGATAAATCTCTTGCTCTCTTTCTAGAGTTAAACCTCCCGTGCTTTTGTATTTTGCCAATGTGCGATCCGTATTTACCAATCCCTCTACAAGATCACCAATTGATGTTGCCGTTAAACTCAATCCGTAATATCCCTCAGGACGATCAGGAAAATACTGCTTAATTTCTTGGTATTTTTTTCGCGCTAACCCCACATTACCCACGCGCAATGCTGATTCCGCTAAGGCGATTTTAAAAGGCATCTGAGGTTGAGTCGCTAGACTATCTGCATAGTAGAGATAGGTATAAGCAGCATCGTCTTTGTCTTGTTTGGTCAAAGCGACTCCTGTATAGTAGTAGGCATCGCATAAAGTTTTATCCTGTTGGATAATCTGGAAAAAGATTCGGCCTGCTGTATTATAATACGTTGTTTTTTGCAAAGCAGAAAAACCCGTTTCATACAACGTTATAATTTCTTTATTGTCTGTTGGACAGGCTAATTCTTCAATTGAATAAGACACATCTACTTGTGCCAGACAGGGTATTCCCCCTCCCAGTATCCCTGCAAGAAATAAAAATTTATACCCCTTAAACTTCATAAACCAATGGTGTTTCTACTGTAGCATCGGTATACTGGCGTTGTGCTTGCTCTTGTATCCGATCCGTAAATAATACTCCATTGAGATGATCGTATTCATGTTGCATAATTACAGCAGTATATCCTTCAACAACTTCTTGGTATTGATTGCCTTCTAAATCAAAATAAAGAATCTGAATTGCTAAACTTCGGTATACCTTATCATAGCGATCTTCAATAGACAAACAGCCCTCTTCCCCCTGCTGCAACAAAGAAGAATACCAAACAATTTGAGGATTAATAAAAAATTCGAAAGGCTCATTCGCCTTATCAAAGCGCTTGACTAAAAATAAATTGCGATTTAAACCCACCTGAGGAGCAGCTATACCAACACCTGCACGATCACCATCAGTAACCGTTTTATATAGGCGTGCAATCAATAGCTGTACGTTAGGATCTTGTGGATTAATTTCACTACAATTCGCTTGAAGTACACGCAACTCCTCAGGCACTGTATTTTGGTACACATATAGAGGGCCTGCCGAATCGCCTTGTGAAAGTATGGTTAATTCTTCTGCTGTTAATAATGGGATGGTTATCATAGGTTTCTATTTCAAAATCAAAAAGTAAAAGTACTATTTCTCTCGTTAGCAAAAAAAATAAAAGCCAGAGATTAATCTCTAGCTTTTATTTTTATGCCGCTGGTTCAGCTATATTTTCATTAGCAACAGGGGTTGTTGTTTCTGTTTCCTCTTCTACTCTAGTTCCTTCCTCTGGTGTTATTCCATTTTCAATTCCTCCTTCTGGTTGTTCATCCTCATCATCGTCATCATCGTCTGTTGGTCTTCCCAATACTTCACTGGGTTTATAACGTCCTAATTTAATTTTAAAATCCTCAGAATTCCCTTGAATTTTCATTGGAATACCAATAATTCCCATAGGAGGTAAGCCTAATCGCAATCCGATATTCATTTCTCCATCCAAACTGACTTGTCCTTCAAATCTCGGTCTAAACCCAGCCATTTTCATACGCGTACGCTCAATGGTCATTACATTATCCTTGATCGTCGTTTTGATTTCAACGTCTTTTGCTTTGCCTTCTTCTAGTGACTTCGTATTTGTTTCTTTGGCAATGGCACCAAGTAGATTAAATCCTTTAAATTCAATATTCTCCAGCGTTAAAGATCCACCTCCAACTAAAGAGCGGAAAACGGGAAACATATTCTTATCTAAATCTCCTTTTAGTTGATAATCCAATGAAACCTGTCCATGAGCATCTTTGGCCATACTCACCATTTCTCTAAATAGCGTAATTTCTTTATACGCACGTTGAATATCAAAATCCGACGCTTGAATAGCATAGTCAAATTTCGCTTTTCTAAATCCTGTAGGCTCATAGGTCCCTGTCATACTTACTTTGGTTCCTATCAAACCAAAATTAGTTTTCTGAAGATCAATTTTTCCTGCATTAACAGCTAAACTACCTGTAAAATCCTCTACGTTATATTCAGAATATTTGATTTTTTGAGCCGTAGCATCAAAGAGAATATTTAAATTTTTAGGCACTTGAACAACACCAGTTCCTGAAGAGGAAGCCGTTGCTGTTTTAGTAGCTGATCCTTTTGAATCGAACATCATGAATTCATCTACATTAAAATACGGACTTTCAAAGGTAAATTTTCCTTTCAGAGTATCTTCTTTCAGCATGTAATCTATAACATTTGTCAAATACCCTTTCATGTTAATTTCCGATGTTCCATACGTCGCTACAAATTTTTCAAAGCCCATTTTTTCCTTAAAAAACCGGAATACCCCTTTCTTAATATGCAAAGGATAAGGGAACATATCAGAGTGAATTCTAATGTTGTCAACCTCGAATTTTCCTCCATTTTTCAACTTGTCAAAATCGCCTTTTAAAGCATCACTTTGCAATCCTTTCAAGAATAAACTCGTAATAATTCTACCGTGAACATCAATACCGTCTATTTTAAATATCTTGTAAATATCCCCAATATTAATGGTTCCCTTGGATGTAATATTATAGTTTAAATTATTTAGATTGTATAAGCTCGCGGCCAATTGGAATGGCTCTTTTGCAATTTTAAAGTTAATAGGCAAGACCTCTATTGAAAGATCATTGATTGAACCCCGTGAACTCTTAATGATCGTATGAATTTGGATATCCTCAATTGGCAATTCTGGCAATCGCTTTAATTGTACATAACCATTATTCAATTTTACTTCAGTATTCACAACAGGAAAACGCTTGCGATTTGGTTCATAACTTCCCTTAACCGTTCCATCAATCATGAAATTTCCTCGCAAGACCGCCTCGTCAAATGGAATAAACTCTTTGATATGCTCAAAATCAATATTCGCTTCTATGCGAGCATCAACATCATAGGTTTTTAAATTATTTACTGCTACATGACCTTTGACAAAATTATCCATGGCCAAAAGGTTCAAATTATCAATTCGGAATTTAATATCTTCTATTTTATTCGTTGGTCCATCTGCCTTCGCATCAAAGCTAATTTCTTTTAAGGCTTGTGGTAAACTTTCCAGTTTAAAATAACCATTACGAATCATTCCCTCTACTTCAAAAGTGGGAATACTCGTGATAACCGTATCTCTTCTTACTTTTCGCAACGTTCTTGTCTCTACAATTCCCTTTGCATATTGACCGTCTATCTTTCCTTTTACTTGCAAATCTCCTTTTACATCCACACCTGTAAATCCTACGGCTTTTTGAATCAGATCTAAATCTAAATCCAAAGCAATTGTACTTTGTATTGTCGGTGTATCAAAACCTGTTGTGTGAAGACTAATATCACTTTTTCGTCCAGCAACACTAAAAGCTAGTTGATCAATAATCACTTCACTTTGTTCTAAATCTAAAGAAGGCATTTTAAATTGAAATTTCAATGCCAAATCTTGAATTGGATCCAATACCTCTCCGTGTTGGATGCGTCCATTAGCAATCGCTAAATCTAGGTTAATTGACGGCATAATCGTATCTAAAGCTAAGAACTGGCCTTCTAACTTAAACTTACCATCTACTATCCCATCGAACTTCGTTTGATCCAACCAAGATTGATACTCAGGTGGAACTAAAGAGAGTAATTCATTTAAGCTCGCTTTCTCCGTATTAATATCAAACAACATATCATATCCATTCTCAATGAATCCAAAACGTCCAATAAAGCTTACTAATAAATCCTTGATTTTGACATTGTTCTTTTGAAATTCAAAAGTCAATGATTTAGTATCTATCAACGTTTCTAAATCCGCTAATAGGGGCTTGTCTTTGACATAAAAAACATTGTCAAAACTAAAGTCAAAAGAGCGAACGCGTATCTTACTTTTTAGTTGAAATACCGCTTCACTCATATTACCACTCCCTAAATAATCGAAGTTAATTGCATTGAAATGTAGGTTTCCCGCTTCATCGCAATAACGGATGCTCGCATTCCGAATTTCCAATTGATCAATCTGCAAATCAAATCCTTTATCATCTGCTTGCGTATCATCAGTTGCCTTGACAACGAAGTAGTTCGCTTCTCCCTTTTCATTAACCAACAAGTCAACAACAGGTGAATCAATGAAAAGACGATTAAAACTTATTTTAGAATCCAACAGACTCATCATATTAATACCCAAGCCTAATTCTTTTGCTTGTAACAAATGCATAGGTTGTAGAGAATCTACTTGTACTCCTTCAACACTTGGATTAATAACAGTAGCTGTTAGATAAGGAAAATTTTTATAAAAAGATACATTAATATCGTCAAAAGCGACTTCTCCTTCAATGGATTCCGCTAATAGCTTTTTAATCTCCTCATTAATAGAATCTTTAAAAAACACAGGTAATACAAACAGTAAACCTAAAATAAAAACCACTAATACCCCTAAAGCAATAGCGATCCGCTTGACAACTTTTTTTCCTGAAAAACTCATACCGATGAACTATACAAATTGCGTAGAAACAAAACAAATTATTTCACAAATTATAATGCAAAAGTAAAACATCTTCTCCCTATAAAAAATTAAAACATATTTTTTTTAGAAAAGAGATACTTTTAAGATACTAATGAGATATAAAATAA
>JASLHL010000066.1 GCA_030152225.1 Flavobacterium sp. | reverse complement strand
GCTAAAACTGCTCCTAACGTAATGATCTTCTTCATATATTATTTAGGTTTTCTTATATACTTCTTAAAAATGTAAACGTATTCAATTATTTTTAATTTTCAAAAACAAAGCTAAAAAAAATTTAGTTTATATTTAACATATATAAATGTTAAATTTTTTTTAGTCAAACTAAACTCTTTTTAAATGCTCTCCACCACCTATCAGGTAGTTGCTGAGCAATGGCATTTTGGTAATCTTCATAACTACATGGCAACAAAGTTTTCTTCATTAACTTTTCATTAACACCTCCACCAACATTCACCTCAATCCACCATCTACCCGAAACATCACTCTTGTAGAATACTAAGTTTTCATAGTCATCAAATGGCACTATGTACTTGATGTAATTATCTTTACAAGCAAAAGGGTATTCATTATAACGGTAATTAACACCTTCTATAAAATACCACAACAGTTGTCCCAATAATAACGTTTCGTTTACTTGATTATTGTAATTAAACACTCCAAAAGTGCTAACCTTGTCACTTAAACCGCTGTATCGAGCCAAAGAACATATTTCTCGTCCATCAAATCCGTTGGGATTATATGTCGTAAAATTACCAGAATCACTCGACTTTACAGCATTAATATCGATACTTACAATATCCGCATCACGTAAAACGGGTTCTGCCAGTGCAATATTATTAATAATTTCGCCAACTCTGTATGCTTCAAAGTATAAACTTTCAATTAAATCGATCTCTTCTTGCGAATTATAATACGTTTGGTAGCCTAAATTTGAAAAATTAAACAAATTATTGGGTTCTTCTAGAATAATTCTCGACAAAAAACTTTCTGCAGGGTGACTTCCATCTTTAGCGACATCTAATTTGTGATCGATACAAACCAAGTTGACCATTTGTTCTAATTTGTCATAGCCTCGGTACAAAGCATATGTTAAATCTTGACTTCCACCAATCACAACGGGAATCGTTCCATTTTTAACTAAATCAGCAATAACTTTTCCCAACAAGAAATAGGTATCTTCAACAGATTCTCCAGGTGCTATATCTCCTAAATCCACGATTCGAACATGCCAATTGCCAGGAAATAACGTATAGAACGATTTTCGAACCTTCATCAAATCAACCGTTTCAACATCAGAGGCTAATCCTCTGTTATCCGTCACTCCGATAATTGCAATCTTATATTGATCATACTTATCGAAATCTCCGCCTGAGTGAAAATGAACCTTCTTACCCAAACTCTGACTGGGTAATCCGTCTATATAATTCCTAAACTCAACACTAACTGGACGTAAAAGCTCTAACATACCTTCTCTATTCAATTATTTCTTTGTTGTCGTTTTCTTCGCTGCAGGTTTCTTTGCAGTAGTTTTAGCGGCAGTTTTTTTCGTTGCCGCTTTAGTCTTTTTAGCCGGTGTTTTTGCCTCAATCATCGCTTTTACTTCCTCCAAGGTTAACGCTTGCGCATCGACATCTTTAGAAAGCTCAATTTTAACCTTACCTTTTAAGATCACAGATCTTCCCCATCTCGCTTTTTCTACGCGAATTCCCTCTTCGGTCCAATCGTGAATAACCTTGTCTTTTTCTTTTTGAATTTTATCTTCAATTAATTCAATTACATCTTGATTCGAAAGATTGTCAAAGTCGTATTTTTTATTAACATTAATAAAAATTCCATTCCATTTTAGGTAGGGACCAAATCGCCCTACTCCTTTTTGAACGGGTAAATCTTTATAGGTAGCAATTGGTCGATCTGCTTCTTCCTTTTCTTTAATAAAACCTAATGCCGTTTCATAGGACACATCCAATGGTTCTAATCCTTTTGGAAGTGAAATAAACGTTTTACCCACACGCACATAGGGGCCAAATCGTCCATTGTTAACCTCAACCTCTTCTCCATTGTACTCGCCTAACATTTTAGGCAACAAGAATAACTTTAACGCCTCTTCTAAGGAGATGGTACCAATATTTTGATCTGGTGCTAAACTTGCAAATTGTTTGTTTTCATCCTCTGCATCCCCAATCTGTGCCATAGGTCCAAACTTCCCAAGGCGAACCAAAACGGGTTTACCGGAGGCTGGATCCGTTCCCAAGATGCGCTCACCTGATTCGCGCTCTGCATTTTCCTCTACATCTTTTACTGTTGGATGAAAATGGTCGTAAAACTCGCGCATCATCTTGGCCCAATCTTCTTCTCCTGCAGCAATTGCATCAAAGTCTTCCTCTACTTTTGCTGTGAAATTATAATCTAAAATGGTCTTGAAATTCTTAACTAAGAAGTCGGTCACAATAATTCCAATATCTGTTGGTATCATTTTCCCTTTATCAGACCCTGTTTTTTCAACAAGCACCTTCTCTGTAACAGCAGCCTGCGCTAAGGTCATTACTTTATAAGGACGTTCTTTTCCTTCTGTGGTTCCTTTTTCCACATAATTACGCGCTATAATCGTCGAGATTGTTGGCGCATAGGTAGATGGACGACCAATTCCCAGCTCTTCTAATTTTTTTACTAACGAAGCTTCCGTATAACGAGCAGCAGGTTTGCTAAAGCGTTGTGTTGCTACCATAGTATTAGACAATAGCGGTTCCCCAACCCTTAGGTGAGGTAAAATACCTTCTACTTCTTCATCTTCATCATCGTGACCTTCTAAATACACTTTCAAGAAACCATCGAATAACAGCACTTCTCCTGTTGCAACAAATAAGTCATTGTATTTATTAGCGCCAATTTTCACATTGGTTCGCTCTAATTTAGCATCACTCATTTGAGAAGCCAATGTACGCTTCCAGATCAAGTCGTATAGACGGGCTTGGTCTCTGTCCAAAGGCACAGCATGTAGCGCCATATTCGTTGGTCGAATGGCCTCGTGCGCTTCCTGAGCTCCTTTACTTTTTGTTACATAACTTCTCGATTGTACATATTCTGCACCGTAAGATTTTGTGATCTCCGCAGCAGCGGCTTTAGTAGCCTCTTCAGATAGATTCACACTATCCGTTCTCATGTAGGTAATAAATCCTTCTTCGTACAAACGCTGTGCTAACATCATGGTTTGCCCAACTGAATAATATAATTTTCGCGCAGCTTCCTGTTGCAACGTTGACGTTGTAAATGGAGCAGCTGGCGATTTCTTTGCAGGTTTGGTTTCTAAATCCTTAATGGCATAATTCGCTCCTATATTAAGGTTTAAAAAATCTTTCGCCTCTTGTTCACTTGTAAAGTTTTTCGACAAGCGAGCTTTAACTACTTTTCCTTCTTCTGTTTTAAACTCTGCCGTTATCACATAAGAAGATTCTACGTTGAATTCGTTGATTTCTTTTTCTCTTTCGACAATCAGCCGAACAGCAACAGACTGTACGCGTCCTGCGGACAATCCGCCTTTCACTTTTTTCCACAACACAGGCGATAATTCATACCCTACCAAACGGTCCAATACACGTCTCGCTTGTTGTGCATTTACTAAATTGTAATTAATTCCTCTGGGATTTTCAATGGCTTTTAAAATCGCTGATTTAGTAATCTCATGAAAAACAATGCGTTTCGTTTTATTTTGATCTAACTTTAATTCTTCCGCCAAATGCCAGGCAATAGCCTCTCCCTCGCGGTCCTCATCGGAAGCCAACCAAACAGTTTCTGCTGTTTTAGAAAGATCCTTTAACTTTTTTACTACTGCTTTTTTATCACTCGAAACCTCGTATTTGGGTTTGAAATTATCATCTACATTTACTCCTATCTCTTTAGCAGGCAAATCAGCAATGTGCCCATAGCTCGATTCTACCTGATAATCTTTTCCTAAAAATTTCTCTATTGTTTTTGCCTTTGCAGGCGACTCCACGATCACTAAATTCTTTGCCATACTTCATTGTTTTGTGAAGCAAAAATATGTGTTTTTTCTTAATATTTCCACTTCAACCGATATTATTCATACTTTCTCTTAAAATCCTTTCGGAGGATTTAAAAAATCTACACTTTTTTAACGTTGATTACCAAAAAAAAACTTTTTTTACCAAACGCCTCCTATAAAAAGAAATTCGCTCAAAAGTAAAAAAACAAAAGTAATTAACGCGCACCTTCGGGTGTATTTTACTTTAGCTATACATTCAAAACACCATTAAATAAAGAAATCTCAACAAATACTCCCCTAAAAAAACCGCTCATATTCGCTTCCTTCTTTCCTTATATACTCCTTCCCTAGCTCCTAATTCTTAAGCTCTTTTCCTTTCCTCTTACCTACAAGAATGCCATACTTTGCCTATACCTACAAAAACACTGGTTCAAGTATCCTTCGACAATCCTTCGTGTTTCGCTAGTAAAAACAGGCTTTTCTCGAAGCACTGTCGAAGCATTCTCGGGGCATTGTCAACGCAGTATTAACCCTTATCTATTCAAATCAAGCGGTTTTTCCTCCTTGCCAATTTATTTTTCCTTTCAAACAGCGGTTTTGAACTAGAAAGATGAAAGGCAATAAAATAGCTAAGAGCGTCTTAAATATAAAGCTGTCAACTTGTCAGTAAATAAAATTAAACTATCTTTGTACTCTAAAATAAAACTCCCTTTTAAATAATCATATGGAAAAGGTAATTGACGAAAATAAACAAGGAACGAGCTTACAGCTAGAACAGAATAAAGACAATACAAAGAAGCTTTTTATTGAAAGCTACGGATGTCAAATGAACTTTTCTGACAGTGAGATTGTTGCCTCCATTTTATCTGACGCAGGATACAATACAACCAATAATCTAGAAGAAGCTGATTTAGTATTAGTAAACACTTGTTCGATTCGTGATAAGGCCGAACAAACTGTACGCAAGCGCCTAGATCAATACAACCGCATCAAAAGAAAAAACCCAGGCATGAAAGTGGGGGTTTTGGGTTGTATGGCCGAACGCTTAAAGAGTAAATTCTTAGAAGAGGAAAAAATTGTAGACATGGTCGTTGGTCCAGATGCATACAAAGATTTACCAAATCTCCTCAAAGAAGTAGACGAAGGACGCGATGCCATCAATGTTATATTATCCAAAGACGAAACCTATGGTGATATTTCACCTGTTCGTTTGCAAAGTAATGGCGTAACGGCTTTCGTATCGATTACAAGAGGATGTGATAATATGTGTACGTTCTGCGTTGTTCCATTTACACGAGGACGCGAACGCAGTAGAGAACCGCACAGTATTATTTCAGAAATTCAAGATCTTTACGAAAGAGGCTTTAAGGAAATTACCTTATTAGGACAAAACGTAGACAGTTACCTTTGGTATGGTGGTGGTTTGAAAAAAGACTTCGACAAAGCAACTGAAATTCAAAAAGCTACAGCTGTTGACTTCGCTCAACTTCTGGATCTATGTGCAACAAAATTTCCAAAAATGAGATTTCGTTTTTCAACGTCAAATCCACAGGATATGCACATGGAAGTGATTGAAGTTATTGCGCGTCACGAAAATATCTGTAAATACATTCACTTACCTGTTCAATCGGGTAGTACGCGTATTTTACAAGAGATGAATCGCCAACACACAAGAGAAGAATACATCGAATTGGTAGACAAAATCTACGCTTTAATTCCCGATATTTCGCTTTCACAAGATATGATCACGGGTTTCCCAACCGAAACCGAAGAAGATCACCAAGATACACTTTCCTTAATGGAACACGTGCGTTATGATTTTGGGTTTATGTTTGCTTATTCTGAACGCCCAGGTACACTTGCTGCGCGTAAATTAGAGGACGACATTCCAGAAGAAATAAAAAAACGCCGTTTAAGCGAAATCATTGCCGTTCAAGGGAAGATCAGTTTAGAGCGTACGAAGCGTTTTGTAGGACAAACAGTTGAAGTATTAATTGAGAAATCATCGAAGCGTTCTGATTTAGAATGGAGCGGTAGAAATTCACAAAACACAACGGTTGTATTTCCGAAAGAAAATTATAAAGTGGGAGATTTCGTCCAAGTATACGTAGAAGATTGTACATCTGCCACGCTTATAGGCAAGGCCGTTGGTTATTCACCTATGCAGGCGTAATCCCAGTTAAAAACAGCCCTATCAAAAAGTTCACTACATGGAAAATGTTCAAGCGATAAAACAACGATTTGAAATTATAGGAAATGATCCGAAGCTAAACCGAGCCATCCAGAAAGCAGTTCAGGTTGCTCCAACGGATATCTCTGTTTTAGTAACGGGAGAAAGTGGGGTTGGAAAGGAAAGTATTCCCAAAATCATCCATTCGCTTTCCCATCGCAAACATGGCAAATACATTGCCGTAAACTGTGGGGCCATTCCAGAAGGAACCATTGACAGTGAACTTTTTGGCCACGAAAAAGGAGCCTTCACTGGTGCTATTAGCACACGTGAAGGATATTTTGAAGAGGCCAATGGCGGAACTATTTTTTTAGATGAAGTTGGAGAATTGCCCCTAACCACACAAGTGCGTTTATTGCGTATCTTAGAAAATGGCGAATTCATCAAAGTAGGTTCCTCACGTGTTCAAAAAACAGACATCCGAATTATTGCTGCAACCAATGTCAATATGATAGAAGCCATTCACAAAGGCAAGTTTAGAGAAGACCTTTACTATCGTTTGAGTACCATTGAAATTACCCTTCCTCCCCTTCGCGAAAGAGGAGAAGATATTCACTTGCTATTCCGAAAATTCGCTTCGGATTTTGCTCATAAATACAAAATGCCTCCCGTTCGCCTCGATGCTAATGCAGCTAACTTCTTAATTCGCTATCGCTGGGACGGAAACATTAGACAGTTGCGAAATGTGGCAGAAGAAATCTCCGTTTTGGAAACAAATCGAGAAATTACGCTACCTATTTTACAATCGTATTTACCCAATCACGATAGACAACTACCTTCGGTGATACACAGTAAAAAAGCAGAAAGTGACTTTAGTACAGAACGAGAAATTCTATATAAAATTCTCTTTGACATGCGCAATGACATTACGGATCTAAAAAAACTAACCCTAGAGCTTTTAAAACAAGACAAAGGTCAAGTACAAGAAAGTAACCAGCATTTGATCCAGCGTATTTATGGCAATACCTCCAACGAATCCGTAGATTATCCAACGAGTCCTTCTGATATTTTACAATTGGAGAACAGCAACTTACACCCAGGTCAACCCAATCATCCTACTTTTCATCCAACCCTTATTAATGACGATGACGATGATGAGGATTACCTTATCGCAGAAACCGTGGAAGACGACGAACCACTAAATCTAGAAGAACAGGAGGTAGAATTAATCCGAAAAGCCCTCGACAGAAATAAAGGAAAGAGAAAAGCGGCTGCCGAAGAATTGGGTATTTCAGAACGAACGCTATATCGAAAGATTAAACAATACAACTTATAAATGAAGAAGTTTAGCCCTATCATTGCAATTCTTTTTATAGCTTTAGGCTTACAAAGCTGTAAATATTATAACTTTACTGGTACAGGAAAAATTGATGCTGATTCATTCCAAGTCAATTATTTTCAGAATAATGCGCCTTTAGTTGAACCTGGTATTGAACGTACATTTACCTTGGCATTACAAGATTTAATTCAAGGTCAAACCAGTTTAACCCTGACCAACTCAGATGCAGATTTAATCTATGAAGGAGAAATTGTCGATTACAGAATCAGTCCAATGACAGCGACAGCTGATCAGCGAGCTGCGCAAAACCGTTTGTATATCGCCATTAACGTTCGCTTTATTAACAAGAAAAATCCAGAAGACGATTTTGAAAAGCGCTTTTCGTTCTATCATGACTATGAAGCTAATGCACAATTAGTTGGAGGAACATTAAGTACAGCTTTAGACGAAATCTTTGAACGCATTACACAAGATGTCTTCAATGAGTCTTTAGCTAAATGGTAAAATATATTAAAAACCAAAATTTGACTATAAACACACTACATACATACTTAGCTGATCCATCTCAAATCAAACGATCAGATATTCAAGAGTTAAAAGAACTCCTTGAACAGTATCCCTATGTACAAGCCATCCGAAGCTTATACCTCAAAGCACTATATTCAAATGAAAGTACCTCATACAATCAAGAGCTCAAAAAAACAGCGGCTTATACATTAGACCGTGACATTTTGTTTAACTTTATTGTGTCAGATGATTTTACCGCTTACCGACCTCTAGCGCTAGAAGAAGTAGAAAAAGAAGTAGAAGAAATACAACCAGAGTCTGTTGTCGTAGCCACCAAAGACAGAGAACCAGAACAAAACATTAGTTCGCTACTTGAGAGTATTTCTAAAGTAGCTTATGCTATCACCAAAGAAGATAGAGTTCCTTTCGAAGAACGCCAAAAACAGAAGGATGCGATACAGCCTGCTGTAGAAACTTCGGCAGAAACAAGCATAGCAACAGCACTTAATACAACAGACACCTCTGTTTTTACAGCAGCAACCTCGTCGGAAGTAGTTGCTGACCACGTACAAGAAGAGCAAAACGACGAAGTTCGTCGCGAAAATACCCTCGCAGATTCCCCAACTGAAATATTGGAAAACAAGTTGGAAATTGGCAAACCTTTAGCTTTTGAGGCTGACGAGAAATACTCCTTTCAAGAGTGGTTACAATTGTCCAAACAACAGCCAATTCTCAGAGAATCGAATACAAAAAGCGACGATTCTCCACAAGAAGAAGAGCAAAAAAAGGAGATAATTACAAAAGATGAAAAAAAATTTCAGGAAAGTTTAGAAAAAAAACAGGCCATGATTGATAAATTCATCGAAACAAATCCTAAAATTATCCCAACAAAAAAAGCAACGGCAAGCCCCATAAATATTGAATTATCAGTACAAGAGAATACAAGTTTGATGACGGAGACTTTAGCCAAAATTTATTTGGAGCAAAAAAAATATCAAAAAGCAATACAAGCTTATGAGATTTTAATTTTGAAATATCCAGAAAAAAGTAGTTTCTTTGCAAACCAAATATTAGATATAAAAGCGTTACAACAACATAATAGTTTA
>JASLHL010000045.1 GCA_030152225.1 Flavobacterium sp. | reverse complement strand
CAAACAGATTAATGCTAACGAATTTATTTTCGTGAGTAATTTTAATTATGGATCTAATACAGGATATAATTTTACATTAGAAGATTTTGACGGTAACCGACTAGTTTCTAAGATAGAAGCCAAGCGTATTGAATGGAATGCAGAAACAAAAATGTACACGCTCTATGATTACGTGAAACGCGAGGTTGGGGATGCGAATGATATTTTAGAATTCGCCGATGCTAAAGAATTACAACTGGAATTTGATATTGACGATTTGAGTCCTGTGGTTTATGCTGCGGAGACGATGACCTTAGGTCAATTAAAGCGATTTATTGAGAAAGAACGCATGCGCGGTTCATCAAATATCAATGTGCACTTGGTGGTCTTGTATAAGAAGTACAGCGTGCCCGTATCAGCCTTTATTTTGACTATTATTGCCGTATCAGTTTCTTCCATGAAGCGAAGAGGGGGTATGGGAATTAACTTAGCTATCGGTATTGCCTTAGCTTTTATATACGTTTTCTTTGATAAAATATTTAGTGTATTAGCGGAAGCTTCTAGTATGTCGCCTTTGGTGGCCGTGTGGATTCCCAATGTTACATTTTCAATTTTAGCCATATTTTTATTGCGAAATGCTCGGAGATAATTTTAAGAGTCATTTGCTGTTACACCTTATTGTTTTTGTTTGGGGTTTTACAGCTATTTTAGGTAATTTAATTACATTAGAAGCGTTGCCCTTGGTTTGGTATCGCATTGTAATTGCAGTAATTACCTTAATTTTATTGTTTGCTTTTAAACGTCAAACAATAAAAGAAAGTAAAGGCAATATTGCCATTTTTTTAGCCGCAGGGGTAGTAATTGCCTTGCATTGGCTTACTTTTTTTTGGGCAATTAAAGTGTCAAACGTATCTGTTACGTTAGCTTGTCTATCAACAGGTGCCTTTTTCACCTCTATTCTTGAACCTATTTTTTATAAACGCAAGATAATTGGATACGAAGTATTCTTCGGATTTATTGTCGTATGTGCTTTAGCACTTATTTTTAGCGTGAGTACGGAATATGTAGAAGGAATTATTTTAGCCTTGATAGCCGCTTGCTTGTCTGCAATATTTTCTATTATAAATGGCAAATTAGCACACCATTCATCCGCTTCAGTGATTACCTTTTATGAAATGGTCGGTGGATTACTTATCTTGTCTATCTATTTGTTTTTTAGCGGCGGATTTACAGCAGAATTCTTTGATGTAACAACATCGGACTGGCTCTGGCTGTTAGTGTTAGGAACGTTTTGTACCGCATTTGCCTTTATTGGGTCTGTTTATGTAATGAAATACATCACCCCTTTTACTGTGATGCTTACCGTTAATTTAGAACCAGTATATGGGATCCTCTTAGCGATTCTCGTATTCCGAGATAGTGAGAAAATGAGTACCGAATTTTATATCGGTGCTTTGTTAATATTGAGTACTGTCGTGTTAAACGCGATTGTTAAAAACAGGAAAAAGATAAAAGTTGCCAAAATATAGAGGTCTATATAGAGGAAAATTTTATCTTTGTCATTAGTAATTGAAACTAAAAATTATTCATAAATGGAATATTTAGATTTTGAGCTTCCTATTAAAGAACTTGAGGAGCAGTTAAAAAAATGTACGTTAATCGGGGAAGAATCTGATGTTGATGTATCGACAACTTGCTCACAAATCGAGAAAAAATTAGAAGAGACAAAGAAAGACATATATAAAAATTTGAGTCCTTGGCAACGTGTTCAATTGTCAAGACACCCAAATAGACCTTATACGGTTGACTATATTAAAGCGCTTTGTGGTGATACATTTTTAGAATTATTCGGAGATAGAAATGTAAAAGACGATAAAGCCATGATCGGTGGATTAGGTAAAATCGGAGATCAAAGTTTTATGTTTGTAGGGCAGCAAAAAGGATTCAACACAAAGACTAGACAGTATAGAAACTTCGGGATGGCAAATCCAGAAGGGTACAGAAAAGCGTTGCGTTTAATGCAAATGGCTGAAAAATTCAATATTCCAATTGTAACGCTAATCGATACGCCAGGGGCATACCCAGGGTTAGAAGCAGAAGAAAGAGGACAAGGTGAAGCTATTGCACGTAATATTTACGAAATGTTCCGCATCAAAGTACCAATCATCTGTATTATTATCGGTGAGGGTGCTTCAGGTGGAGCTTTAGGTATTGGTGTAGGTGACCGTGTAACGATGTTAGAAAATACATGGTACTCTGTAATTTCACCAGAATCGTGTTCTTCTATCTTATGGAGAAGCTGGGAATACAAAGAACAAGCTGCAGAAGCCTTAAAACTGACTTCTTACGACATGAAAAAGAATAAGTTAGTAGACGATATTATTGCAGAACCACTAGGGGGTGCACATTCAGATCGCGAAGCTACGTTCGAATCTGTACGTAACTATATTGTAAAAACACACAAAGAATTGGCTAAAACACCGTTAGATAAATTACTTGACCAACGCATGGAAAAGTATTTTGAAATGGGAGAATACAAAAGCTAATACAAAGTGATTAAGTATAAAAAAAATCCGAGTCTACACTCGGATTTTTTTTATGTTTTAATCGTTCTGTAATCAAGTAAAAAAAGATTATTTTTATAGATAGTAAAGAACGATAGACGAACAGCAGTTCAAAAAAAAGAGTTATTTTCGCACTATGGATAAAGCAAAAGATATACGTACCTATCCCAGCACTTTTACTAAAGATGTAATTGCTTTGGAAAAAGGGAAGTTACCACCTCAGGTTACTGATTTTGAGGAGGCTGTTTTGGGTGCAATGATGATTGATAAAAAGGGGATTGACGAAGTAATTGATATACTTCAGCCAGAAGCTTTTTACAAGGAGGGGCATAAGTATATTTTTGAGGCGATAGATCAATTGTTTGTTGGTAACCAACCCATTGATTTATTGACCGTATCGGCTCAGTTGAGAAAAAATGCAAAGTTGGATATTGCTGGCGGAGATGCGTATTTGGTTAGTCTAACCCAAAAAATCAGCTCTTCTGCACATATTGAATTCCACTCGCGTGTCATCCTTCAAAAGTTTATTCAACGCAGTTTGATTCGAATTTCAAATGAAATTATCGAAGACGCTTACGACGAAACAACGGATGTTTTCGATCTACTCGACAAAGCGGAAGCAAAATTATACGAGGTTACACAAGGAAACATCAAGAAGAGTTCGGAAACTGCACAAAGCTTAGTTGCGCAAGCCAAAAAGCGAATCGAAGAAATTAGTACCAAAGAAGGATTAAGTGGATTGCCTACAGGCTTTCATAAATTAGATGAATTGACTTCTGGATGGCAGCCCAGTGATTTGATTATTATTGCAGCACGTCCCGGAATGGGGAAAACGGCCTTCGTACTTTCTATGGCACGTAATATTGCCATTGCTTCAGGAGCAGGGGTAGCTTTTTTCTCGCTGGAGATGTCTTCTGTTCAGTTGATCACGCGTTTGATTTCATCCGAAACGGGACTTTCATCGGAAAAACTGCGTACAGGTAAGTTGGAAAAACACGAATGGGAACAGCTGAACGTAAAGGTAAAAGACTTGGAACGTGCGCCTTTGTTTATTGATGATACACCTTCCTTGTCTATTTTCGATTTACGCGCAAAAGCAAGGCGTTTAGCCTCTCAATACGGGATTAAGTTGATTGTGATTGACTACTTACAGCTTATGACGGCTGGAGGAAGCCAAAAAGGAGGGGGAAACCGTGAACAAGAAATTTCGACGATTTCTCGTAACTTAAAAGCCTTGGCAAAAGAATTGGATATTCCCGTAATTGCCTTATCACAGCTATCGCGTGCCGTGGAAACACGTGGTACGTCAAAACGCCCCTTATTGTCCGATTTAAGGGAGTCTGGAGCGATTGAGCAAGATGCGGATATCGTTTCGTTTATCTATCGTCCAGAGTACTATAAAATCGAAGAGTGGGATGATGAATTCCGATCACCAACTGCTGGTCAAGCCGAATTCATTGTAGCCAAACACAGAAATGGAGGATTGGATAATATCCGCCTTAAATTCTTGGGGATGTACGGTAAGTTTGACAACTTAGATGAAGATGCTCGTACAGAAGGGTTGATTGATAGTGATGGCGTATTTTCTTCTGCATTAAATAACGGAGGAGGAGCAAATATGGCCCAAAATCTACCACCTGCTCGAGATGTATTTAACGATGATGATGTTCCTTTTTAGTGGTTAACAGTTTACGGTTAACGGTTTACAGTTAGTTGTACCGTTAACTGTAAGCTGTAAGTTGAGAACTGTAAACAATAACAAAAAAAGCGAAAGATTATATCTTTCGCTTTTTTTGTTATTTATTTTCCAATTGAAAATTAGCAAACTCCCAATTCAGATGAGGAAGTAAGGCTTTGATGTATTTTTCTTTGTCATTCTTATAGGAGGACAAATACGCGTGTTCCCATAAATCAATAACCAATAAAGGTTTCCCTAATCGCAAGGTAAGAGGGTTGGCATTGTTTTCTGTTGTGATTAACGTTAAATTATTGCGGTGATCAACGAGTAACCACAACCAACCAGATCCTTCAAATTCAACCGATATGCGCAATATTTCCGCTTTTAAATTATTATATGAACCGAAATTAGAGGTAATCAAAGCGGATAAATTCGCATTGGGACTTGTCGTTGTGTTTTTGTGTATGGATTGCCAAAAGAAATTGTGATTGTAATAGGCCCCTGCTAGATTGCTTATTTCTGCTTGTGCAGGTGTTACTTTCGTCAAAATACCTACAATACTATCTGTAACAAAAGGGCTATTGTGAATCGCTGTATTTAAGCGATTGGCATAATTCAAATGAAATTCACCATAGTGAAAAGCCAAGTCTTCAGGTTTAAATAGATCTTCTACCTCTTCGTATTGAAAAGAAAGGGGAGGCATGTCAAAAGGTCCTTGTTTGGTTTTGACTTTCTCTTGGCCTAATACCGATTTTTTCTCCACGATAAAAGTTTCCCTTTTTGGAATTTCAACTTCCGTGCGTTCACTTTTCTTGCCACACGCTGCCGCTAAAACTACAAAGAAGTATAGGATAAGGTTAAACGACTTGATTCTCTTCATTATTTCGCTAAAATTGTTTTGGCAAGTCTAATATATTCTGATTTAGCTTCTTCAGTGGACAAGTGACTCACTTGGGTCCATGCATTAAATTTGAATGCCTTTTTCAAATCATGTGACATATGTTCAAAGTCTTGATGACTTAATCCATTAGTCGCTTGTTTGTAATAGGCGTAAATCCGCAGCATAACATCAGGAGCTAAGTTTCTGGCTTCTTTAGAAATTCGCTCGTAAGCTTCTAAAAAGTCTTTGTCTAGTTGCTCGTTCATTCCTATTTTTTTGCAATTACCGTTTTGTTACCAATAGCTTTTTGGTTTAACACCACATCTACTTTTGTTCCAAGCGGTAAGTATAAATCTACGCGAGATCCAAATTTTATAAAACCAGCATCCGTTCCTTGAATGGCTTGCATACCTGGCTTTGCGTAGTTAATAATACGCTTCGCTAATGCACCTGCAATTTGACGGTACATAACTTCTCCAAACACCTTGTTTTCTATAACAACAGTTGTTCTTTCGTTTTCTTCACTCGCTTTTGGATGCCAAGCTACAAGATATTTTCCTGCGTGGTATTGGCTGTATTTAATCAATCCGCTTAATCCATAACGCGTAACGTGTACATTGATCGGAGACATAAAGATTGAAACCATTAAACGGTTATCTTTAAAATACTCAGGCTCATAAACTTCTTCAATCACAACAACTTTTCCATCCACAGGTGCTACAATAACTTGATCATTTGGAGCAATAGTTCTGTTTGGATTTCTAAAGAATTGTAACACTAAGATTAGCAGTGCTAGAATAATAGATGACAAAGTCATTCTTAACCAATCAATCGTTATGAAATAATCAAAAACTACAATAATGATTACAGCGACTACTAACGAGAAAAAAATAATTTTAGTTCCTTCTTTATGAAACATGACTTATAAAATTTGAAAAATGATATACAAAATGGGAGAGATAAATAAGATACTGTCTAAGCGATCTAAGATACCTCCATGTCCAGGCATAATAGCACCACTATCTTTTACACCAGCTTCTCGCTTGAAATGTGATTCAACAAGATCTCCAAGTGTCCCAAATAATCCTACAAAAATAGCACTTGCAATCCAAATATACACATTTAATGAAGTAAAAAAGTAATTTAATACCAGAGAGGCTATAATTGCAAAGACAATTCCACCAACTAGACCTTCGATCGTTTTTTTAGGTGAGATGCGTTCAAACAACTTGTGCTTGCCATACTTTTTACCTACAATATAGGCAAAGGTGTCATTGGTCCATACTAGAATTAAAATACCAATAACGATTTGTGGATCATAACCTGTTGCTGTATAAGGCAGATGTAAAAAGGCAAGAAATGTTCCAATAACATAGCCGAGAAAAATAATAATTTTTACGGGAAGGCTTCGATTGGGCTTGCGTGTAGTAAATAATTCGGCTGTTATCGCTAAGAGAATTAAGAAGCTTAGGATAACGAGTAGGTGTATAGGTAATGCAATGGCAGACTGAAAAATGGCCAATACAGCAACTAAACTAATGCCAACGCAAAGATATTTCGATAAATTAATTAATCGAGCAAATTCATATGCTGCTACGACCATAAAAAATCCAAAGAGTATTTTGAACGTAAGCACATCATATAATGTTGCACTTAGTAACAGAACAATATAGATAATTCCAGATATCGTTCTTTTAAGGGTTTCTGACATAATTTAGAGATCTTCTAATAAAAGTAAATATAAGTTTTTAGGAGATCTGCCATAACTTAAGAAATCTTGATTGGCAGAAGGTTTAAAGCAATTAATTGCCGTAATATTAGTAGGCAAGGAGCTGCTGTATTTTCTTTTGATTTCGCGCAGTCCATCACTCTTTGTTCGGGTGATTTGGCTAGTTGCAGCAATAATAATGATGTTATCGGGGATTTCGTGTGGTTTGTAATCCCTTAGTTGCTTTTCGCAAAATAAGATCGCTCCATCGTCTGCAATTAAACTCTCACAAGACGAAACAAAAAAGACGGGTTGTTTGGAATTGATGTAGTGTATGTTGTTGTCTCTTAAAAGCGAATGAAATTGGTTTTCATGCGTTAGTGCTTCTTTTTCAAACCAATCGTTTTCTAACAAGACATTGACAAATGTTTCGTGCAATTCTGACTGTGTGTCACAGTATAAAAACTTACCACCGTTATTCTTGAAATTTACAGTAAATAAATCATCAACAGGCATAACAGTATCAGGAAGATATTGACTTCTTTGATCGTTAGCCTCTTCGTTACTTTGTTTTGACATAAATCCGCTAATTAACTTCTTTAGAAAGCTCATAGGTTAAGTGTCGAAATATGATGGTTTGTAATAAGTTCAAAGATAAAAAAAATCTTAACTTAAATGAGTCTTTAAGTTAAGATTTTTAGATAGTTTCCTATAAATTGCTTGATTAAGCGATTGTTTCTTCTGTATCCGATTGAGGTTGAATTGTGTTTTCTGCTGTTTCGGGTTTGTCAAAAGGTCGTTTGCCAAAGATATTTTCTAAATCTTGTTGGAAAATCACCTCTTTTTCGCACAGTAAATCTGCCAATTGAATCAATTTATCTTTGTGTTCAGTCAAAATTGCTTGTGCACGTTCATACTGACCTTCGATTAATTTTGAAATTTCTTCATCAATTACTTTGGCTGTATCCTCAGAATAAGGCTTGCTGAAATTGTATTCACTCTGCCCTGACGAATCGTAATACGTAATATTTCCGAGTTTGTCATTTAGTCCGTAAATCGTAACCATGGCTCTGGCTTGTTTAGCTACTTTTTCCAAGTCGCTTAACGCTCCTGTAGAGATTTTGTCAAAGACAATTTTCTCTGCTGCACGTCCACCCATAGTAGCACACATTTCGTCTAACATTTGCTCTGTGCGGACGATTTGTCTTTCTGCAGGTAAGTACCAAGCTGCTCCTAAACTTTGTCCACGTGGAACAATTGTAACCTTTACTAGTGGAGCCGCGTGTTCACACATCCAGCTTACTGTAGCATGCCCTGCTTCGTGTATTGCAATAGCGTATTTCTCTTCAACTGTAATGATTTTGTTTTTCTTTTCTAAACCACCAATAATTCGGTCTACAGCATCCAAGAAGTCTTGCATATCTACTTCTTTTTTGTCTTTACGTGCTGCTGTTAAAGCAGCTTCGTTACAAACGTTAGCGATATCTGCACCGGAGAATCCTGGGGTTTGTTTCGCTAAGAAGTCAATATCTAAATTGTCTACTTTTTTAATGTTGCGCAAGTGTACTTTGAAGATTGCTTCTCTTTCTTTCACGTCTGGAAGGTCAACATAAATCTGTCTGTCAAAACGCCCAGCACGTAAAAGTGCTTTATCTAAGATTTCCGCACGGTTTGTTGCTGCTAATACAATAACATTCGTATGAGAACCAAAACCATCCATTTCCGTTAATAACTGGTTTAAGGTGTTTTCTCTTTCGTCATTTGATCCAGAGAAATTGCTTTTTCCACGCGCTCTACCCACAGCATCAATCTCATCAATAAAGATAATCGCTGGTGATTTCTCTTTGGCTTGTTTAAACAAGTCACGTACACGTGATGCTCCAACCCCAACGAACATTTCTACGAAATCAGAACCAGAAAGTGAAAAGAAAGGTACCTTTGCTTCACCTGCTACTGCTTTAGCCAATAGCGTTTTACCTGTTCCTGGAGGTCCTACTAAGAGAGCACCTTTTGGTATTTTACCTCCGATAGAGGTGTATTTTTCAGGGTTCTTTAAGAACTCAACAATTTCTACGATCTCTTCTTTAGCCCCTTCTAATCCAGCAACATCACTAAAGGTTACTTTAATGTCATTCTTTTCATCGAAGAGTTTTGCTTTGGACTTTCCAATAGAGAAAATCTGTCCGCCACCGCCAGCACCACCGCCACCAGTCATTCTTCTCATCATGAATAACCAGAATCCAATGATAATGATAATCGGTAAGAAACTAATAAAATAGTCTCCCCAATTGCTTTCTGCTTCAGATTTATATTCCAGAAGTTTGCCCTCTCCAGCAGCCTCATCTAATTTCTTTTGGAAAATTTCAGAGTTTCCAATTTCAGTTACGAACTGAGGTCCTGTGCTTTCTTTCCCTAAGATTGATTTTCGTTGTAATTCTTCAAAATCTTTGCTTTGTAAAGCGTCTTTTGTCAAATATACTTTAGCAACAGAACGATTAAATTCTACTTTCTCCACTTTACCTTCTTTCAGGTAATCGAAAAATTTAGAAAGACTCAATTGTTTGGAATCTCCAACACCACTTCCGTTCGATAAAAAGTTTATAACCAATACGATAACCACAATGCTCGCATACAAAATCCACGGGCTAAATTTGGGTTTGTTTTGGTTTGGTTTTATGTTTCCCGCCATGAAGAATAAATTTTAAGTTTAATATTGGCTGTTGATATTTGTAATCTTTGCGTCACCCCACAAGCTTTCTAAGTTGTAGAATTCGCGAATCGATTTTTGGAATACGTGTACTACAACATTGATGTAGTCCATAAGTATCCACTCAGCATTTACTTCGCCTTCAACATGCCAAGGTTTGTCGTGTAATTCTTTTGATACAATTTTTTGAACAGAACCCGCGATCGCATTGACCTGCGTATTGGAGTTCCCATCACATATAATGAAGTAATCACAAGGTGTGTTATCTATTTCTCGTAAATCTAAAATTGTTGTGTTTTCCCCTTTTACAGCTTCAATTCCTTTGATAATATTAGCAATCAATTCGTCGTTGTTGATAGTTTTGTTTGTCATTTATTGATTTTATCTAAATTTCTTCAAGTTAACAAAAATATGTTT
>JASLHL010000260.1 GCA_030152225.1 Flavobacterium sp. | reverse complement strand
ATGGAGGTTATTTGGGGCAAGATAACAAGCTTCATACGACCTTTGAACTTGTGGCACAACATGTAAATAACGGATTTATTCAATTGCATTTAACCAAGGTGTAGGTGTTTATTGCTTAATAACACGATCTAAAAATAATGGTGCAACCAACCTTTTTAGAAAAAGAGACCTTGTCCGCTCCTACCCTAGTAAAAATTGTTATATCATTTTAAAATCATGTGTTTTTCTGCATAATTGGTTCAAAAAAGAGCACTGTTGCTAATGAGAAAAGTTGCTCGCAGTAGACTTCGCTTGACTGTACGTTACAATACAACCATGCTTTCCATTTATTTGAAATATATTTGCCAAATTCAAACACAATTAAACAAAAATTACAATGAAAAAACTTTTTCTATGTTTACTCTTAACTACATCTGCAGCATTTAGTCAATCAATCAAAAAAACAGAGCTAACGAATAGTACCTTAGCTCAGGCTTTATTTATTGCTGAAGCTGAGGGTTGGGGTGGTCCTTATCAAGCTCAATTTGAGGACAATTTTGTAAAAAACGAAAAGATTTACATCTTTGAAATGGCCTACCAAGGAAAAGTATTCTTTAGAGAAGCCTTGAAAAAAACAACAGCCAAAGGCAAGGATTCGGCTCTTTTTTCCAATATGAACCGTTTCAAAACGGACTTCTTTGTTCCCTATGATCTTTTTGACAAGGACACCAAGTTGGATATGCTTGAACGCAAGTATCGCATCTATGATGTAGATGGCGTGCGCTACCTTTACTATCAAGATTTTGAACCGATTAAACGCATCAATGGAAACTATGTTATTAATCCTGATGTTCCACCCTACATTAGCCTAAAAATTTACGAATTAGAATTTAACTAATTGGCATAAAAAAGACGGATGAAAGTAAGCTTTATCCGTCTTTTTTTTATGGGTTCTTTCATTTTTCTAGTATTCCCCTCTGATTCAAAGTTTAAAAGAAAGGAATAAAATAACTACTTTTCTCTTTATCTTTTCTACCTCTAAATATTAAATTTCAAATGCCGTTATTTTAATTAACATTTTTTATAGTTAAATTATATAGACTTGCGTTAAAATCAGTATTATTGCAGTTGTAATTAGGCTCTACCTAGCGCATAGGTCAGCCAATTAAAATTTCCAATTAGAACACAAAAAACACTGCAAATATTAACATTACTAACATGAACACTGTATTAAAAAAACTAGGCCTTGGTTGTCTATTGATGCTTTCTACTTTCACTGCTTTTGCACAAGAAACGACGCCTGAGAAGAAGAATGACTTCAATCAAGTCTATATGGGAGTTGGATTCGGACTCGATTACGGCGGATTTGGAGCTAAAATTGAATACTTACCAGTTAAAAACATTGGTATTTTCGCTGGTTTAGGCTACAATTTAAAAGAAGCGGGATGGAATATAGGAGCTTCCTATAAAATACGAGCAACTGAGCGCTTATCGGTTAATCCTATTGCATTTTATGGTTACAATGGCGTTCTTAAAGTAGATGGTGCCTCTGAATACGATATGGTATCTTATGGCGTGACCTTTGGTATAAATCTAGACATTTATGTAGGGCAAAAAGGAAACAAAATCAGTACTGGACTTTTTGTTCCTATCCGCTCGAAAAAGTTTATGGACAACTACGATATGGTTAAAGATGATCCCTACATCTCAATGGATAATGAATTAATTCCAATCGCCGTAACTGTAGGTTATAATTGGAAGTTGAACTAGTAGGTAAATACGATACAACACCTGTTTAACAATACAAAAAAAGCGCTGTATATTCTATAGCGCTTTTTTTGTATTGCTTTTCTAATGAAAAAGAAAGGCTTCGTCACATTACATCGCCAATCCCCCTTTCTTTCCTCCTGTTATTTTTTTTCAAAAATTGGTACACTTGCCTTAGAATTGGATAGTAATACGGCATAATCCAAGTAATCTAGGGTTGCTGTATCTTTTACCCGCTCACCATTGACTTCTTCCGCTGTCATTATGATTTCGATTAAATCGGGTTCTTTAGCAGCATAGGGTGAATTTTTCTGGTTGAGTCGAAAAAGAGTTTTATCGGAAATTTTAGCATCTTTTAAGTGCTGTATTCCTCTAAAATACTCGTTTTCGCAATCGCCAATCCCCATACCGCCTTCTATGGTATAGCCTGTATATTCATCATTATCGTCGTATTCTTCATCCCACACTACCTCGCTATCCGTTAAATACCCAATAATTGAAATCACCTTGTCTTTGGGGTAGATATCATTTTCAATCAGTCGCGTAAAAAAAGAAGGATATCCCTCTTCTCCTTCTCTTGATTTTTCAAGATGGAAAAACCCCATTCGCACAAAAGTAGAATTCGCACGGAAATCGTATTTCTCATGCAAATCAACATAATTGTCATAAATTACTTGTTCTCTTTCACTATCTTCTACAAAAGAATACTTCAAATTTTTAATTAGATGCTCGAAATCAAATGTATGGCTGATATATTTTTTATACTTCGCTTTATCTTTCTCATAATCAGACACAAAATCTTGTAACGTCCTAAAGGCATAGCTCGTTTCTCTCATGGCATAGGAGGTCGTATCTAGCTTTACCATTTCCTCAATGCGATTCAAGTATTCGAGCTGATGATGGGGTGCTTTTATCAGTTCAAGCAGATGCTTAGCAGCATATTTATAACTCACTTGGAAATCGATACCCACTACGTTGATTTTTTTATCTATCGGCAACTCGTCATTCATTTGCTTCAGGGCTTTCCACTTGTCAAACACCTGAATGGTTCGTTCTTGAGGGACACGTTCTCCGTATTCGGTAACAAGGTCTTTTAATAAAACTGTATCGCCCGATTTTAGAAATGCATTAAAAAAATAGGCGAGACTAAAGTCTGTTTCAGGCAGGTAATAGGGTGTCTTATTGGTTTTAACAATGGATCTTAAAAGGTCCATTTCCACCTCTTCTGTTTTTTCACTGCCGTGATAGGCGCCAAAACCAATAATGCCGAACTCAGACTGTGGGAATTCGAAATCTTTTTGGTTGAGATCAAATCGGTTAGACGCTAAGTATTCAACTTTGTTTTGGGCAAACGTTAGGGAAGAAAGCACTAACAATACATAGGTAATATTCTTTTTCATGGTCTAGTTTTGGTATTTTTTTCAACTACTTACACCTTGTATTTTTCAAGATAACAGTTGCTGTATTGCTGTGAATGTAGGCAATTTAGTTGAAAGTAGCTAATTGTATATGGAAACTCCCCCCCTATCCACAGCTACACTATTTTTTACAGGTTTAATTTTAATGTTCCAAAACTCCAGCTTGTCTCTCACCAATTGTGTATTGTTTGGCAAGATAGTTTTTCGTATTTTTAGGA
>JASLHL010000194.1 GCA_030152225.1 Flavobacterium sp. | reverse complement strand
CCGCACGACGAACGAACCGCACGACGAACGAACCGCACGACGAACGAACCGCACGACGAACGAACCGCGCAACGAACGAACCGCGCAACGAAGGAACCGCGCAAAAAACAAACACTTGCCAGCTAGTTTGTCTTGAATTTCCTAGTAAGCATATAGACTAAGCTCAGTATAATAATAGCCGAACTGATATACATAATTGTTGGAATGTGATCGATGTGATCTTTGTAGTACCAGCCTGCAGCAAACGCACCTCCCCCAATACCCGCTTCGAGGGCAATATACATGGTTGAAACGGCTTTTCCACGTTGATCTGGCGCACTGAAGTCGATGGTCCATGCATTTAGTGCAGGAGACAAGACTCCCAGGGATATACCATAAACAAAAGCCCCCAAGTACAAGCCGTTGATTGTTTGGAAAAAGGCAATGATAATCAGTGAAATAAATAGGATAACCAAGCCGATATTAATAATCAAGACACGGCCATAACGATCGGATACTTTTCCTGCAAAGAAGCGAACCAACAAGGAGGAAACAGTAAAGATCATAAAGAAAACCCCCTTATTCTCTAAACCTAAATGCCCCGTCCAATCGGGAATTAGCGTTAGGATTACCCCATAGGCGATATAGGATAAAAACGTAACTAACGCAGCGGGAAGTACATTAAAATCAAACAAGTCTTTGCGTGAAATTTTAAAAAGAGAGAAAGAGAATTTTTCTTTTTTCTCTAGGGTTTCCTTCATATTCAACAAGATCAAGATCGAGAGTAGAGCAAATAAAGCTGAGGTATAGAATAAAAAGTTAATCGAGGTATAAATCTTAATAGTACTTCCAATGGCAGGACCAATGGCCATTCCCGTACTAAAGCAAATCCCGTGTAGTCCCAATGCTTCTCCCCAGCGTTCTCTAGGTACAATATCTGCGACATAGGCCGCTGTTGCCGTGGGCTTAAAACCCGTAGAAAATCCATGTAAGAGTCGCAAGAATAAGAAACCAGAAACCGTAGTTAAAATAGGGTAGAGCAAGCTGCAAATAAAACAGACAATAGAGCCAATGGCCATAATGGGAACACGCCCTATTTTATCGGTTAACTTACCGCTGAAAGGTCGTGAAATTCCCGCTGTAATGGTAAATAAACCAATGATTAAACCTTTGTATTCTGCTCCCCCCAAACTCGATAAGTAATCGGGTAATTCGGGGATTAACATGTTGAAACTAGCAGAAAATAACAAAGAACTCAAACAAACCAACATAAACTGAAGGTTGTATATCGGGTGTACAGAACGGGCAAATAAGGACATAGCTGAAATCAATTGCCGCAAATTTATTGGAATAAATCGGACTGGACAAGTTTGTTAACGGTTCAGTTTACTGTTTACCGTTCACCGTTCACGCATTACCAACTAAACCCAATATTCAAAATAACTCTTGTCTGCTTTCTGTTTAATAAAAGTAAAATTCATGCGTTCCATCATGCGAACGGATTTTTCATTAGCTGTCTTGGCGATACCGACAATGCGTTTAATTTGCGGTTCGCGTTGTTTAATCAATTCGATTAATCCCCAAGTTCCCTCTGTCCCATAGCCTCCTTTCCAAAACGCTCTGCCGATGGAAAATCCAATTTCTACTGATTCAGCATCGAGATAGGTATAAACAGCAGTCCCCATTAGTTCATGGGTTTCACCGTGTACAAAGGCATAACGGAATTTCTTTGCTGAAGCTTGTTCGCGTTCTACTTGAACGAGAAAAGCTTTAACGTCTTCAAGGGTTTCAAAAGGAAGACTCGTTCTGTATTGCATAGCATCCTTGTCTGAATAAATTTCTAATAAAGCAGCTTCATCTTGAGTGGTAAGTGCTCTAAAATAGGTTCGTTCCATTTGTAGTATCATGGGAAGATTGTAGTTGGTTCCTTACAAAGAAAAAACATTTGTAGCGAATTATCAGTTTAAAAAAGATTTTTAGCTAAAATAGGAAAACCTAAACCAAGATGAGATTAAGAAGAATCAAAAAAAAGCCCTATACGTAATTTTGGGGGGCGTATAGGGCAAATGTAGTATGAAAAAAAGTTTCTAATAGAAATACAATTACTATGCCAAAAAAATATTTATTTAATCAAAAAACATTTAATAATCAACTAATTTTAGTGGATAAACAACTGTGTGCTAATCGTATGACCTATGCAAGTTGTTTTTTGTTACAGAACGTTTTATTTTTTTATAAAATGAAGTAAATTAGAGGAAATCAAAAAAATAACCATGACAATACAGGAAGTACAAGGCATTCGCAAGCAGTTTGAATACTACCGTATGCTAGCAGATAAAACAATACTCCTTCTTTCACAAGAAGAGTTGAATTGGCGATACAATGAAGAAAGTAATTCAATCGCTATGTTGATGCGCCACATTTCAGGCAATTTAGCCTCTCGCTTTACCAATTTTTTTACAGAAGATGGCGAAAAAAAGTGGAGAGATCGCGACAGTGAATTTGCCCTAGGTGATTACAATAGACATGAGTTAATTACCAATTGGGAGAAAGGATGGAGCATTCTCTTTGA
>JASLHL010000139.1 GCA_030152225.1 Flavobacterium sp. | reverse complement strand
AAAATCACAAACTAGACAAATAACAAGCGACAATAACAGGCAAAATAAGTAACTGTTCACTTACTAGAAAAAAAACGACCTAAACTAAACATATTTTGTCTAAACACAATTTCCAACAATTGAAATTCAAAACATAAAAATTATGTTTATTGCAAAAAATGATGTGTTTTGACAATAAATAAAACAAAATACCTTTCTCCTATCTAAAAATCATTAGAGAAACTGCTCAAAAAAAATTTTTTTCGTAAAAGTAATACATGTTAAGCCTCGTGATGATATAGTTTATACCTTAGTTGCTATACAAAATAACAGTTATCATGGCTTTACGAGAGATAGGTTTAAAAAGTAAAAGATATGATTTAGAATCAATCGGAATCCGTCCAAGCATTATTCATTGGAATTTAGATTCTGATACATTAACAAAACAGTCCATCGAACTTGGACAAGGAATACTTGATGACAAGGGGGCGTTATGCGTGAATACAGGAAAATTCACAGGTCGTTCGCCTAAAGACAAATTTATTGTAAAAGATGATATTACAGCTACTTCGGTAGATTGGGGAGATGTAAACATTCCAATTTCATTTGAAGTTTTCGATAGTTTAAAGAATAAAATGATCGCCTATTTAGAAGGGCGTGAATTGTGGGTAAGAAATTGTTTTGCTGGTGCTGATCCTGCTTACAAATTAAATGTAACAGTAATCAATACGATGCCTTGGGCAAATCTTTTCTGCAAAAACTTATTTATCCAACCCAAAAACAATGAAATTGAAACCTTTGAAAAAGGTTGGACAATCATCCAAATCCCTGAATTTGAAGCAAACCCAGAGGTAGACGGAGTGCGTTCAGGTAATTTCACTATTGTCAATTTTACGGATAAAACTATTTTAATTGGTGGCACCGCATATACAGGGGAAATGAAAAAAGGAATTTTCTCGGTATTGAACTTTATATTACCACACAATTACAATGTTTTACCAATGCATTGTTCGGCAAATGAAGGTAAAGATGGCGATGTATCGTTATTTTTCGGTCTTAGTGGAACAGGAAAAACAACTTTATCTGCAGATGCCAATCGCTCATTAATCGGTGATGACGAGCATGGTTGGGCAGAGCATTCGGTTTTTAATTTTGAAGGTGGTTGCTATGCTAAAGTAATTGATCTAAGTGCTGAAAAAGAACCAGAAATCTACGCTGCTATCAAACCAGGTGCATTGTTAGAAAACGTTTCATTTTTTGATGGCACCAACGAAGTAGATTTTTCGAGTAAAGCAATAACAGAAAACACACGAGTTGCCTATCCGATTGATTATATCCCAAATGCAAAAGAACCATCTTTAGGAAACATCCCTAAAAACATATTCTTTTTGACTTGTGATGCATTCGGTATTTTACCTCCGATATCAAAACTTACAAAAGAACAAGCAATGTATCATTTTATTTCTGGCTACACAGCGAAAGTTGCTGGAACAGAAGTGGGTGTTACAGAGCCTCAAACAACATTCTCAGCATGTTTTGGTAGAGTATTTCTTCCATTACATCCAACTCAATACGCTGAACTATTAGGTGAAAAACTTGAAAAGCACAACGATGTTAATGTTTGGTTGATTAATACTGGATGGACAGGTGGCCGCTACGGAGAAGGTAAAAGAATGAATTTGAAATACACGCGAGCAATGATTAATGCTGCGATGGGTGGAGAATTAAATGATGTAAATTATACGTCGGATAATATATTTGGTTTATTGAAGCCCGAATCATGTCCTAACGTACCTTCGGAAGTATTGAATCCAAGACAAACCTGGAGTGATGGAGAAGCATATGACAAGCAAGCATATGCTTTAGCGAAGCTTTTCGTTGATAACTTCAAACAATATGAAGACCAAGCTAGTTCGGAAATACTATCCGCTCAGCCAAAAACAAAATAATTAATAATAAAAAAAGGGATGTTTACTAAAACATCCCTTTTTTATTAAAAGACCTTACTGTGCCAGCTATCCTTAAAAGGTATTTGCCAGCTCTGTTTCAACTCTTCTGAGTTCTGAACCAAATTATTAAATACGATTGTATCTGAGTTAACGTCTCCAGACTTCAATAGATTTTCAAATTCCGAGCGATTTACAAGATTAACATTTCCCTTGTCATCACAAAAAGAAACTTTCATACGATCGAAAAAATCTATATTATATTTCACTGAAATCGTTTTCAAAAAATGAACCGACTTATCAATGGAGCAACCGGTAACACCAGCTTGACTTTCGTCAACTTCCAATACTATAAATAGATTATGAACTACATTTCCTGAAGCTGCTAATGCAGATCCATGAGCTGTCCATGATTGAACGAAAGTAGCTACATCTATAGAAATAGAATCTGCCTCTTCTTGCGTCAAAAAACGATTTGCTTGATAAACCCAAACTCTATTCATTGCAATAGACTTAATGTGTATAATAAGGTGAAATCATCAAATAGACAATTACACCTGTTACTGCTACGTACAACCACATAGGGTAAGTAATACGCGCCAATTTTTTATGTCTTTCGTAAGCACCAGCAATTCCTCGTACAAATGTAAAAAGTACAAAAGGAATAATCACAATCGAAAGAATGATATGCGTGATAAGGATAAAGAAATAAACATAACGAATAGTACCTTCGCCCCCATAAGAAGTCGAAACTGAAGTCATATGATACGCTACATACATTACCAAAAATAATGAAGAACAAACCATACAAACCTTAATCAAGTTCTCATGTAATTTCAAGTTCCCCTTCTTTACTGCAGCTACTGCACAAAACAACAAAACTGCTGTTAAGCCATTTATACTCGCATAAATTGGAGGAAGAAACGACAATGGCTGAACATCATAAC
>JASLHL010000136.1 GCA_030152225.1 Flavobacterium sp. | reverse complement strand
TGGTGATTTTAGGTATTTGTCCGTTAGCTGCAGTAAAAGATCTGACAACTAGCCCTTTATTAGATTCAACAACGGTCTTCCAAACCGCTAATGGGAAAGAACGCATCTATATGATGCCATATACAACTGATACAATCATGTGGCAACTCAGTTTTCCGATTGGAGAAGAAGAAGCAATTGCGCTCTCGCGATTAGGTCGTGAAGCACTCCATGCCGAAGCTTGTAAAAGAACGCTGTGGCATGATCCGATCCCTCAGATTGTGCAAGCCACTTTACCCGAACAAATTTCGGGTTATCCTGTCTATGACCGAGAATTACTAACGCCTGAAAATTGGAAGGAACAACATGCCATTACCCTATTGGGCGATGCGGCTCACCCCATGAGTCCGTTTAAAGGACAAGGGGCCAATCAAGCCTTATTAGATGCCTTACTCCTCGCTCGTATGATTACGAAAGGATGTACAACTCCTTGGAGAGAACGTGGCTTAAGAACGGCTGTATTAACTCCTTTTGAAACAGCTATGTTTGCGCGAAGTGCTACAAAAGTGAAAGGTTCGGCTCAAGCCGCCCAGCTGCTTCACTCGGCCTTGGTTTTAGAGGAATGCGATCAACCTAGGGGGTCTATCGCAAAATCAAAAGATGAGGCTTAGTCAAGTAAAATTGCTGCTGGATAAACGCAACAGGCTAGCCACAGTCTTAAGAGGAAATCCCAAACTGTTACATCTATTTTGTATGGGGTTAATTATAGTTTTATTGGTATAAAATAATTAACTCATCCCTTGCTGTCTTTGTATTTCGTCTTCGTGACAATCTAAAATGCGAAACAACGTATCCTTCGTGATTTTTTGATTTTCATCCCATACGGTTGCTTCTTCCTCTACCTCATAAATTGAATACGAGAGCTGAATTTCATCTAATAGATGAATGATCTTTTTTAACAACATGGCCATATCCTCGTGATCTTTATAAAAGAGTACTCCGGTATATAAGGGTTCTTTATTTTCTATTTTATCCTTTAGTTCACCTAAAGATACCTTAGTAAGACTTTTTATTTTAAATAAGGACGAGCTATCTATCGCTGTTTCAGTTAGTGTAATTGCTATTTTGGACATCGTTTTTATTTTTAAATTTTGCTGGATTATGGCACATATCCTTTGTCTCTTTCTACAATGACCTCCATCTCCTCTATTCAAATCTTCTTTCGTTGTTGCAGCCCATTCGGGTTTATCCGCTCCATGCGAATACGATTATCAATTAGACTAAGATACTCGATGTAGCAGACATCTATATAAGTTTTTTACTATTCCCTGTGCTAATTTATCCGATTAGCTAACTAATCAACTAGTATGCAGTACATTAAAAATAAAAAAGTAGAACGCCCCATATCGTCATTCTACCTTTTTATTTATATAATCAACTGATTTTTAAAACTTACCGAAAAAGGAATTTATATCAAAATAATACACGCTAGTTGATCCATCTGCTTTTTCCACTTGTATTACATCAAACATTTTTCCTTTGTGTTCAGCTAAAGATTGACTTCTAAATTTACAATCCATACAGTTTGCTTCGATATAGCTATATTCTTCACTTACACTATTCACTTTGATCGCCCTCTTATAAGATGAACCATCTTCGAGGTTAACCTTTTTTCTAGTATCAATAAAGGTATAGTTTTCAGTAGCCATGTCTACACTGATTTTCTCAGCTGAGAACTTGATTCGATTTTTGTCCAGCACCTCATATTGATATACATCCGTTTTTCCAGAATATTCGTGAAACTCATAAAACTTACCATTTTCAACCCACCAGTTCCCTTTTTCTATTCCATTATTTGCATTTCCATCTAGTTTGTAGCTAAAATCTAAAACAAAGGTACCATCCGCCTTTCTTTGCATCTCCCATTGTTTTTCCAACCCTTCCATTTGTTCATCTTTTTCAGATCCTCCCCAGGTACCTACTAATCGTTTATCAATTTGTTTTTCATTGTTTACCGTGATTAAATGCGATCCACAAGAGGTTAAAAAAAGTAGAATAAAGGATAGCATCCATAAGTTAAAATTTTTCATACTGTATTGGTTTGTTTTACTGTTTTGTAACTGCTTCTGTGCTTTTTAAACTGACGATCAATTGAAACAATACACTTCAACTTAAACCCTCATTTAGACAAAGCCATTTTATTTTACTAAATTAACACTAAATACAATAGAATTGGTTTTAAAAACTTGTAAAAGACGGTGCTTGCGATTTATAGTAAGCCAGTCCTTTAAAAAACGTACAATATCCTTAATATATGGGTGTATTCCAGAGAATTAGGAAGATGATGACAACGGGTAAAGCGTCCTAAAGTATGAAAACAACACCCCGCTTTACTCGATTTGTCCGTCAAAAAGCTAGACAACTCCCCTTCTATGCCCAGTACAAAAACCAAAATAGAGTATAGTCTAAAGTCTTTATTTCACAATTAAAACTTATCTTTAATTTTTCTTAAAAGAGCGGGTTATACAGTAAATCAAGAACGGATACGATGAAAACGATAACATCTAAATTTAGAACGCTATATGTTGTAAAACTAATTTTTGGTTATTTAGCGGCTATCTTATGCATAGCAATATGCCTCAAATTCTGCAATGGCGACTACGATGCATACAAAGAAAAAACAGCGCAATTTTTTATTGGTCTTATTCTTTTGTTTGTTCTTCTTGGAACCTATGATTTTTTAAAAATTACCAAAATAATGGTAAGCGATAATAGTATAGAAATTGAATGTTTCTTAGGCCTGAGAACAAAAATTATTACGTATCCCGAAATTGTACAAATCAATCAACACAAAAGTGTTTTACATGGAAAAGCAGGACAAATAAGCGATGGCTTTCACCTAAGTGAATTTGTTTTAGCGGATAAAAGTTCGTTTATTCTATCACCTGATAAATTTGGAAATTATACTCCATTATTATTAGCTATTAGAAGAAACCTGGATCGATTGCATCCGTAATTCGTGAATGGGAGTGCTGTATAGTTGTGCGTTGTTCGTTGCTCGTTGTTCGTTGCTCGTTGCGCGGTTCGTTAGACTGTTCTAATTTAGGTAACTCGATCTCACCACTTACCACTTACCATTCACCACTTAGCCTTCACCACTTACCACTTACCACTTACCACTTACCACTTACCACTTACCACTTACTACTTACCACTTACTACTTACTACTTACCACTTACTACTTACTACTTACTACTTACTACTTACTACTTACCACTTACTACTTACAAAACTAAAAAAGGAAAAAAGGAAAAAAACAAGGACAATCCCCCCTTCCGCTCTCTTCCACTTAGGGGATAAAAAAAGAGTTCTTTTCCTTTCTTTTCCAAATTAAATAATTATAAATAATTGATTTTTCAACTTACTGAATAAACAAAATAAAGAGCATGTAAAGGTTTTGTAAAGGGATAGTTAGTACCAGCAAGGGTTTTAGGCCTTTTTACCAATGTTGCCCCTTACAAACCCTTTACTATCTACCTGTGAGTGGTGAATGGTGAAGATGGGAAACCGAAACGCAGTGTAGGTTCATCGAACACCAAAACAAATATAAACTAGGTGAGATAAATGGGAAACCGAAACGCAGTGTAGGTTCATCGAACACCAAAACACGAATAGGAAAACTTTTGGCGGACTAAATACAGCGTTTCAATCCAACCAAAACCTCGTATTTTGTCAAGCCGATGTTATCAGCTGGCTTTTATTATAATGAATTATTCGTTTTCTTTTTCGTATCCTTCGTAGTAATATGATTGCTCAATTCCTTTAAAGATAACTTCTCTATTATTTACGTCGCTTGTAAGATTTTCTCTCAATAAAGTTCTTAATTCCAAGTCGTTAATCGGACTCCTTTCCATTGATTGAAGATATAGCGTTTTATCAATAAACTGCCAATTAACAACCTGATTCAAGTTATTTTTCAAGATCATATCTAACCAAATTCGCATTGACCTTCCATTTCCTTCCATAAAGGGATGAGCAATATTCATTTCAACATATTTAGCAACAATTTCTTCAAATGTGTTTTCGGGCATTTGTTCAATTTTAACCAAAATTTCGTTGAGATATAAAGCGTTTGCAAATCTAAAACTTCCTTTTGAAATATTCATTTCACGTATTTTACCTGCAAAATCATATAAATCTTTAAATAGATAATGATGGATTTCTTGTAATCCTTTCGTTGTTCCAACTTCTATTTTATTTATATCATTTGAATCAAACAAGTGATAGGCGTTTTCCAAACTGCTTTTATCAATATTTTTCATTTCCAAAATGTTTATTGTCTTAAAACAAAATTACTTTAAAAGGTCGGAATTTCATAAAGTTATTTGACGTTTAGTGCTTGCTGCTAACTGGAGTTGGCTTGGTAATGTACAAGCTTGAACTGATCGAATTCGCCCCAAACGAAGCCAACGCTGTTCCCCTAGTTGTAAACTTACGAAAAATACAAATAGGACAGCTTTTGGCGGATTAGAAAACAATAGCGTTCAATCCAACCAAAAAAACCTCATTTTGCCAAGCTGATGTTAGTGGTTAGCGTTTTTGTCTATTTTCAGTTCGTTGATAAAAGCTAATTTTACTTTGTCGGCTCCATAAAATTCGGAATGATTCAGGTCAATACTTTTATTCGTTTCGAGTTCCTTGTATAAGGAAATTATTTGTCCTTTATAGGAACAACTCTTAATGAAATTATTGAAAAATTGTTCGCTTTCCATTTTTTCTGCATAAAAAATCAGAAAATCAATTGGCATTATACTTTTTTCCGCGTATTTATTGAACTGTGTTCCATTTACTTTCAAAAAATCAATTGCATTTTGAATATTGTCAAATAAATCAAAAATAGGTAAAGCGTACTTATTTAGTAATTCAGCAATTTGATTTATTTCATTTATTCCACTCGCTCCTGCTACATTCCAAGTTCTATAACCACAAGGACTTAAATAACCTAGTGTATTCGAATAGACTGCTCCTTGACAATGCGG
>JASLHL010000114.1 GCA_030152225.1 Flavobacterium sp. | reverse complement strand
AAGTAGTAGCCTCTTGCTTCTCGTTATTTGTTTAGGTCCGTTTTTATCGACAGGCATTTTCTTTCTGTTGGTTGGCGTTGGGATTGTAAAATTGGTAGCCGTTATTTTGTTCTTTTTGTTTTTCGTATTTCTGTATAAAATTGTTTTTATAAAGGTGACCATTGACGAAAAAGGCGTGATGTACAAAAGCTTATTTAAGGAAAAATTCTTGCCATGGACAGCGATAAATGATGTTTTACTTGTAGTACGCGAACGTCGATCAATACCAGATTACTACAAATTAAACGAATGGATCGCTTCTGGACGCAAAACAAAAAGCTATTTTTTACTCTTTAGAGCCACAAGTGAATTTCCCGCAAACCCAATGTTTATGTTCAGTGAGCCCATTGCTGAGGACTATATCAGCGTACAAAGTAGAAAGGCGATTCTCGAAAAAGTAAATCAATATTTTTATAAGTCTTAAACTTAACTTAATTGATACACAATTGGTGATAACATTGTTGATAAGTTTATTTTGTTTGGGTGGAATCCACGGGAATTTTATGTTCCTTTGGCAAACACACAACTAAAAAATCAGAGGCTTACTCTGATTTCAAGATGTATGTAATTTTGTAAGTGCTAATAGAAATATGGAAGGTCTTCCCTTCCATATTTTTTTATGGTTTAATGAACGGATTGTAGAGCTTCGTCAATGTGCGATTATAGTGTTTTATAAATCGCGTAATTACTGTTAAGGTTGATAGACCAAGTAGGGTCTTTAGCGTCCAGTTTTCAAATGGAATTAATAGGAAAATCAAAATTAAGGCACTGATGGTTGAAAGCATGCGTAGATTGTAATGCTTGCTTTCAATGGGGTGTTTGTACAGTATCATAAATAACAACAATACAATAATGGTGCTACCTAATAAAAACAGCAATTCCCTCCAGTTGGATGTAACAAAAAAGGAATAGCCAATAGCTAGTAACCCTGAACATAGTCCTAGCATCAGATTGATGCGATCTAAAAAAGGTATTTTAGGTAGTAAACAAATTTGAATTACCATATTCTCTGTTAGCAGTATTCGTTGCTTTTCTGTTGGTATTAGTTCTGCTAAGGACAGCGTTTGCTGCGCATCTCCATACATAAAGGTTAATTCTTCTGTATCGTCATGTAGTAGGATAGTCGTTTGAGAAGCGGTGTTGATTTGCTTTAGAAAATGCTTCTCAGTATAAATAAAAACAGAAGAGAGACCTTCCGATTTATAAGCTATCGTTGCAAGGTGTAATTTTTTCATGCTTTTGTTCGTTCGTTCGGTATATAGCCAAGTTAGTATTAATTTATTTTTTTTACAATTTTTTTTTGTTTTTTATTATTAATACGTGTATTGCTTGTGTTTAAGCTAATGAATTGTGGCGTTGAGTAAACGAAAAAGCTAGATGGAAGGATGTTTTAGCCTTTGTCTCTACAGGGAACTGTGGTATATAATAAAAAGGTAGTATTTTTGTCAAAAAGTTGGAAGGAATGACAAACGCACATGATTTTATATTTGATACGCAACATGCTGTAGCAAGTACTGTAGCAAGTGGGACGTTTACTTGGAGTGCACCTAGTAATATAGCGCTTGTGAAATATTGGGGCAAAAAGGAAGATCAAATTCCGGCGAACCCCTCTTTGAGCTTTACTTTGAGTAACTGTAAGACCATTACTACCTTGACCTTTGTAAAGAAAGAAGAAAAGGGCATTCATTTCGATTTGTTATTTGAAGGGAAGCCCAAAGAGGAATTTAAACCCAAAATACAAAAGTTCTTTGAGCGTATAGTACCTTACTGTCCGTATATTGAGGCGTATCATTTTACTATTGATACAACCAATACGTTTCCGCATAGTTCGGGTATTGCTTCTTCCGCCTCAGGAATGGCAGCGATGGCGATGAATATTATGGCTTTGGAGCGGCTCCTTCATCCGGCAATGGAAGAGTCATACTTTCATAAAAAAGCTTCTTTTTTAGCTCGTTTGGGTTCTGGAAGTGCATGTAGAAGTATTGTTGGTTCAATTGTCGTTTGGGGCGAACAAAAGGACGTAGCTGGAAGTTCAGATCTATATGGTATCGAAGCTCTTTTTGCGGTACACGAAAACTTCAAAAATTATCAAGATGTAATTTTATTGGTAGATAAAGGAGAAAAACAAGTCTCTAGCACAGTGGGACATGATTTAATGCACAATCATCCGTTCGCAATAGAACGCTTTAAACAAGCCCATCAAAATTTAAGTGCACTAAAAGAGATCCTGCAAACAGGTGATCTTGCGCAATTTGTATCTTTGGTAGAGCATGAAGCGTTAACTCTCCATGCCATGATGATGACTTCTCTACCGTACTTCATTTTGATGAAACCTAATACTTTACAGATTATAGAGCGTATTTGGGCATTTAGAGCGAAAACAGCGATTCCTGTTTGCTTTACTTTAGATGCAGGAGCGAATGTACACGTGCTTTTTCCTGAAGCTGTCAAAGAAGAGGTACTCGAGTTTATCCGTACGGATTTAAGTGTATTTTGTCAAAATAAACATTTTATTGAAGATAAAATGGGAAATGGAGCTTTATTAATTGAATAAAAAGTGCTAAATTTACATTAGAAAAATAGTGTTTATTCTAAAAATTTCAAGCTATGAAAAATGTTATAAAGTTACTAGGACTGATGATGTGTAGCTTGTTTACGTATCAAGCAAGCGCACAAACACCGAACTTAGATCAAAATCCCAACTATCGTGTAAGTATGGAAAAATACATGATACAAAAGGATTCGCTTCTGGTGAATTTAGGTGAAACGGTACACAATACATACAAAGCGTATGACTGGTATGAAGCAAAACAAGAACGCAAAGCGTTGAAGCGACAATACCGTCATGAAGAACGCATGGCTAGGGCAAAATACGGACGTTCGTATTATTCTGATTATGGGTATAACTACAACTACGGATACAACAATTACTATAGAAACTACAGCAATTGGAATTGGTCTCCGCGTATTGGTTTTAGAACTGGGAACTGGTGGTTCTCTATTTAGTAGAAAAAATAATGAATAATAAAAAAAATATGCAAATTAGAAAGATAGCATTAGCTGCAATTTTAGCGGCATCAGGTTTATTTATCACCTCTTGTGGTCGTCAAGTAACACGAGTAAGCACGGATGAAACAATCGATATCAGTGGTAGATGGAACAATTCAGATTCAAGAGAAGTCGCTCAGCAAATGACAAGACAAGTACTAGATGGTACATGGATTGGAGACTTTCAAGATGAGAACAACAATAAAAAGCCAGTTGTGATCGTGGGAATGGTGTACAACAAAAGCCATGAGCATATTGATGCAGAAACATTTGTAAAAGATGTAGAGCAATCTTTTATTCAATCTGGACGTGTGCGTTTGGTACAAGGAGGTAAAAAACGAGACGAACTTAGAGGAGAAAGAGCAGATCAACAAACCAATGCATCCGCTTCTTCTATGAAACAATTCGGTTTAGAACAAGGGGCAGACTTTATGTTACAAGGTTCTATTAACTCTATTGTAGATTCACACAAAAAGAAAAAAGTTGTTTACTATCAAGTTAATTTAGAATTAACGAATTTACAAACAAATGAAGTTGTTTGGATCGGAGACAAAAAAATAGCGAAATACGTAAAAAACTAAACTTATAATTAATGGTTTTCAATCGAACCATATCTTCCATTACAAAAACATTAGTGCCTGTGGCGCTAATGTTTTTCGTCTTTGGATGCGCGACCTATCACGATCGAATTACAGATTATTATCAACGAATGATCCGCGAAGACTATGCTGGAGCGGAGAGTGCATTGGATAAAAATAAACTGTTGCAAAAATCGAGAAACCTCTTGCTTTTCTATATGGAAAAAGGAAGAGTGGAACACTTAAAAGGGAACTATACCTTAAGTAACCAATACCTAAATAAAGCCGATCTCTTAATTGAAGATCAGGTTGCCAAATTTGGTGATGTAATGGTTGGCCTCTTTTTAAATTCGATGTCCCAAAGTTATAAGGGAGAAGAGTTTGAAATCTTTATGCTACACTATTATAAGGCCTTGAATTATTTATATCTCGGACAATCACAAGAAGCCCTAGTAGAAGCTCGTCGTATTTCCCTCCAAAACTATGAGCAAGGGGATAAGTACAGTAATAAAACTACGCGTTATTCTAAAGATGCTTTTTCTTTAAATTTACAAGGACTTATTTACGAGTCGACAGGAAATTACAACGATGCTTTTATCGCTTACCGCAATGCGGTTGAAGTGTATCAAAGTGCGGTTGGTGGTCTGTACTACGGTGTAAGTATTCCAGAGAATTTAAAGTATGATGTCATGAATATGGCCTATAAACTTGGGTTTACGAATGATCTACGCAAGTTTGAAAAAGATTTTGGTAAGACGTTTAAACCCTTTCAAGCCGCTGAGGGTGGAGAACTTGTTGTGTTTTGGGAAAATGGAACTGCACCAATTAAAGAAGAAGAGAATATTATGTTCTCTTTGATTAAAGGCGATAGTGGTGCTTTAGTATTTACTAATGCTTTAGGCGTGATGATCCCCTTAGATTTTGGAATTGCTGGGCATACAGATTTGAGCGATGTACACAGTGTAAATATTGCTTATCCCAAGTATATTAGCACACCCGTACCTTTTGCTAAAGCCCAAGTGCAGGTAAACGGCACGGCTACGTATGTTTTAGAAAAGGTACAAGATATTGATGTGGTCGCGGTTTCAACCCTACAAGAACGAGCAGGAAAAGAATTAGGGAAAATTTTAACGCGTTTGGCTGTTAAAAAATCAGCGGAATATGCCGTCAAATCAGTGGCTAGATCCAATGATAATAACGCAGTGTTAGAAGGAGTAGGTTTGGGCTTACAGTTGTATAACTTATTCTCAGAAAAAGCGGATACCCGAAATTGGCAAACCCTTCCTGCGGAAATAAAATACGCACGCGTTCCGTTAGCCAAAGGAAAAAATCAGTTGGCCTTCGACTTGCAAAGACCTAATGGACCATCCGTAAAACAAGAAGTTGAAATTGAATCCAATGGAGGCTTGAAGTTTTACAATTTTGCAACAATGCGATAAGAAAGTATGGCAAAAAATAAAGTATGCACCCATTGTAAGGTACCTATTAGCTGTCAACCCGATGCGATTGGACAATGTGATTGTGCTCAAATTAAAATTCATACTGATACCAAGGCATTCTTGCGTAGTTCTTTTCACAAGTGTTTATGCACGTCGTGTTTAGTGCAAATGGATCAATTGGTAGCGGAAGCAAAAATCAGTGACTTTCCACGTAAACGCAGTGAGATGATTGAAGACAAACACTACTATATCGAAAATGGGTATTTTGTCTTTACAGCATTGTATCATTTGCTCAAAGGACAATGTTGCCAAAATGGATGTCGACATTGTGTTTATGGTTACAAAAACCGGTATTTGTAGAAAAAAAATAAAACAAAACCACCTAAGCGTGAATATTATACGTACCTTTGCGGGGTAAATTACTTTTATAAGCTATGAAAGGACCTTTATTTTATTCTAAAATTCTTTTATTCGGAGAATACGGAATTATAAAAGACTCAAAAGGATTATCAATCCCCTATAATTTTTATAAGGGAGCCTTGAAAATGGATGAAAACCTAGAAGGATTCGCAAAAAAATCAAATGAATATTTGAGAAATTTTGCTGCTTATCTTGTAGATATGCAGGAAGCTGAACCTACTTTGGTACAATTTGATATGGAACGTTTACAAACAGAAATTGAAAACGGACTGTATTTTGATTCAAGTATTCCGCAAGGTTACGGTGTGGGAAGTAGTGGTGCACTAGTTGCAGCAATCTATGACCAATACGCGTTTGAAAAAATTACAGTATTGGAAAACTTAAGCAAAGAGAAATTGCTGAAGTTGAAAGGGATTTTCGGTAAAATGGAAGCTTTCTTTCACGGTACAAGTTCTGGATTAGATCCATTGAACAGCTATTTGAGCCTGCCGATTTTAATTAACTCCAAAGACAATATCGAACCAACAGGTATTCCTTCTCAAAGTTTAGATGGAAAAGGTGCCGTGTTTTTAATCGATTCAGGAATTGTTGGAGAAACAGCTCCAATGGTTACCATCTTTATGGAGAAATTAAAAGAACAAGGGTTTAGAAAAGTGTTGAAAGAAGAGTTTATCAAACATACTGATGCTTGTGTGGAAAATTTCTTGAAAGGAGATTTGAAAGCCCTGTTCAACAACACAAAAGAACTTTCATCTGTGGTGTTTAATCACTTTAAGCCCATGATCCCTGAACAATTCCACAATGTATGGCAAAAGGGTATCGAGACCAATGACTACTATTTGAAATTATGTGGTTCTGGTGGAGGTGGCTATATCTTAGGATTTACACCTGATATTGACAAAGCAAAAGAAACGCTTAAAGATTACAAGTTAGAAGTAGTCTACCAATTTTAAGCCCAAAACATAAAGAATGTTATAACCTTTTTTATTAACCGCGAAAAATATAATATGTTATCTAGGAAAAATAAAATCCTCTTAGCTAAAATATTCAGTTTGTTTTCTGTGGTGAGAGGTTATAACATTTTTGTTATAGTTCTAGCCCAGTATCTTGCGTCTATCTTTATTTTTGCTCCCGAGAAAAGAGCTTTAGATGTTATTTTAGATTGGCGACTATTTCTTATTATCTTATCGTCGGCTTTAGCAATCGCTTCTGGCTATATTATCAACAATTTTTACGACGCAGAAAAAGACCTAATTAATCGACCAACTAAATCGATGTTGGACCGTTTAGTGAGTCAAACAACTAAATTAAGGGTTTACTTTCTTCTTAATTTTTTGTCTGTTTGTATTGTTCTCCCTGTTTCTCTACATGGTGCTATCTTTTTTTCGATCTATATTTTTCTCTTGTGGTTCTATTCGCATAAGTTGAAAAAGTATCCCATCATTGGTAATCTACTGGCTTCGTTGTTGGCTATATTGCCTTTTTTTGCCATTTTGATGTATTTTCAATCCTTCCATGCCTCTATTTTTATTCATGCTTTTTTCTTGTATTTGATTATGCTCATACGCGAAATCATGAAAGATTTAGAAAATATCAGGGGAGATTTTGCGAATAACTATCAAACGATTCCCGTGCGCTTTGGTGAACGCATGGCAAAGGAAGTAATTACGGGTGTATTTGCCTTGGCACTCATTCCGATTTACCTAATGACCGTTCGCTATGATGTTGGGTATATGATTTATTATTTTTATTTCAGTATAGTTATTTTACTTTTCTTTTTGGCAAAACTTTGGAAGTCAGAAACAACACAAGAATACCATCAGCTTCACTTTTTACTCAAGCTTTTACTTTTGTTAGGTGTCTTGTCAATTGTGTTAATTAAGCCTGATGTTTTGGCAAGTGGAAAGTATCTTTTAGAAGAGAACTTATAATAAAAGCCTATATTTTTTTGTATATTGAAATAAAAGACGGAGTTTGTCTATCTTTGCAAAAATATTTAATATGAATAACGGTAAATCAGGTTCTAGAAAAAACCAATCTAATCGCAGTGGTAAACCAAAAGCTGGAGGAGCAAAACCTTTCCAGAAGCGAGCTAGTCAAGGCCAGGGAACACAAAAACCAAAGCCTTCTGCTAGAACATTCGATAAAAAACCAAAAGTCGTAGCTACTCCAAAAGCAGATAATGGAGAGATGCGCTTAAATAAGTATATTAGTAATTCTGGTGTGTGCTCGAGAAGAGACGCAGATTTATATATTGTTTCGGGTAACGTAAAAGTAAACGGAGAAATTGTAACTGAATTAGGATACAAAGTAAAAATAACCGATGTGGTTAACTTTGATGGTATGGTGATTACCCCAGAGAAGAAAGTTTACCTTGTGTTGAATAAGCCCAAAGGGTTCTCTACAATTAATGAAGACATTGTAAGTCAGGAAAATGTGTTGAGTTTAGTAAAAGGTGCTTCTAAATCGCCTATAGTACCAGTAGGTCGTATGGATAAAAGTACGTTGGGTTTAATGATTTTTACGAACGACACGAATTTAATTCAAAAATTGAGTTCGCCTGAGCAACGTTCATCCAAGGTGTACCAAGTTTCTTTGGATCGCAATTTGAAATACGAAGATTTAGAACGCGTGCAAAAGGGAATTTACATTGAGGAAAAACGCGTATTTGTGGAAGATGTAGCTTACGTAGAAAACCAACCAAAAACGGAAATCGGAATTAAGTTGAAAGCTTCTAACGTGAAATTAGTTCGCGCTTTATTTGAATCGCTTGATTATAACGTTTTAAAAGTGGATCGCGTTATGTACGGATCAATTACCAAATGGAACCTGCCAAGAGGCACATGGAGATTCTTAACTGAAGAAGAAGTTCGCAGCTTGCAACAAGGATAGTGAAATAGAGAAGGGAAAATAGAGATGGGAGATAAGAAGAATTCTCGGTTTATAGCGAGATCTTCATTTGAATAATAGCTAAACCTTCTTTCTGAATAAAATAAAAAACGCGACGGCTTTTTAGCCGTCGCGTTTTTTATTATTTAGATAGATGAGGTTTACTTCCAAGGGATCATTTTCCCATCTCCCTTTTCTCATTTCCTTTAAGCTAAAACAAATTGTGTTTCAATATCGAAGTTAACTTCTTCACTCACTAAGAGCCCTCCTGCTTCTAGTGCTGTGTTCCAGTTTAAATCCCAGTCTTTTCTATTGACTTTTCCTGTTAGGGCTAAAGCAACTTTAGCATTGCCCCAAGGATCGATAATCACACCGCTGTATTCGGCATTCAATTTGATCGTTTTACTTACACCATGCATGTTTAATGTTCCTTCTACACTGTAGTGGGTTTCTCCTTTTTTCTCAATTTTTGTTGAGGTAAAAGTTACAGTAGGGTACTTTTCTACGTCAAAGAAATCCGCGCTTTTTAGGTGATTATCTCGATCTGTATTATTGGTGTTTACGGAAGCAGCTTGTGCTTCAAAGCTAATTGAACTTGCTTCGAAATTATCATCAACCAAGTTTAATGAAGCTTGATAATCGGTGAAAGACCCTCTGACATTGGTAAACATCATGTGTTTAATTTTAAATCCAATTAAAGAGTGTGTCGTGTCAATATTCCATTTTTTAGTTTCCATCTTGTTGTTGTTTTTTATGTTTGTAATTATTGTAAGTAACTTGGCAATTCCATCGGAACTTCCATAAGTAATAGCTGTGTATCAGCTGTCGCATGTACGCTTAGGTTTTCAATATCCCAAATGCCAAGGGCATCTCGACGCTCTAGGGTATGATCATTTACGGTAACACTTCCCTCTAGGACAAAGAGGTAAACACCATTGCTTTTGTCTTTGAGATTGTAGGTTAACGTTTTATGCTGATCGAGATCAGCGCGATGGAACCATGCGTTTTGGTGAATCCATGCTCCTGCATCCTCTGGGTTAGGTGATAGAATCTGATCCCAGTTATTTTTGCGGTTTGCTACATCCAATTGAAGTTGTTGGTAACGAGGTGTAACGTGTAGGGTGTGCGGAAATAACCAAATTTGTAAGAATTCCGAAGCTTCTGTTGCACTCGGATTAAATTCACTGTGTTCTACTCCTGTACCTGCACTCATTACTTGGATTTCATCTACGTGAATGGTCTCTCCATGTCCCATGCTATCTTTATGGGCTAAACTTCCCTTGAGTGGAATGGAGATAATTTCCATATTCTCGTGCGGATGCGTTCCAAATCCCATGCCTGGAGCCACATAATCGTCATTTAATACGCGCAACACACCGAAGTGTACGCGGTCGTTGTTTCTGTAATTTGCGAAGCTAAAGGTGTGGTTTGATTTTAACCACCCGTGATCGGCATAACCTCTTGTGTCTGCTTTGTATAAAATATAGTTGTTCATAGCTGTATTGATTTTGTTTTACAAAGATACAGATAGTCAACAGGTTAGTTGCTTAATGTAGGTTAAGAAAAGGGTGAATGGAGAATGTAAATGGGAGAATTGAGAATGTAAATGGGAGAATGGAAAAGGGAAAAGGGAGAATGGGCAATTTGTCATTACTAATTAAATTGTCATTTTAAATTAGAAAAACTAAACCGTGGACCGTGAACTGTCAACTATTTCATTAGCATTCGCTTTTTCAGCTTGCTAAAAAATTCGGGTGTAATACCCAGATAAGAAGCAATTTGCTTTTGAGGCAAGCAATATTGAATGTCTGGAAAACGCTGAGAGAAGCGCTCATAACGTTCTTCAGCAGTCAATGATAGGTTATCCATCAAGCGTTGTTGATTGGCGATTAGAGAGCGCTCAATCAAGATACGGAAATAACGTTCCATTTTGGGAACTTGGTCAAAGAGGTTGAGCTGTTGGTCTCGGGTTAAGGTAAGGACCATCGCATCTTCAACTACTTCAATATAGGAATTGCCTGGTTTTTGAGAAAGAAAGCTGTACATATCGGCAATCCACCATCCATTTGTTGCGAAACTAACGGTGTGTTCGACGATTTGATCATCGACAAAGTAGTTGCGCAAAATACCTGAAACTACAAAGGTTGAATTATAGCAGATTTCTCCTTCTAGCAGGAGTTTTTCTTTCGCACTATAACGGTGAGATTCGAAGGAATCCAATACTACTTTTTGTTCTATTTCAGTTAGGGTAACATGCTTTGCAATGCTTTCTAGTAATATATCCACGGCAATTAGTTTATCATATAAAAATACACTTTTTATTTGAGAAGTCTATAAAAAAAGCACTTATACCACAAGTATAAGTGCTTTTAAATATGATTCTAGTTGAATGCCTTATTGCAACGCTTCTTTCATTCGTTTTAAGGCTTCTGTCAATTGATCTTCGCTTGTTGCGTAAGAAAGGCGGATGCAGTTTGGATTTCCAAAAGCATCTCCTGTTACTGTAGCAACATAAGCTTTATCTAGTAAGTACATTGATAAGTCATTGGCGTCTTTAATCGTCACCCCTTGCAAGGTTTTTCCGAAGAAAGCAGATACATCTGGAAATAAATAGAAAGCACCATCAGGTACATTCACTTTAATACCTGGAATTTCTCTAAGTAAGTTAACCACTAAATCTCTTCGATTTTTAAAGGCTTGTACCATGTCTTTTAAAACGCTAGGATCTGCATTTACTGCCGTAATGGTGGCGCGTTGTGCAATGGTATTGGCTCCAGAGGTTACTTGTCCTTGCATTTTAGCACAGGCTTTTGCAATGAATTCTGGTGCACCGATATAACCAATACGATATCCTGTCATGGCAAAGGCTTTTGAAATACCGTTTACCGTAATAGTACGGTCAATCAAATTACCGATTGAACCGATACTGTAATAAGGGCTTCCAAAATTAATGTGTTCGTAAATCTCATCCGATAAAATGTAAATGGATGGGTATTTGTCTAGAACTGCCGCAATAGCTTCTAATTCTGCTTTGTTGTACACCGATCCACTTGGGTTACAAGGTGAACTAAACCACACCATTTTCGTTTTGGGAGTAATTGCATCTTCCAGTTGTTGTGGGGTAATTTTAAAATCCGTGTCAATGCTTGTTGAAACTTCCACCGGTACACCTGCTGCAATTTTAACGATTTCAGCATAGCTTACCCAAAATGGCGCAGGGATGATTACTTCATCTCCTGGATTAATCATCGCTTGGGCTACGTTAAACAAGGCTTGCTTCGCACCTGTTGATACGACAATTTGATTGGGGGTATAGGGTAAGTTGTTATCTCTTTTGAATTTGTTGCTGATTGCTTGTCTTAGTTCTAGATATCCTTCAACTGGTGGATACTTACTGTAGTTATCTGTGATGGCTTGAATCGCTGCCTCTTTGATAAAGTCAGGGGTATTAAAATCGGGCTCACCAAGACTCAAGCTGATAATGTCTATTCCTTGTTCTTTTAGCTCGCGCGCTTTTGCGGCCATTGCTAAAGTTTGTGAAGTTGTAAGATTGTTGATTCTATCTGATAGAACTTGAGTTTTCATAGGTATTCATTCTTTTAAATAGTATCAATCAAAGGTAAGTATAATAAATCTATATTATAGTTAAGGGCTCTTTATTTACCAATAAAAAAAGCTATTTTTGTCAAAACTTTTGAAATGGAAGAAATTTTAAAATATTTCCCTAAT
>JASLHL010000106.1 GCA_030152225.1 Flavobacterium sp. | reverse complement strand
TGAAGTTAAGGGTGAGAAAATAATCGCTCAAGCAAAAGCTACAATTGAAAGCGAGAAGGCTGCGGCTATTCTTGATTTAAAAACTCAAGTTTCATCAATTTCAATTGAAATCGCTGAAAAATTATTGAAAGATCAATTATCTAACAAAGAAGCTCAAACACAATTAGTTGAGAAAATGTTAGATGATGTAAAATTAAACTAATATCACTATGGTAAGCACAAGAGCTGCGGCACGTTATGCAAAAGCAATGCTTGAGGTTTCTTTAGAAAAAGGAAATGTTGATGCTATCAATGGGGATATGATCCTTATTTCTCAATCAATAGCTCAAAGCAGTGAGTTGAAGTCTTTTTTAACAAACCCTATTGTTAAAGATCAGTTGAAGTTAAATGCTTTATTAGAAGTATTTGCTACTGTTAACGAGGGAGTAAAAGAACTCTTCAAACTATTAAAAGCAAATAGTAGATTCGGAATTTTAGAAGCAATTGCTTTTGAGTTTCAAAAACAATACGATTTGTATAAAGGTATTGAGAAAGTAACTGTTACTACAGCAATGCCAATCGACGCTAATCTTGAGGCTAAAGTTTTAGCTAAAATCAAGACCTTAGCTCCAGGTAAAGAAGCTGTAATTACAAATATTGTTGATGAATCAATTTTGGGAGGATTTATCCTGAAAATTGGAGATATGCAATACAATGCTTCTTTAGCAAATCAATTACAAGTATTAAAAAGATAATTAATTAAGTAAAAAATCACCGCACGAATTTTTCGTGTATAAACATAGATAAAAATGGCGGACATTAAACCAGCTGAAATTTCAGCGATTTTAAAGAAACAATTATCTGGATTTAGCTCTGAGGCTACTTTAGAAGAAGTAGGTACAGTACTAGAAGTTGGAGATGGAGTTGCTCGTGTTTACGGGTTGACAAATGCTGAGTACGGAGAGCTAGTTGTATTAGACAACGGTTTAGAGGCAATGGTACAAAACTTAGAAGAAGATAACGTAGGTATTGTATTGTTAGGTTCTTCTGTTGGAGTAAAAGAAGGTACAACTGTGAAAAGAACAGGTCGTATCGCTTCTCTACGTGTAGGAGAGAAAATGGTAGGACGTGTTGTAAATACGTTAGGATTACCAATTGATGGTAAAGGTCCTATCGAAGGTGATTTGTATGAAATGCCATTGGAGCGTAAAGCACCTGGTGTTATCTACCGTCAGCCAGTAACTGAACCATTGCAAACAGGTATCAAAGCGATTGACGCAATGATCCCAGTTGGACGTGGACAACGTGAGTTAGTTATTGGTGACCGTCAAACTGGAAAAACGACAGTTTGTATCGATACAATTCTAAACCAAAAAGAATTCTATGATGCAGGTCAACCAGTTTACTGTATCTATGTAGCTATTGGACAAAAAGCGTCTACTGTTGCAGCTATTGCTAAAACATTAGAAGAAAAAGGTGCAATGGACTATTCAATCATTGTTGCGGCTAACGCATCAGATCCTGCTCCAATGCAAGTGTACTCTGCTATGGCAGGTGCTGCTATCGGAGAGTATTTCCGTGATACAGGTCGTCCAGCATTGATTATTTATGATGATTTATCTAAACAAGCGGTTGCGTACCGTGAGATGTCTTTGATCTTAAGAAGACCACCAGGACGTGAGGCTTACCCTGGAGACGTTTTCTACCTTCACTCAAGATTATTAGAAAGAGCAGCTCGTGTTATTGGTGATGATGAAATCGCTAAAAACATGAATGACTTACCAGAATCAATCAAACCTTTCGTAAAAGGTGGTGGATCTTTAACAGCTTTACCTATTATTGAGACACAAGCGGGTGACGTTTCGGCTTATATTCCAACAAACGTAATTTCAATTACGGATGGACAGATTTTCTTAGAGTCTGACTTGTTCAACTCAGGGGTACGTCCAGCGATCAACGTAGGTATTTCGGTATCTCGTGTTGGAGGTTCTGCTCAAATTAAATCAATGAAAAAAGTAGCTGGTACATTAAAATTAGACCAAGCGCAATTCCGTGAATTAGAAGCATTCGCGAAATTTGGTTCTGACTTAGATGCAGCTACAATGAACGTTATTTCAAAAGGTCAACGCAACGTTGAAATCTTGAAACAAGCGGTTAACGATCCGTATACAGTAGAAGATCAAGTAGCTATTATCTATGCTGGATCTAAAAACTTATTGAGAAATGTTCCTGTAAACCAAGTGAAAGCGTTTGAAAAAGATTTCTTAGAAGCGCTTAACTCACGTCACAGAGATGTGTTAGATCAATTAAAAGCTGGTAAATTCGGTGACGAACAAACGAGCGTTTTAGAGAAAGTAGCTAAAGAATTAGCTTCAAAATATTAAGAATTTTTTGAAAGAGTATAAGCTGGTCTAACCGCTTATTCTCTTTCTGAATTATATACGTTTTCAAATGGCAAATCTTAAAGAAATACGCAATAGGATTTCTTCTATTGGATCTACAATGCAGATTACATCTGCGATGAAAATGGTATCAGCAGCTAAATTGAAAAAAGCAACTGATACGATTACAGCTATGCGTCCTTATTCAGAGAAGCTAACTGAGATTATTCAAAATGTTAGTTCTACTTTAGAGGGAGAGAATTCAAGTGTATATTCGCAAGTTAGAGAGGTAAAAAATGTATTGTTCCTTGTCGTAACTTCTAATAGAGGGTTATGTGGTGGTTTCAATGCCAACATTATTAAACAAGTTAATGTATTAGCGAATACAGTATACAAAGGGGCTAACCTTGATTTATTGACGATCGGTAAAAAAGGAAATGATATCCTTAAAAAATCGTTCAACATTGTAGATAATCAAAGTTCGCTTTACGACCATTTCGATTTTGATCACACCGCAGTTATTGCTGAGCATGTGATGGAAGTATTTGTGAATGGAAAGTATGACTCGATTCAAATTGTATATAACCAGTTTAAAAATGCAGCTACACAAAACGTAATGACGGAGCAATTTTTGCCATTATTGCCAATAGAAGCAGAAGCAACTGCTGCAGCATCTGATTATATTTATGAACCTTCAAAAGAGGAAATCATAGAAACATTAATTCCTTTGTCGTTAAAAACACAGTTGTTTAAAGCCATTGCAGACTCTGTAGCGTCAGAACACGGTGCGCGTATGACTGCGATGCACAAAGCAACAGATAACGCACAAGAATTGAGAGATGAGCTTAAGTTAAGTTATAACAAAGCACGTCAGGCGGCGATTACAAATGAAATTTTAGAGATTGTTGGAGGTGCAGAAGCATTGAAAAACTAATCAATAGATCATATACTTTTTAAAAAGAGGGTGTCCCAAAAGGTCACCCTCTTTCGTTTTCTATATGTAGGTTGATCCTCCCATCCTTACTTTTGAAGGTATAAGCAAAGACTAAACGTTCGTATTTGAACTCTACATGGGTCTTTCTTCTTGTTTGGGTTTGCTTGAAAATAATTTTATGTTAGATTAAACAATGAAAAAACCCCGCTTTTTGGCGGGGTTTTATTTATAGGCTTTTTTGAAAGCCACTGTTCTAGTTAGGTGAAGAACTATGTTATTCGAAGTAAATACTGTCTATTAGTAACTCATACGTAGAACCACTTCCTGTTTTTAAGGCGAATACATCTCCAGTCCCCGTAGTGTTGTATTCTGTTTCGGTTAGATCTAGGGTTAGTTTTACCCAGTTTCCACCTGTATCTATTGTACCTGTATATTGATTTGAAGTGAACTTAGACAGACTCAAGTCTGTCGTTTCAATAACCCCCGCATTGAATGGGTCGAAACCACCTGCTGCCTTGTTGACATTGAAAGAAAGTGATTTTTTGTCTGAGGTACCTTTTACCCAAATCACAACTTTCGTTTTCCCAGCTGGAACTTCTTTGTTGGTAATGGTAAAGACATAGTCATTCGCTGTTGTCGTGCCTGATAGTTTTAAGGCATCTTTTCCATCTCTACCTTGACCTGGTGCATGTGTAGCATACGGTTTTAAACCAAAGTTGTTTAACGTTCCTACAAATCCATCCCAAGCATTGAAATCAGCCACAATAAAGGGCTCTCCTGGTTCTGGATCTACAGGCCCTTCCCCGTTATCATCTACTGGTGTTCCGTCTTCAAAGCGAATTTCGTCGATCACAAGGTCATAGTTAGCTTTATTTCCATTTCTAAAACTAATGAATGTTCCTGTGCCCGTTTTGTGGTAATCGCCGTTTAAAGCACCTAAATCAAGGGTTATTTTTACCCAGTTTCCACCTGTGTCAATTGTACCCGTGTATACATTTGTCGTATTACCTGAAGGAACGCCGTCAAAAGAAGTTTCTTCCATATTCGGTTGAATCACTTTACTTGTTGTTACATTCTCTAGGTTGTAGGCATAGTAATTCGTTCCATTGGCTTTGTGAATGTTAATCGATAGCGATTTTGCCGATGTTCCTTTGACTAAGAATGATAACTTGGTTGCATCTGTTGGCATTTTTACTTTTTCTACCGAGAATAAGTATCCATTTTTATCGCGTTGTCCTTCTACAGCTAATCCAGTTGAATTTTCCCATCCTTTATTAGGCGCTTTTTTTGCAGTTGCATCACTCAATTGATTTTTGAAAATTACGCCTAAGAATGCATCCCAATCTTCAAAATCAGCTCCAGGGAAAGCTAAAAATTTACCTAAAGTAATGTCTTCTGGTTCTGGATCTACTCCACCATCGCCAAACGGTTGATCTTTTAGGTTAATATCATCTAGCACACGAGGATAAAATTGAACGTTGTTGCTAAATACATCGACAATACCTGTAATTGAACCGCTGTATTTAGTTATTTCATAGGCTACAAAATCTCTAGAGTATTGGCTTGTTCGAATAAAAAAGGTGCGACCGTCTTTGTCTACCATTTCTCTTAAGGTTTGACCTTGGCTGTCTACATCCGATTTGTCATAGAGTTTTTTCCCTATGAGGTTGCGGTTGAATTGCACATCTTTAATCGTTACTAATTTTCCTTTGTAGAACTCTTTTTTCGAATTCAATTCTTCTAATGTAATGATAGGATTGTAATCGTTAAAGTCTTTAATAGGCGTACAAAATTTACCTACAAATTTATTGATTGATCCCTTTGGAATAGTTGTTGTATACTTTCCGTTAGTTCCTCCCCCCACGTTAAGTAGGTCATAGCTGTTGTTGAAGTACAACCCGCCTAATCGAACATAGATCACTGTTCCCGGAGGATATTGCACAAAAGAAGCACTATTCTCAATGTTTAGCACAAGTGGTTTTTTTGTTTCCTTATCCAGGATGTGTAATTTGTTGTGAAAATTTCCACCTTGATCACTCGATACGACAACACCTTCCAGGATATCTTTTGGATCTCCACTGTAGGGTTTTACTGTTTGTTCTGCAAGGAGATACAGCTCGTCAATGGTCTTGTTGATCGTTACTTTGGGATCCTCACAATTTAATGTGGGAACCGAAAAGTCGTCATTTTTTGCACAACTCCCAAAGAAGAGTGTTGATAGTGCAATAAAAAATATAGATTTAAAAATTGTTTTCATAAGTACAGAAATTAGAAGTTGTAGTAAACATTTACAAAGAAGTTACGGCCATAGCCATAGAAGTATTTATTTCCAAATAGGTTGTATGGACCTTTATTGTTTTTCACTTCTTCGGCATAATTAGCATTTCTTGCTTGTTCAAATCCTCCTGTTTTATATTCTTTGTTGAATACATTGTTTATCGATGCAAAGAACCCTACAATGGTTCTATTGGGTAAACGCCAAGATTTACCTCCCGTAATATTGACGATGGTAAAGTCAGCCAGTTTCTCTTGTTTTAAGATTTGGTGTAATTTATCATCTGTCAAATCTGTAAACGGTTGGCCAGGTGTAGTCGGATCGATTACAAAATTACGCGTTCTGCGTAATGCAGAAATATCCGTATACGCATCAGCCATATAGTTTAGGTTGGCTCCAACGAACCAAAATTTAGGATCTCTATATTCTAAACCTAGGGATAATGCTGTTTGTGGACCATTGGATAGCTTGTATTTTTTTAAAGCCGCTTCTCCATAGTCAAATACACGTGTTTGATTGTCCGTTGATAAGGTTACATTGGGATTACTGATGTAAAACGCTTGTCCTAAAGCAGCAGCAGCAGTAGCCTTAAGGGTTGGTGTGATTTGGTATTCTGCACCCAATTCAAAACCAAGTTGTCTCTTGTCGATACCCGATAAAATCTCTGAAACAAAGTTGTTTCCTGAATTCTCTAAATTACCTTCTGCATCTTTTATACCCGTACCATTAGCAAAGTAGAAGTTAATTTCTGTGCTGTTGCGAATTTCAGAAAGATAACCTGTTACTCTTGCCTTTAAGCGTGGCGTTCTCAAGATATAACTACCGTCTACGCTAAAGATATCTTCTTTTTTGTTGTCGGGAACGAGGTAGTTGTTCACTCTGACATTGGCAAACGTATTTTTGATTGATGGTGCCTGATTGTGGTAGGAGATGTTGAAATCTAAGGCGTGTTTACCTGTAATTTGATAGGTACCTCCTCCTTTAAATCCAAAAGTAGTATAGTCTGTATGTCCGCTTTTTCCATAGGAGTTGTCAATGAAAATAGGATTTTTATACAAGCCTTCTCTTTGGTAGTCGGTATACCCAATGTTTTGAGCAAGGTAAAAATTCAGTTGGCCATAATCAAAAACAAATTGTGTAAAAACATCTACGACATCCGCATATAATTTGTAGTTGTACCCAAAGCGATCCCCTTCTTTTACGATGCGATCTGGATTGTTGATGTCTTTATCCTGCAATCCCGCCTTTTGGTAAGTATCTACATCCATATAGTACCATCCGCCAAGTAGGTCCGTTAGTTTTTGATAGTTTTGGGAGTTCAATTTGCGATAATTGGCTCCTGCATCAAAGGTGATATTGTTGTTTAATTTCGTTTTGAATGCGGTATTTAAAGCAAATATTTTTTCTTGTTGTCTGTCTTCATATTGAACAACTTGACTTCTTCCGCCATTTTTAGTGTTCAATGCATAGATATGACTCCAATCGATTTGTCCATCATCAGCGAAACTTGATCTGTTTCGTTCTGCTTGATTCAAATGAGAGATCGTTTGTTCTTTGAAAGGGTCGTCATCTGAAAGTGCATCGAATTCTGCCTGTGACATCTCCCAATATTTAGGATCGATTTGTGTTAAGTAATAACTAGGCAGTCTTTTATAATGCGCCGGATCAGGGTTTTGGTTGTTTTGATAGCCAAGTCGACTATCGGCAATATGACCAAATTGATACGAAGCTGTTGTTGTTAAGGAACTTCTGTCATTGATGTTCCAATAATGTGTCAACATAAAAATAGGTTGCTCAATGTCTCGATAACGCGAATTTCGCTTATCTCCTTCTTGCGATCCCCAATACGAATTGTATTTAAAGCCTTTAATGTCCGCTTGTTCTTGGGTGATTGGTGAGTTTTTTCCTCTTTTGTTTTTGGCGTAAATAGCAGAAAAATTCAAACTGTGTTCATCGTTGAATTTCTTCTCAATGGCTGTGAAAAACGAGAGCGCATCGTAATTACTCCCTTCCCAATAGCCTTCTTTCGCTCCGCGATAGGATCCAGCAACAGCATAGGCCCATCCTTTTTTGTTTAGCCCCGAAGAGTGCATAAACGTTGGACGCCAATTGTAGTTGGTGTTAGAACCAGAAAACGTGGCACGCGAACCTTTGCGAATATGAGAAGCACGGGTAGAAATGGCCTGTGTTCCCAAAATACCACCAAAGGTATAATCAGAAGGTGTTGATCCAGAAGAAAATTCCTGGTTGCGCATCACATCGTTTAATCCTCCCCAATTGCTAAATTGTGGACGACCATCCAAGATGCGATTCATTACAATACCATTGAGCAACGTTTTGCCGTATTCATTGTTCAGTCCACGGACTTTAAAGAAGGACTGTCCCCAATTGAAAGCAGCCACTTGTTGAAATGGATCTTTGGTTGCCTGTAATAATCCAGATGACGTTTCAGAGCCTGAATTGTCATCGCTAAGATCATTTTCAGTTAAGGTAATAAAGCCGATTTGGGCTTGTGCCATCAAATCTTCTTCCAAGAATACTTCACCCAAATCAAAAAAATGATCGGCGTTGGGCTCAATTGGCAATTGCTGGTTGACATATCCTGGATAGGATAATTCGAGCAAGAGTTCGCCAGATTGATTGTTTTCTAGGACAAAGATTCCTTCACTGTTTGTTAGAGTTGAATTATTCGAGCCAGAAACTCTCGCAGATACCGCATTAATTGGGGTTCGAGATTTGGCATCGAGTACTTTTCCTCTAATTTCGTGACTACTCTGTGCAAACGTAAATGAAGATACGGCACAAAGCAAAACAAATAAAAGTTTCCTCATAAGTGCTAATAAATGATTAAAGTGCTAATCTAAAAAGTGCGATACTTTTTATAGCAGTAAAGTTAAGTTTTTAAGATAAAAACTACTACTTTTGTGGAGAGTATTTTTGTAATTTACGTTAACTTATGAAGAAAATGGTAAAAAAACTGATTTTAGCGTTATTTCTAGTAGTACTAGGTATAAACCTTCATGCACAGGATAAGAAATTTCAGATTCACACAATCGCATTTTATAATGTTGAAAATTTGTTTGATACGATTCGCGATCCAAAGATTTACGATGAAGAATGGACTCCAGATGGAGCACAAGCATGGACGAAAAAGAAATACGAGAAAAAAATCGACAACCTCACTCGTGTTATGTCACAAATTGGCACGGATGAAAATCCCAATATGCCTGTTGTTATTGGTGTAGCTGAAATAGAAAACAGAGGAGTATTGGAGGATTTAGTTCGTGCACCTGCGATGCAACCTGGTGATTATGGCATTGTGCATTACGATTCGCCTGATCGACGTGGGATTGACGTGGGATTGCTATACAGTAAAAAACACTTTGTGCCAACATCTACTTCAGCTCATACATTGTATATCTACGATCAATTAGCGAAAGCAAGTGATGGGGGTAAAAAGCGTATTTTTACCCGTGATCAGCTATTGGTTACTGGATTATTAGATGGGGAAGAAATACATTTTATTGTTAATCACTGGCCTTCACGCGTGGGTGGTGAGAAAGCAAGTAGCCCTAATCGAGAGGCAGCTGCAGCATTAAATGTCAAAATTATTGATTCCCTACAAGCCCTTAATCCACAAGCAAAGGTGATCACCATGGGAGATATGAATGACGGACCGCTAAATAAGAGTATCAAAAAAGTATTGAATGCAGGTGGAGACAAAAAATTTGTACAACCACAAGGGCTCTTTAACCCGATGGAGAAAATGGCAAAAGATGGTTTGGGTACTTTAGCCTACCGCGATGCATGGGATATCTTTGATCAGATGATTTTGACTGAAGCGTATTTGCAAGAAGGCTATGATTCTTGGAAGTATTGGAAGGCGAAAATATTTAAAAAACCGTTTATGATCCAATCTACAGGACAATATAAAGGCTATCCGTTGAGAAATAGCAACAGTGAACCTGGGTTTAGCGATCACTTTCCCGTTTATATATATTTGATTCGCGAACAAAAATAGTAGAAAAGAGTGCCATTTGGCACTCTTTTTTTATAGGGTTGTACTTTAGTTAGGACACTTTTATTCTGTGCTTTCTTGTTCAAAGCGAATTTCATCAATCACAAGATCATAAGTACTGGAAATTGTAGCTGTTTTTCCTCCAAAGCGAATAGCAAAGAAAGGACCCGTACCTGTTTGATTGTAAGCAACACCTGATAGAGGCAGTAAAATCTTAATCCACTGTCCTTGGGTATCAATGGTGCCATTGTATTGATTGACATTGCCCTCCTGATTGGTGTGCGTAGAAGGTAAGACGGATTGACTGTGTTGGACATCACCTAAATTGTATGCAACAAAATACCCTGCTGCATCGTATACTTGAATGGATAGGGAGCGTCTACTGGCCTGGCCTTTCATCAGAAAAGAAATCGCTGTTGCTGATGAGGGAACTGACACATCGCGAGCAACAAAGGCCATCTCCGTTTTAGTAGGTGAGCCACGAAAAGCCAATGCCGTGGAATTGTTCCAGCCTTCGCCTGGTGCTTGGGTAGCAAATTTGAGTCCTGCTCGAGTTAAGGTTGCATTAAATGCGGCCCAATCTTCAAAATCTGCACCAGGAAAGACTAATACACCTCCTGGTTCAACAGGAATATCTTCGTCTGTATTGCCCCCTTCATTGTTATCTTCATTTCCTTCTTCATTGTCATTACTGGAAGTTGTGCTATCTTCCGTTAAGGGATCTCGATCCAACAATAGATCTGTCAGTAAGCGAGGATACAGCTGCATTTGCTTGCTAAAAACATCGAGAATTCCCGTAATCGATCCGCTGTTTGCAGGAATAACATAATCAACAAACTCTTTACTCATCTTACCTGTTCGGATGTAACAGGCGTTTCCTTGATTGTCAATGAGTTTTCTCAGGGTATAGCCTTGAGCATCAACATCAGTAGGATCATATAGTTTTTTCCCCACTAAAGAAGGATCGAATTGCACATTTTCCAGTGTAAGAAGTGTACTCGTATACTGAGCTGTGTTTTCTTTGAGGTCTTGTAGGGTGAGGTGATGGGTGTAAGGCTCGAGATTGACTGGAGCTTCGCAATATTTTTCTAGATGCTTAACCACGTTGTTTTTCGGAATACTTCCCATGTATTTTTTATCTTTCGACGAGGTGTAAATTCCGCCACCAAGAGTTAGTTTATCGAAACTATTGGTGCAATAGAGGTTGTCTAATTTGACAAGTATTTTTGTTCCTGGTGGAAATTCTACGAAGGAAGCCGCTAGTTCTAAGTTGATGATCAATGGACGTTGCGTCTGTTCATCAACAAGATAGAGCTTGTTATAAAAATTGCCTCCTTGATCACTGGATATGACGATTCCGGTAAGGACGTCATCTGCAGCGCCAGGGTAGAGACGTATTCGCTCATCAGCTAGACTGTATATGTTGTCAATGGTTGTGTTGGGTTGAATATTAGGATCTGTACAGTCGAAAGACGGAGGACTAAAAGGGTCTGTTTGCGCACAACTTGTACATATAAAAGCCCAAGTGATAAGAGCTATTCTTAGAAGGGGTTTGATTTTCATATATTTAGGGATTAAAGGTTATAATAGAGTTGAATAAAGAAATTGCGGCCATAACTATACCAATATTTGGTTCCAAAAACGGCATAATCACCACTGCTTCGTGCCATTTCTTGAGGATAGGTTGCATTGCGTGATTGCTCAAAACCACCCGTTCGATATCGGATGTTGAAAATATTTTGAATGGAGCAAAAAAAGCCAAGGATTGAACGATTGGACAGTCGCCAAGATTTTCCTGCTGTAATCGAAGCTAAAGTAAAGGCAGGGAGTTTTTCTTGTTGTAGTAGCGCTGCTAAGTTTAATGCGGTAATTCCATCATAGGGGCGTCCCATTTTTTGAGGATCGCTAATAAAGGTTGGAGACCTTTTTAATGGTGATACGCGTACATAAGAATCAGTGAGATAACTTAGTGTTGTTTCGATGAACCAAAACGACGGTGTTCGATAGGATAGACCTAAGGCAAGGGCAGTTTGGGGGCCATTCGCAATTCGGTAATGACGCAACTTTGCTTGACCAAGGTCTTGGGGTTTGGCTGTGTTGGTTGCTTGGATATACAGCCTTGGGTTGTTTGTATAAAACGATTGTCCAAATCCGGCCGCCGCCGTAATTTTTAAAGTCGAGCTTAGGGCATAAGCAAGGCTTAGCTCAATTCCAATATGACGGGTATCCACAGGAGTTAGTAGTTCAGAAACCAAGGAGCCTTTCGAATCTGTGAGGTCCATGCCTTCGGTATAATAAAAATTAAGTTGGGTACTCTGGCGTATTTCTGTTAGATACCCAGTAAGACGCGTTTGAAGACGCGTTGTTCGCAAGCGGTAACTACCTACTATATTCCAATTATTCTCTGCTTGGAGATGGGGAGTAATAGTATTGGTTATCCTTACATTGTCAAATACATACTGAAGGACAGGTGGTCTATTATTATAAGTAAGGTCCAATTGTACGAGGTGTTTACCTGTGAGGTAATAGGTGACTCCCCCTTTAATTCCCAAAGTATTAAATGGTATACGTTCACTGCGACCATAAGAATTGATGGGATAATTGGGGTTTCGATATAGTCCTTCTCTCTGGTAGTTAGTAAAATTGACCTGCTGTCCAAAATAGAGATCAACCCGATGGAGGTGCAAAGTAAACTGAGTAAATGCTTCTAAACTTTGACCTAAAAGGAGATAGTGATACCCATAGGTATCTCCAGCATAAATAGTTCGGTTTGGATGATTCAGGTCACTGTCCTGTCGAGTTTTTTCCTGATAAGAATCGATGTCTTTGTAATAGCTACCTCCTAATAAGTCTACGGCTTTTTTGAAGTTCATTGAGCGCAGATTGCGGTAATTTACTCCTGCAAATAACAAGAGGTGATCATTGAGTGCTGTTTGAAAGGCGGTATTAGCCGAAAGCGTTTGATCTTCCTGTCGATCCTCAAACAGAATAATTTTACTTTGGCCATTAAAGCTGGTATTCTTTTTATAGAGCGCTTCCCAGTCAATTTGTCCTTGCTGAATAAACGATGAACGCGATTCTTCTGCTTGTTGCAAGTGAGCAAGTGTCGTTTGTTTGAAATCGTCTGTTTCTGGTAATGCGTTAAACTCATCCGAAGACATTTGCCAATAGGTTGAGTCTATTTGGGTCAGGTAATAACTAGGAAGATTCTTGTAATGAACGGGGTCTGGGTTGAGGTTGTCTTGGTAGTCCAATCTACTTTGTGCCTGATATCCCCATTGATAGCCGAGGGTTGTGGTTAATTTACTGCGTTCATTGAACGTCCACACATGGGTCAATAAAAGTAAAGGTTCTTGAATCGTTTGATAACGGGCATTTCTTTTTCTATTGCCTTGCCAACCCCAATAGGCATTGTAGTTAATTCCCTTTAGTTCGGTTTGCTCTAGGGTATTGGATGAATTTTTTGCGCGTTTATTTTTTGCGATTATACCCGAAAAATAGACGCTATGCTTCTTGGTTATCTTTTTTTCGATCCCCATAAATAGAGAAAAAGCAGTATAATCACTTCCTTGCCAATAGCTTTCTTTGGCCCCTCGATAGGAGCCAGATAGTGCAAATGCCCAACCCCGAGAGGTTAGCCCCGAAGCATAGTTGAAAAAAGGCTTCCAATGGTAGGTGGTCGTCGTTCCTGCTAGTCCCAATCGCAAACCCTTTCTGAATTGAGCGGGGGAAGTAACAATGGATTGCGTACCTAAAAGGCCACCAAAGGTAGAGGAAGCGAGAGCAGGACCAGAAGAAAAGACTGCATTTCTCATGACGTCATTTAGACCACCCCAATTGCTCCATTGGGGACGTCCGTGGTGCATTTTGTTCATAATAAAACCATTAATCAGCACAGATCCATAGGAATTATCTAGCCCACGCATGCGATAGAAACTCGATCCCCAAGTATAAGCCGCTGCTTGCTGAAAAGGATCTTTGGTCGCTTGTAATAAACGCGCGGAATTGGCTGTAGGAATTTCTTTTTCTTCTAGGTCCTGGTCTTCTAATAAGATCAGCCCTAGTTTCTCTGTAGAAACCCAGTCTTCTTCGAGGAAAATAGACCCCAAGTCGAGCTGTTCCTCTTGGAGTATTTCTACAGTTATTCGTTTGTTGGCATAGTTCGCTAAGGAAAATTCGAGTTCCCAGTTTCCCGATGTGGGCGGATAGAGAACAAAAGTACCTTCTCGATCTGTTAAGGTTGAAAGAGCCGTTCCGATTAGACGAACGACCGTTGCTTGGAGGGGCATTCGCGTTTTGGCATCCAATACTTTGCCTTTTATTTCGCGTTGTGCCAGTGCATAGGGGATGGAAAGTACTAAAAACAGGGCCAATACAAGTTGCTTCATAAATAGTGGGAGATTAAAGTGGATTGATTTTTGATTGATTTATATTAAAGTTAGTGTTTAAATAAGTTATTATTTGTTTTTATAGCTATTTATTGAGTAAAAATTAGAAAAATGAATGATTTTGTGTGTTTTTGTTTGAAAGTATTAATTGTGGCTTTCAGTTTGATGAATGGAAAGAAGGGGTGGACCCAACAGAAGCAATATCAAATTCGGACGATTGCTTTTTATAATTGTGAAAACTTGTTTGATACAATACGCAATCCCAAAACATATGATGAGGATTGGACGCCCAACGGAGCGAAAAGGTGGACAAAAGAAAAGTACGAGCAGAAAATTGCAAATCTTGCTCGAGTTTTAGCTCAAATTGGGAGGGAGGAGAATCCGAATATGCCTGCTATTATAGGCGTTGCAGAAGTAGAAAATAGAGAGGTATTGGAAGATCTAGTGCTACACCCAACGTTGCGTAAGGGGAATTATGGTATTGTGCATTTTGACTCTCCAGATAAACGCGGGGTAGATGTGGCTCTGCTATACGCCAAGGACCATTTTATTCTTCAAAATGCCTCGCATCATACGTTGTACCTTTACGATAAAGCCCATTCCGGCAAGCGCAAGAGAATTTACACCCGGGATCAGTTGTTGGTATCTGGGTTATTGGATGGAGAAGAGATGCATTTTATCGTCAATCACTGGCCCTCGCGATTGGGTGGGCAAAAGCGGAGCAGTCCCAATCGAGAAGCGGCAGCAAGGTTAAATAAAAAGTTGATCGATTCCCTACAGAACATCCATGCCAAGGCAAAGATCGTCAGCATGGGGGATTTTAATGATGGGCCGTTAGACACTAGTATAAAGCAGGTGCTGCAGACAGAAGGAGAGGCAACTAAGGTGCTGCCTTTGGGATTGTTCAATCCCATGGAAAAAATGGATAAAGAAGGCTACGGTACATTGGCCTATCGCGATGCTTGGGCTATTTTTGATCAGCTAATCCTAACGGAAGCCTTTTTACAACAAGAGTTTACTTCTTGGAAATATTGGAAAGCTCGTATTTTTCAAAAGCCATTTATGGTGCAATCAGACGGACTCTATCAAGGGTATCCCTTGAGAAACAGCAACAATGAGCCAGGATTTAGTGATCATTTTCCTGTTTATTTCTATGTGCTGCGCGCTTGGTAAAAGTAAAAAAGACAGCGGATGAAGCTGTCTTTTTGTTATTGAAAGAGTTTTTCGATAATTTCTTGTCCGTAGACTTGTGATATTTTCTGAACAAAAGATTCAAAACTGAAGCTGGCTTCTTGATTGGCTTTGTCTGAAATAGTGCGTATAACGCTGCATGGTACTTGGTATTCGTAGCAGATTTGCGCTACAGCAGCACCTTCCATCTCTACACAAAGTACTTGAGGTAAGGCTTGTTGCAAATTTTCTTTTTGTATATCAGTAGAAAAAAATTGATCTCCGCTGGCAATGGTTCCTACGTAAACCTTAGGTTGATCGATGGCGAATTTTTTCAACTCATCAGACGCAATTTTGGTATGAAGTACTGCGGGGTCAAGGAAGCTCTCAATGTGTTGCTTTACTTGATTGGATCGCATGACACTAGTCTCAAAATAGGTTTTGTTGAGCAGGGGAATTTCGTATTTTGGTCGCAAAGGCGAAACATCCATGTCATATTGAATTAAATCTTTGGCAATGACGACATCACCCACTTCGATGTGAGGAGCAATACCACCAGCAACACCAATAAAAATAATTTCACTAACGCGGAAATGCAACAGTAAAGCTGATGCTGTTGCTGATGCTGCAACTTTTCCAATACGAGAGTAGACGACCACGACTTGTTGTTTACCAAGTAATCCCTGATAATAGGTGCGATTGCCAATCGTTGTAGCCGTTTTATCTTGTAAAATAGCGATGATTCCATCTATTTCCTGGGGAATGGCACCCATGATTCCAATTAGTTGTTCCTCCATATTGAATTGTGTATTTGCAGCTCAAAAGTAGAAATAATTGTTCAATATCCTGAGGATATTCTCCTACTGACACCTGAGCGATCCTAAGTCTTCACAGGGAAGCGTTAGCGATACTTGTCTTTTTTAGCTAATAAAATAAAGATAAGAGTTGTATTTTATTCTTTTAAAGCAAAAGAGCTAATTATTGCAACTAAAAAAATCTTGAAGTAGCCTATAAAAAAATAGTATCTTTACAACGAAAAGTGAGAAAATAATTCCTCCTGTTTTTTGGAGGATCAAATATATAAATACATAAATACACAAATGGCTTGTACAAATTGTTCAACGAAGACAGATAGTAATGGCGTACCCAGAGGGTGTCAGAGTAACGGAACATGCGGAACAGACAGCTGTAATAAATTAGCAGTTTTTGATTGGTTGTCGAATATGGTTTATCCAAATTCAGACAGCATTTTTGATATAGTTGAGGTTCGATTCAAGAACGGAAGAAAAGATTTTTACCGCTATCCAAGTGGAATGACTGTGGCAATGGGAGATATCGTTGCAACAGAAACATCACCAGGACACGATGTGGGAATCATTTCATTAGTAGGAGAGCTTGTTAAGGTTCAAATGAAAAAAAAGAAAGTAGACCCAGAGGGAGAAATCTTAAAAATTTATCGAAAAGCAACGCAAAAAGATATTGATATTTGGCAGGAAGTTCGAGAAAAAGAAGAACCTGTTCGAATGAGAGCAAGAGAGATTGCAATCAATTTAAACCTTGAAATGAAAATATCAGATGTGGAGTTTCAAGGGGATGGATCAAAAGCAACGTTTTATTATACAGCGAGTGAGCGTGTCGATTTTAGACAGTTAATTAAAGAATTTGCTAGAGAATTTAGCATTCGAATTGAGATGAAACAAGTAGGATTCAGACAAGAGGCCGCGCGTTTAGGCGGGGTTGGATCTTGTGGAAGAGAACTTTGTTGTTCGACTTGGTTAACGGATTTTAGAAGTGTAAATACTGCAGCAGCACGTTATCAACAATTATCGTTAAACCCACAAAAATTAGCAGGTCAATGCGGTAAGTTAAAGTGTTGTTTGAACTTTGAATTGGATACGTATTTGGAAGCATTGAAAGATATGCCAGATTCGGATACGAAACTAATGACTGTAAAGGGAATTGCCTTTTGTCAAAAGATCGATATTTTCAAAGGTCAAATGTGGTTTGCTTATGCAAATAATTCAGCGAATTGGTACGTTTTGACAGCAGAACAAGTAAAGGAAATCTTAGACTTGAATGCGCAAAACGAAAAAGGAAATGAATTAGAAAGTTATAGCGAAGATATTCCTTCAGATAAAGATCATTTCCAAAGTGCGGTTGAACAGGATAGCGTAACGCGTTTTGATCAACCTAAGCGAAGAAAAAAGAATACGAAACCCAAAGGAAAATCAACAGGTCGCAATGAGTCTTCTGCTGGTGCAAGAGGGGAGACGAGAGAATCGGCGAATGAAAAAGACGATAGAAAACGCAGACCAAGAACCCGAACTAAAAATGCAGAAGGTAGAGAAAAACCTATGGCAAAAGAGGGGGAACGCAGATCAGAAGGTAGAGTGGAGGCAGGCAGACCAGAAGGGCGACCAGAAGGAAGGCCGCAACGTAAAACAAAACCAGAAGGACGACCAGAAGGTAAAGTAGAAGGAGGAAAACCGGAAGGGAGACCTGAGCGAAAATCACCAGATCGAACGGAGGGTAGACCAGAAAAAAAACGCGTAAATAAAGAGCCAAGAACAAACAATGAGGCAGAAGGTGAGGATAATAAAGGTAAGAATCAAAAACCGCGTTCCAATAAACCCAAGCCGAGAAAACCTCGTCCAGCGAATCCAAATACAAACCCAACAAATAAACCAGAAGGTGAAAATAAATAGTCTTTATTTAGCTTTGAGTCTTTCGTTAGGCCTATTGATGAGTTGTCAACATGACCACAAAGTGGTTTTTGACGAATTTCAGCCTACCAAAGGAGTTTGGGAAAGACAAGACATCAAAACATTTGTGTGGGATGTTCAGGATACCCTGACTACCAACAATTTATTTATGAATGTAAGGGTAAATAAGGAGTATCCTTTTAGCAATCTGTTTGTCATAGCTAAGTTGTATAAACCCAATGCTGAAATTGTGATTGATACCCTACAATTTCAAATGTCAGATCCTAATGGAGCTCTTTTAGGTAATGGTTTTTCGGACGTAAAAGAGAGTAAATTGTGGTTGAAAGAAAATTTCGTTTTTAACCAAGTGGGAAAATATAAACTCACACTTGAACAGGCGGTACGTGCACTTGGCGATGTCGAAGGGGTACCGGAGTTAAAAGGAATTAGTGAAGTCGGATTTAGAATCGAAAAAGCAGAATAAGTTTCATAAAAGTTGTATGAATAATAAAAAACAAATGAATAAAAAAGCACCGAGTTTCAAAAAGTATGTAGCTGCTTTTTGGATTGCCTTTTTAGGATTAGGTGTCGCTCTTGTGTTATTTTTCCTTTGTGCTTCTTGGGGCGTTTTTGGAGCAATGCCTACATTTGATGAGTTGGAAAATCCATCAAGTAACGTTGCAACAGAAATTATCTCTTCAGATGGGAAGACGATCGGAAAATTTTATTTAGAAAATCGCGTACCAGCGAAATATGAAGATTTACCTCCGCATTTGGTTCAAGCGTTAATCGCTACAGAAGACGAACGATTCTATGGGCATTCGGGAATTGATGCCAGAGGGACCTTACGTGCTGTTACTTCAGTAGGAAGTAGTGGAGGAGCGAGTACAATTACCCAACAGTTAGCGAAATTGTTATTCCATGGAGAAGGATCTCGTAACTTAGCAAAACGTATTACACAAAAAGCAAAAGAATGGGTAATCGCAGTTAAATTAGAACGTCAATATACCAAAGAGGAAATCTTGACGATGTATTTGAACAAAGCAGATTTTGTGAATAATGCCGTGGGAATTCGCTCTGCAGCCAAAGTATACTTAGGTAAAGAACCCAAAGACTTAACGGTTGATGAGGCAGCTATGTTAGTGGGGATGCTTCAAAATCCAGCGTATTTCAACCCTGTTCGACGACCAGAATTGGTGCAAAAGAGAAGAAATGTCGTTCTGCATCAAATGGCTAAAAATGAATTTATTAGCAAAGAAGAGAGTATTCGTTTACAAAACGAACCATTGTCTTTGCATTTTACACCAGAAAGTCACCGCGAGGGAATCGCGACCTACTTTAGAGAGTATTTACGCGATTATATGCGCCGTTGGGTAAAAGAGAATCCGAAAAAAGACGGAACGACCTACGATATTTATCGCGATGGATTGAAAATTTACGTTTCGATTGACTCGCGTATGCAAAAATATGCAGAAGAAGCTGTACAAGAGCATATTAGTAATTTGCAGGAGGAGTTTTTTATTCGACAAAAGACCAATAAAAATGCGCCTTTCTACAATATCTCAGCAGCTGATACAGAAGCAATTATTTTGCGCGCGATGAAAACGTCTGAACGTTGGCGCCAAATGAAAGATTTAGGAAAATCAGAGGATGAGATTCTCAAGTCATTTGAAGTGAAAACAGACATGCGTATTTTCTCGTGGAAAGGAGAAATAGATACGGTTATGACACCAAGAGATTCGATTGTGTACTATAAGCACTTCTTGCAAACGGGAATGATGTCTATGGAACCACAAACGGGTCATATTAAAGCTTGGGTTGGTGGAATCAATTACAAACACTTCCAATACGATCACGTAGGACAGGGAGCAAGACAGGTAGGATCGGTATTTAAACCTTTCGTTTATGCTACAGCTATTGAACAATTGCACTATTCTCCTTGTGATTCGATTATTGATTCACCATTTACGATGCCAAAAGGACGATATGGTATTGGACAAGATTGGTCGCCACAAAACTCAAACAGAAGTTATAAGGGAATTATGACTTTAAAACAAGCTTTGGCAGGATCTGTGAATACGATTACGGCTAAACTAATGGATAAAGTAGGCCCTAAAGCGGTTGTTAATATGACACGTGATTTAGGTATCTCAGCAGAGATACCTCAAAGTCCTGCGATTGCATTAGGAGCAGTTGATATTACAGTAAGCGATATGGTGGCTGCTTATAGTACATTTGCCAACCAAGGAATTTATGTAAAACCTGTATTTGTTACGCGAATCGAGGATAAAAATGGGGTAATCTTATTTAATGTAGTACCAGAAACAAAGGATGTATTGAGTAAAGATGTTGCTTATACGGTAGTGAAGTTGCTCGAAGGTGTTACAGAAAGTGGTTCTGGGGTTCGTTTGCGTACAACTTGGCAAGGACCAGGATATAAACGCGTAACGGGACACCCCTACAAATTCACCAATCCAATTGCTGGAAAAACCGGTACAACACAAAATCAAAGTGATGGGTGGTTCATTGGTATGGTGCCCAATTTAGCAACAGGAGTTTGGGTTGGAAATGACGATCGTGCCGCACATTTTAATACAATGCTGTACGGACAAGGAGCGACAATGGCCTTGCCGATTTGGGGCTTGTATATGAATAAGTGTTATGCTGATAAAACACTGAGTGTTTCGAAAGGAACTTTTGAAGTGCCCGAAGGATTATCGATCCGAGTGGATTGCTCAAAAGTACTACAAGAAACCGATAAATCAGATGACGAATTAGATACAAATGAATTTGATTTCTAATAAAAAAAACGCCTTTTTTTAAAGGCGTTTTTTTTATATTTTAGAGGAGTTAATTAAACCAGAGATTATGATAAATAAAAAAGTAGCTAATGTCCAAGAAGCATTGGCTGATGTTCAAGATAATATGACGATAATGCTTGGTGGTTTTGGATTGTGTGGAATACCAGAAAACTCAATTGCAGAGCTTGTTCGCAAGAATATTAAAGGCTTAACGTGTATTTCTAACAATGCCGGAGTAGATGATTTTGGTCTAGGTTTGTTGTTGCAAAAACATCAAATTGACAAAATGATTTCTTCCTATGTAGGAGAGAACGCAGAGTTTGAACGTCAAATGTTGTCTGGAGAACTTAATGTTGAGTTAACTCCACAGGGTACTTTAGCAGAGAAATGTAGAGCCGCTAAGATGGGAATTCCTGCTTTTTTTACACCAGCAGGGTATGGAACGGAAGTAGCAGAAGGAAAAGAAGTACGTGTCTTTCATGGTAAACCCCATATTATGGAGGAAGCTTTTGAGGCGGATTTCGCTATTGTGAAAGCGTGGAAAGGAGATGAAGCAGGAAACTTAATCTTCAAAGGAACGGCAAGAAACTTTAATGAATGTATGGCGGGTGCTGGTAAAATTACCGTAGCAGAAGTAGAAGAATTAGTGCCAATCGGAACGCTGGATCCGAATGAAATTCACGTACCAGGTATTTTTGTAAAGCGCATTTTTCAAGGTGAAAAGTACGAGAAGAGAATTGAACAACGCACTGTTCGTCAAAGAAAATAACCAACCAACTGTTTAAAGAAATATTATGTTAGATAAAGTAGGTATTGCAAAACGCATAGCAAAAGAGTTACAAGACGGATTTTTTGTAAACTTAGGTATTGGTATTCCAACACTTGTTGCTAATTATGTACCAGAAGGAATGAATGTTGATTTTCAAAGTGAAAATGGCGTTTTAGGGATGGGGCCCTTCCCTTATGAAGGAGAAGAAGATCCAGATTTAATTAATGCGGGAAAACAAACGATAACAACCTTAGCGGGAGCATCTTTTTTTGATTCGTCAACGAGTTTCGGAATGATTCGCGGAAAACACGTCGACTTGACTATTTTAGGTGCAATGGAAGTTTCTGAAAAGGGAGATATCGCCAACTGGAAAATTCCTGGTAAGATGGTAAAAGGAATGGGAGGTGCTATGGATTTAGTAGCTTCTGCAGAAAATATCATTGTCGCTATGATGCATGTAAATAAAGCAGGTGAATCAAAAATATTAAAATCGTGTTCACTGCCATTAACAGGCGTTGGCTGTGTGAAAAAAATTGTGACTGAACTTGCCGTAATGGAGGTTACACCACAAGGAATTAAATTACTAGAAAGAGCACCTGGTGTTTCGGTAGAAGATATTATCAAGGCAACAGAAGTTGAGCTAATTATAGAAGGAGATATTCCAGAAATGATGTTAGATTAAATAGAAAAAGGAGGTTAAAAACCTCCTTTTTTTATAGCGCTTGGTAGTTGATTCCCGTTTGTTGTACTATTTTATCGCCTGCTATTTTGCGATGCGTTTTCCAGTCGTTCTCACCCAAAGGAGGCAGTGTTAAGGCTAACTCATCTGCTTCTTTGCTGTAGTAATCCAATCGGTTCTCATAATAAGGAGACACTAAATTATATACTGCATTAGCAGTGAAATCTTGTTCTATTAGGGCAGTTGTAAATTGAATAATATCGTTGAGGTGAATCATGTTGATTGGCAACTCCGGATTATCGAGAACATTGCGGTTTACAATATAACGGACTGGTTTTCGATCAGGACCGAATAAACCACCTAAACGCAAAATGCAACTAGTTAATCCATCCGCAGTAAGTAAAACCTCTTCTGCTGCTAAAATCTGTCGACTTGTTGGATCATTACTATACGATGTACTAGATTCAGTGACTACGGATTCACTAGGTGCATAAACTGAAACAGAACTCATCATCATTACCTTTTCAACTCTATTTTTCTTCAAATACGGCAATAAACGTTGAAAACTCGCCTGATATAAATTGCTCTCTTCACCTCGAATGGGCGGAATTGTGATAATTAATAGATCAATACCTTGTAAAAAAGCGTGAATTTGTGCGTCATCCGGATGTTGTAAATCCACAAGATAGGGGTCAATGCCCTTTGTTTGTAGTTCTTCCAACTTGGATGCGCTTGTTGTTGAACCCTTTACTGTAAAGCTTTTATTTAGAAGATGTTGACTTAGGTGCAATCCCAACCAACCACAACCGAGTATGCCAATTGTTTTCATTTGTATTATTTTTTGACTATCAAAAGCTAAAATTACGGAATTACTTTGTGAGTGTAAATTAATCTATTGATATTTGAAATTATAAATTTCAGTAGACATGAAAAAAATCGCATTATCCCTGATGGCTTTCTTTCTTGTAGGAGGTAGTTTGACTACTCAAGCACAAGAAGTAGAAAAGCAAATTGTTATAGAAAATAGGAAAAACGCACCTGAACAACAAGATAAACCTTATGTTATTTTAGTGTCTTTGGATGGTTTTCGTTATGATTACATAGAAAAGCACCAGGCTAGTTTCTTACAAAAGTTGGCAAAAGAAGGTACGTCTGCAGAATCATTAATTCCGTCCTATCCTTCGGTTACGTTTCCCAACCATTATTCCCTTGTTACAGGAATGTACCCTGGGCATCATGGATTAGTAGGAAATACGATGTATGATCCTAAAATGAACGAGCGTTATTCGTTGGGTAATGCAAGTGCAGTGACCAATGCCAAATGGTATGGAGGAACACCTTTGTGGGTCTTAGCAGAACAGCAAGGCATGTTGAGTGCTTGTTACTATTGGCCAGGTTCAGAGGCTCCTATTCAATCGGTATTGCCAACCTATTATTACAAATACAGTGAGAAAACAGAGATAAAAAGCCGCATAGAAGAGGTAAGAGCTTGGTTGAAGTTGCCTGAAGAACAAAGACCACATTTTATTACGTTCTATATGCCAGAGGTTGATCATGCAGGACATAAATATGGACCTGATGCAGTGGAAACGTTTGAAGCTGTTCAACACGTAGATAGGGCAATAGAAAAACTTTATCAATTGATACAAGAATCTAAAATGCCAATCAATTTAGTTGTGGTGTCAGATCATGGGATGTTAGAATTAAATCAAGAAGAATTATTGAAATTGCCCTTTGAGGTAAATGACAAAGAATTAACCGTTGCTTCTAATGGAACGTTTGTCAGCCTTTTTGTCCAACATCCAAAAGAGGTAGAAAAATGGTATAATATAGCAAAAGAGTCTGCAGATTCTAAATATATGCAAGTATTCTTAAAAGATGAATTGCCTAAAGAATATCATTTTGGTAGGGCTGATGATCGTTTTAATCGAGTAGGCGATATTGTGATAACAGCTAATCCACCTTATTACTTTACGAATCGACCATTGGCAGGTAGCCATGGATATGATCCCGCATTGGTCAAAGAGATGCATGCTTTGTTTGTTGCAATTGGTCCTAACATTCGAAAGCAAAATAGGATACCATCTTTTGAGAACATACATGTGTATCCGATAATTGCCAAAATACTTGGCTTATCAGTAGATCAAGTTAAAATTGATGGCAATATGAGTGTTGGCGATCAGGTGTTGACAAATTAAAAAGACTTATATAAAATAAAAAACTCGATCTTGAAAAAGATCGAGTTTTTTTATTAGAATTGATATCCAAAACCAAGATTCAAATAGATGTTGTGCATACTAAATGAAATGGCGTCAAAATTTTTGTCTAATAGCCCATTAAAACCATAGGTAACATCTCCGAATAGGAAGAAGTTTTGATTGACCTTCCACTCAGCGCCAATTTGTGTACCCCATTGGAATTTATTCACATGATTCGAGAAATCGTAATCTGCTTTTTTTCCGTCTTCGAAGATTAGTTTTTGACCTGTCGGATTGTTTTGTCTGAGGTAACCATCATATACATAGCCATCAAATGATTGATCAATAGCTGTGGAGAAATACAATCCTCCATATACATTCCATTGCTCATTGATGTTATATGTAGCCAGTACGGGAAAAGTTAAGTACGTATTTCGGATTTCAGTTTTTACATCTCCTGTAAAGTGTCCCTTTACATAAGCGCCATTGTAATTGATTTCGGTTAAATAATCTTTTACTCTAGCGTCCGTTTTCATTCCTTTTCCTTCTACGCGAATTCCAAGTCGAATCCCCCATTTGTGTTCGTCAGATAGCCATTTGGTCATATTAGCTTCCATGCCCAATTGTAGTGTTGGATTATAGCTTTTTACCTTTCGTATTTCACGAGGTAATCCCAAAGGAGCGGCTCCACCAATACTAAATTGAGAACGCACTTGGTAGGTTACATTATGATTGAAAAAATGTTGTTTTTTTTGCTCTCCTTCTTGTGCATAGGTCGATAAGGCTATAGAAGAGAGAAGAATAATATATAGATAATTAAAATTCATTGCTGTAGATTTAAATTAGTTTTTTAAGATTTCAACTTCATCAATGTAAAGTGTACTTCCAATAGCTCCATTAAAGAGACTTCCTTCTTCACTAGAGGAGAAAACAATTGCTAATTTGTATTTTTTATTTGAATCGTATGATTTACCTTCTACATAAGTAAACGGAATTTCAAATAAGGTCCACGTGGTTGTTTCCTTTTTTAGTTCAGCTGGTACACGTGCAATCGAAACGATTTTTTCATCAATAAAGTCGTGATCCCCATATAAAAAGTCCGTTTTGTCAGCCTCAAAAAGTACTGCATAAGCATCCCAGCGGTCTTCTTTGAGTTTGTTTTTATCGGGATTATTTACTTGGAATTCTTTTCCTCTAGTATATTTATAGAATCCTCTAAAAACGGTTGGTTCATAGTTGAATTCAAAGCCAAATTTCGTTCCTTTTAACGGTTTTGAAACCGCGGTAGCGATGTCAAATTCTCCTAAAAATAAATTTCCTGCTGCTAATGGACTTCCCATCATTGGGCCTAGCGGTTCAGTAGATAAAGTTGTTAACTTGATACCGTGTCCGACAAAACCATTTGGTACAACAGAGGTTGGAAAATCACTTGGTTTTTTTGCATTGTCGGGATCTCCATCTGTCATTGCGAAACCAATGTTTCCACTAGCCCAAATGTATTCTTCTTTCTCTATGCCCTTGTCATCTAGGGTAATGTCATAAAGCACGTGGTAGATATCAGTACTATAGAATCCTCCTGCTACTTCTTTGAATCGTTCAAAATTGTAGATCGTAGAAATTTCGGCATTGGTAAAATCAACCGTATAAATTTTACTCCAGTTTTGGCTCTGTGAAGTCACGCGATAAATTAACGGTCCCTGACTAAAATCGCGTACTGTTCCACTTGCAGGAACAATTGTGGCCCCATTAGTCAGTGTAAATTCAGGTGCCACTTGAGTTAAGTCTAATGACTTGGAAACTCTAAATGTTACTTTATCATTGCTGATAATAGGAGCTGTTAACAAAAATTCAGGATTGATTTTTGCCGTTTCAATATCGGCTTCTGCATTTAATGCTTCATCTTTGATACAAGATGAAAAAAGGATCCCTATCACTAGCGATAGGGATAAGAAAAAGTATTTGTTTCTCATCATTGAAATGGATTTATTATGTTTTGTACACGCAATTGCACTAATGGTGTAACCAAGACTTACAAATTTACGCTATATTAACGAGAATATGCGTTTTTTGCTTATTCGGTGAATGTATTGTGATTTTTTGTGCTTAAAACAAAAAAACAAGGGAATCCTTTTAGTACTATCAACGTAAAATTAATTTTTTTTTGATAAAATGATTCACAATGGACTGAAAGAATGATATAATTCAGTAGTTATGATCTTGACCTATTGGATAAGACAGGTGAAAGACTAGAATTGATAGCCAAATCCCACATTTAAATAAATGCTGTACATGGAGAACGAGATTGCTTCAAAATCTTTTTTAAACAGGTTGTTTAATCCCCAATTAAGATCAGAAAACAAGCGTAAATGATCGTTTACTTTGTATTCGAAACCCCAAGCAGTTCCCCATTGAAATCGATTTAAATCTGAAGAAAAGTCGTATTCTCCTTTTGCGCCATCTTGAAACTCAACGGGTGTCCCAGTAGGATTGCCTTCTCGCAAGACTCCGTTGTATACATAGCCCGTAAAATCTTTGTCAATTAAACCTGAGAGATAGAGTCCACCATAAACGTTCCAATTTTCATTGACTTGATAGACGGCAAGTACGGGAAAGGTAATATATGAATTTTTCATTTTTGTTTTTACGTTCCCTGTAAAGTATCCTTTGGTTTGTTTGCCATCGTCACCATCAATTTGTGTATAGTAATTTTTAACACGCGCATCGGTTCGCATACCGCGTCCTTCAAAGCGAAGACCTGTTCGTATTCCCCACCTATGTGTATCGGTTAGCCATTTGGTGGCATTCACCTCTAATCCCAATTGCAGAGTTGGGTTGTAGCTGTTTATTTCTCGAATTTGAGCGGGAATACCCAAAGGTGTACTGCCGCCAATACTAAACTGCGCTCGTGCTTGATAGGTTGTGTTTTTCTTGAAAAATACAGCAAAAGAAGAGGTGTTTTCTTCTTCAAAGAAAGAGGTCTCGAGCGATTGTGCAAAAAGGCCATTGGGAAGCGCAACAAGACAGACCAACAGCAGGTATAGAAGGGAATTATTCTTTTTCATACACTAGTTCTATTTCATCAACAAATAAGGTGCTTCCAACGGCACCTTTAAAAGCAGCGCCATCTATACTTGAGGTCATCACAATAGCAAGCATATAGTCTTTATGGGGATCATACGTTTTTCCTAGTACAAGCGTAAAGGGAATATTAAAGGTAGACCAAGTTGTCGTTTCCAAGCGGTCAGCTGCTGAGATTCGGGCAATCGCAACATTTCTTGGATCCGCAAAATCGTGATCTCCTGTTAGGTAGTTGTCCTTTTTTTGTAATTCAAAAATAATAGCATAGATATCAAAAGAATCTCGTGCACCTACAACTTCATTGTAATCCTCATCCGTTACCTTTTCACCAGGGGTATATTTATAAACCCCACGAAGGGTTTGAGGGAGTGCGCCTGAATAGGGCAAGCCAAAACGAGTGGATTTTAAGGTGTTGAACGGATTGAGTTTAAATTGCCCTAAAAATAAATTTCCTGCAGCGATTGGATTTCCTGTTGCAGCTGCAAAGTTAGAGGTATAAACAGTTTGCATTTTCACGGCTAATCCTCCGCGGCGACCCTGAGCCACTGCGGTGGGATAGTCTTCTGGAGGTGTTGAACCTGCGATAGTTGCGTACCCTTGATTTCCGCTATCCCAATCGTATATTTTTTCTCCATTGGAGCCAATTTCATAAAAACGATAGTAGCGATTTCGATCCGTGAGTTCAGCGTTGTTGAAATCGTAAAACGTACTTAATTCATCACTGGTAAAACTCACCAGATACGTTTTTTTCCAACGTTGATCTTGAGCCGTAACCACTACTTTTTGAGCCGTAGTAAAATTCCTCGTCACTCCATTAGGTGGATCCATCGTTGCATTGGGCGAAACGATGAAAAATGGTGTTTGTTTTTCTAGATCAACATTTGATTTAACGCGAAACTCTACAGTGGTATTGGTGATAATAGGATCCATTTTCAAATATTCTGTAGGAATATAAGCTTCTAGAATGTCTGCATTTGTATCTAGTTCTTCGTCTTTAATGCAACTACTATGCAGTAGACCTAAACCTAGCAACAAAAGTGAAATACGGTGCTTCATAAAGGGGTTAATTAAGTAAAGACTTGTTTTACAATTATCTTGCCATTTCTACTAGTGTTTTTTATCTTTTTTGAATAAGGGAAGATACTGTTATTTTAGTTTTAAAAATGAGTTTTAATCCTATTTTTTTAAGGTAAATAGCTTTTTTATTGTTAAAAGAGTTGGTATGATCGTTTTTAAGAGTAAAAAACAAATAAAAATAAAAAGTAAAGTTTCAGGTTCCTTAGTGTAGAATTTCAAATTTGTTCTTTGTTTTGTGCGGTATGCAGATGCAAATCTGAAGGAATCTCTCTTTATTTCTATCGATAATAGTATATTTGTTTGATTGTAAATAGACTATATGAAAATCAAAGGATTCGTTTGTTTGCTGTTTCTTGTGGTTGCAAGTCTGAGAGGACAAGAAAGAGCCGTGTGGAGTAGCTATTTTTCTTATAAAGAATTAGTTGCACTAACCCAAGGTAGGGATGTTGTCTTCGCAGCGACACCTTCTGCTTTGTTGCGCTATAATGTAAATAGCGCTAGCGTTGAGGTGTACAATTCTATTAGTGGACTAAAAACTAATACCATTACGGCCCTCCATTTTAGTGAGGTACACCAAAAGTTACTAGTTGGAAATGAGGATGGAAGTTTGCTTGTATTTGATTTAAAAAGTGATCGCATCCGCACCATCTTAGACATAAAGAATAAACCCTCTTTGCAACAGTCAGAACGCAGAATTAATGCGTTTTTGGAAGTAAAAGGAGAGGTTTATATTGCAACTAATTACGGTATAAGTGTTTTTAATCTCAACAATAACGCTTTTGGAGATAGCTTTTACATTGGGCAGAACGGAAAGAATACCGTGGTACGTGATGTGGTTGCTACTAGTAAGGATTTAATTGCTATTACAGCTGAGGGGATCAAGCAAATTGATTTACAAAGTTTAAATAAAGTAGATTACAGACAATGGAATCTTTGGGAGAATAGTACCAAATGGGAACGTGGATTTGTTCGTCAAGAGAAGTTGTATCTTAGTGCAAAAGAGGAGGCTGTGTTGTACCAATGGCTTGAACAGAACCAAGTTCAAACAATTGTGTTGCTAGAAGAACCGATTGTGAAATTCAATGTAAACGAAGAAGGTCGCTTATTGGTGATTACGCCATCTAAAGTCTTTGCTTTACAGGCAGAGAATCAGCTAGTGGAAGTAGCCCAGCAAAACAACTTGATTGATGTTGTTGCAGTGAAAGGAAATTACTATTTGGGAAGTAATTACGATGGGTTGTTGCAACTGTCTAAATCGGGAGCTAAAGAATCTCTTTCGCCTGATGGACCAGAATCAAACCGCATTTTTTCGTTGCTCGCTACGCGTGCGGGTACTTGGTTTATCAGTGGTGGATATGATAAAAATACCTACAATCCCTATGTGCCTACGTTAACAGGAAGGGGATTGAGTTATTTCAATAAGAAAAAGGGATGGGAATTTATTTGGCTTACTCAATTAAAAGACGCAAAAGCCTTAACTTATGCAACGTTAAACCCTAAAAATGACAATGAATTGTTTGTGGGGTCTTATCACTCTGGGTTGTTGCAGATCAAATTAAATTCCAGTAAAATTAGTACAAGCGAAGTTAGCTTGTGGAATCACGAAAATACGGGACCTACGGGATTGGAGAATTTAGAAATTGACCCAGAAGATCCGTCATTTCCTCCTGGTTATGCCAGTGTACGCGTGAATGGAGTCGTTTTTGATACACAAGGCAAATTGTGGATGACGAATAATTTTGTGCGACGTGCCTTGAAAATGAGAGAAGCAAGTGGCAAGTGGGAATCCTATACAACTACTTCAGGCATGTTCGATTATAAGAGAGGGAACTATGGGCGATTGGTTGTCGATAAAAACAACACCAAATGGATTCCGTCTTTGGAAGATGGGATGATGGCATTTAACGAAACAAAAAACAATCGATTAGCCTCATTTAATACTGATTTAGGAACATTGCCTTCCAATAATGTCAGCACTTTGGCTTTGGATAAAAACAATCAGCTTTGGATTGGAACAAATAAGGGATTGCGCGTTATTCAGAATGTCAATCAGTTTTTGCAAACGACCAATCTCAAACCGACCAATATCGTGATTGAGGAGAATGGAATAGCCGAAGAACTTTTTTATCAGCAATATATTACGAAAATTGAGGTAGATGGTGCAAACCAAAAGTGGGTCGCTATAGCCGATGCAGGGGTATTCTTAGTCTCTCCAACAGGTAAGGAAATTAAATATCACTTTACGAAAGACAATTCACCTTTGCCAAGTAATACAATCAATGATATTGCTGTGGATCCAATTGCAGGAGAGGTCTTTTTTGCAACTGATCTGGGCGTTGTATCTTTCTTAGGAGATACTTCTGAAGGACAAGAATCCAATAGTTCTTTTTATGCCTATCCCAATCCTGTACGTCCTGAATATTTAGGTGAGGTACGCATTGTAGGATTGATGGATCGCTCCGTTGTAAAAATAACGGATATCGAAGGAAACTTGGTTTTTGAAGCCACATCAAATGGAGGAACCGTTGTTTGGGATACCCATGCATTCAATGGAAAGAGTGTTGGATCAGGTGTATATTTAATCCTAGTATCTTCCGCAGATAACAGCAATACTAAAGTTAAAAAATTAATGATCATTCGCTAATGGTTATACAGACAAAGGCCATCGTCTTACAGTCCATAAAATATCAAGATAAAAGTTTGATTGTTAAGTGCTTGACAAAAGAAGTGGGAATTCAGACTTTTTTTGTACGCAACGCTTTCGCTAAAGGGAAAAATGCACAGAAAATTGCGTATTTTCAGCCGTTGATGTTGTTGGATATTACTTTTTCCTTTAAAAATAAAGGGGGAATGGAGTATTTCAAAGAGATTAAAGTCGATCAAGTCTATCAAACGATTTACTATGATTTTTCTAAAAATAGCATTGCTCTTTTTGTCAGCGAAATATTGAGCATGATTGTCAGCGAGCAAGAACGCGATGAACAATTTTATACGTTTATTGAAGCTGCCTTACTTTGGTTGGATACACATGATGAAACCGCAAATTTTCATCTGTTACTTTTAGTGGAACTCACCAAATACCTTGGCTTTTACCCAGATTCCTCTGAGATGGAATGCCATTACTTTGACTGGGTAGAAGGTGTTTTTACCAATGTACACGTGGCTAGTTGCTTTGATGGGGAGGAAACTTTTTTGTTTAAGCGACTCCTGCGTTTAGGCTTTGAATCTGATCAAAAAATATTTTCGTCTCGTGATAGAAAAACGTTATTGGCTCTCTTGATGAAATATTATGAAGTGCATTTTACAGCATTTAAGAAGCCCAAGTCGTTAGAGATTTTGAAAGAGGTTTTTTCGTGAAGTAGCATACTTTGTTTTTGCCCAGTCAATTGTGACTGTTAAATACGATAAAAACAAATTTTCCCAAGAATAAATTCCACAAGCTACAAAAGCTAGATTAAGCAAACCGTATGTTTTTGCTTCTTACCATCCTATAAAAAACGCAAATTCATCCAAAAAAACCTTTTTTTGCTCTTTTTAGTAGCAATAATTTGAGCTGTAATTAAATGAAAATGCGTAAATTCGCCCAATTGATTAAAAAATAGTAGAATAATAACGATGAGCACTAAATTTACAGAATATAAGAATCTTGATATGTCAGGGGTAGCAGCTGAGATGCTGGCATTTTGGAAAGAACAATCAATATTCGAAAAAAGTATTAGTACGAGAGAGGATAATAAGCCTTTCGTATTTTTTGAAGGACCACCTTCAGCTAATGGAAAACCTGGTATTCACCACGTAATGGCTCGTACGATTAAAGATATTTTTTGTCGATATAAAACGCAAAAAGGATTTCAAGTCAAGCGAAAAGCAGGCTGGGATACTCATGGATTGCCTGTTGAGTTAGGTACAGAGAAAGAATTAGGGATTACAAAAGAAGATATCGGGGTAAAAATTACCATCGAAGAATATAATCAAGCTTGTAAGCGTACGGTGATGCGTTATACAGATTTGTGGAATGAATTGACACAACAAATGGGGTATTGGGTAGATATGGAAGATCCATATGTTACCTATAAACCAAAGTATATGGAGTCTGTTTGGTGGTTGTTAAAACAGATTTACGACAAAAATTTATTGTATAAAGGATACACCATCCAACCCTATTCGCCCAAAGCTGGTACAGGTTTGTCTTCGCATGAGATCAACCAACCAGGCGCGTATAAAGATGTAACAGATACAACAGTTGTAGCGCAGTTTAAAGCTATAGAAGCAACGCTTCCTGACTTTTTACAAGAATTGGGGACGATTCACTTCTTGGCTTGGACGACAACACCTTGGACGTTGCCATCGAATACCGCTTTAACCGTAGGCCCTAAAATTGACTATGTATTGGTTCAATCATTCAACCAATATACAGGAGAGCCTATTCAAGTAATTTTGGCTAGTGCATTAGTTGGCAAGCAATTTGCAGGAAAATTTACAGCAGTAGAAACGGCAGCCGAAGTAGACGCCTACCAAGAGGGAGATAAAAAGATCCCGTATTTTATCGTTAAATCGTTCAAAGGAGCTGATTTGGTGGGGATTAAATACGAGCAATTACTTCCATATACCTTGCCTTATCAAAACCCAGAAGATGCATTTAGAGTGATTTCGGGTGACTTCGTAACGACAGAAGATGGTACGGGTATTGTACATACAGCTCCTACTTTTGGTGCGGATGATGCGAAAGTAGCGAAAGAAGCTACACCTGAAGTTCCTCCTATGTTAATTTTAGATGTTGAAGGAAATCCTGTGCCTTTGGTAGACTTACAAGGTCGCTTTGTCAAAGAAATGGGGGAAGAGTTTGGTGGAAAATACGTGAAGAATGAGTATTATGACGACGGAACTGCACCAGAACGTTCGGTAGACGTTGAAATTGCCATCAAATTAAAAGAAGAAAATAAAGCATTCAAAGTAGAAAAATACGTGCACAGTTATCCACATTGCTGGAGAACGAATAAACCAGTATTATACTATCCTTTAGATTCTTGGTTTATCAAGATCACGGAAGTAAAAGACCGCATGTTCGAATTGAATGAGACGATTAACTGGAAACCAAAAGCAACAGGAGAAGGACGTTTTGGAAATTGGTTGAAAAATGCCAACGACTGGAACTTATCTCGTTCGCGTTATTGGGGTATTCCTCTTCCAATCTGGAGAACAGAAGACAAAACAGAAGAGTTAATCATTGGTTCTATGGAACAAATGATGGCGGAGATTGCAAAATCAAAAGCTGCTGGTTTCCAAGAAAACAATCCGTATGAGGGATTTGTGGTAGGAGATATGTCGGAAGAAAACTACGACAAAATCGATTTACACAAAAATGTGGTCGATGCGATTGTACTTGTTTCTCCTAGTGGAAAACCAATGTATCGCGAAGCAGATCTGATTGACGTATGGTTTGATTCGGGGTCTATGCCATACGCACAATGGCACTATCCGTTTGAAAATAAAGAGTTGGTAGATCAAAATGGAGCCTATCCTGCAGATTTTATCGCAGAAGGAGTGGATCAAACCCGTGGATGGTTCTATACCCTACACGCAATTGCAACCTTGGTATTTGATACAAAGGCCTATAAAAATGTGGTGTCGAATGGTTTAGTTTTGGATAAAAATGGATTGAAAATGTCTAAGAGTTTAGGCAATACCATCGATCCTTTTGAAACACTAGCGGAACATGGCCCGGATGCAACGCGTTGGTATATGATTTCCAATGCCAACCCATGGGATAACTTAAAGTTCGATTTAGAAGGAATTACAGAAGTTAGAAGAAAGTTCTTTGGAACTTTATATAACACCTATAACTTCTTTGCACTGTATGCTAATATTGATGGTTTCAACTATTCAGAAGCTGAGGTTCCATTAAAGGATCGTCCAGAAATTGACCGTTGGATCTTATCCGAATTGAATACGTTAGTACAAAAAGTAGATGAGTGCTATGGTGATTACGAACCAACACGTGCAGCAAGAGCGATTACAGAATTTGTAACAGAAAACTTGAGTAACTGGTACGTGCGTTTATGCCGTAGAAGATTCTGGAAAGGAGAATACGCTCAGGATAAAATAGCCGCGTATCAAACGTTGTATACCTGTTTAATTACGGTTTCTAAATTAGGTGCTCCGATTGCTCCATTCTTTATGGATAGACTTTACAGAGACTTAACATTAGTGACGAATAAAGAACAAGTAGAATCTGTACATTTGGCTGATTTTCCAAAATTCGATGCGTCATTCGTTGATACGGGATTAGAGAGCAGAATGCACAAAGCACAGGTGATTTCTTCTTTGGTTCTTTCTTTACGTAAAAAAGAAATGATTAAAGTACGTCAACCGCTGCAACGTATTATGATTCCTATCTTGGATGAGAATCAACGTTTAGAGATACAAGCGATTGAGGATTTGATCAAAGCAGAGGTTAACGTGAAAGAAATTGAGCTGTTAGATGATGCTTCAGGAATTTTGGTGAAGCAAATCAAACCTAATTTTAAAACATTAGGACCGCGTTTTGGAAAAGATATGGGGTTGATTGCTAAGGAAATACAAAATTTCACCCAAGAAAATATTTCTGAAATTGAGAAAAACGGAGAAATTGTTTTAAAATTAACGGAAAAAAGTATTATATTAACACTTTCAGACGTAGAGATTACCTCTCAAGATATTGAAGGATGGTTAGTAGCCAATGAAGGAGGAATTACTGTTGCTCTGGATATTACCATCACAGAACAATTGAAAAAAGAAGGGATTGCTAGAGAATTAGTAAACCGCATCCAGAATATTAGAAAAGATTGTGGATTCGAAGTAACAGATAAAGTAAAAGTTACATTGCAAGATGTAGTAGAAATAAGAGAAGCTGTTTTAGCAAATGAGGATTATATTAAATCTGAAACATTAACTCATACATTAGAATTTGTAGAAACATTAGAAAACGGTGTAGATGTAGAGTTTGATGAGCTGAAAACGCGAGTATTAATTTTAAAATAAAATTAAAATTATGAAAGAGACTGGCGAATTAGTACGTTATTCTGACGCAGAGTTGGCAGAGTTCAAAGAGTTGATTCAAGCTAAAATTGAAAAAGCACAAGCTGATTTAGAATTGATCAAGAGTGCATATATGAATGATTTAAACAACGGGACAGATGATACATCTCCTACGTTTAAAGCATTTGAAGAAGGTAGTGAAACAATGTCCAAAGAGGCAAATTCACAATTGGCTATTCGCCAAGAGAAGTTCATTCGCGATTTAAAAAATGCATTAATTCGCATCGAAAATAAAACCTATGGATTGTGTAAAGTGACAGGTAAATTAATTGATAAAGAACGATTAAAATTAGTCCCTCACGCAACCATGAGTATTGAAGCAAAAAATATGCAACGATAAATCATAAAAACAACGCTCTTTTAACTAAAGGAGCGTTTTTTTTATCACGTAAAATCGTTTACATTTGCCTGTAAAAGAGAAAAGAATGTCAGTAAAGAAAGCCTATTTACTAGTTGCTATAATTTTAATTATCGACCAGTGGTCAAAGATTTATATCAAAACGAATTTTTTGTTAGACGAAGAGATTTTTGTCTTTGACTGGTTCAGGATTCACTTTATAGAAAATGAAGGTATGGCTTGGGGAGTTTCCCTTCCTGGAGACTATGGAAAATTGGCATTAACGCTATTTAGAATTATCGCCGTTTTTGGTATTGGCTGGTGGTTACACGATTCCATCAAGAAAAAGCTTTCAAATTACTTGATTGTGGCTATTTCTTTAATTTTAGCAGGTGCAGTAGGTAATATCATTGATTCGATGTTCTACGGTGTTATTTTCAACGATAGTACGCACCAATTAGCAACGTTGTTCTCGGATAAACCCTATGGAACCTTTTTCCATGGAAAAGTAGTGGATATGCTGTATTTTCCTATTTGGCGTGGTAACTTGCCAGAATGGCTGCCAATCTGGGGCGGTAAGTACTTTACTTTTTTTAACGCCATTTTCAATTTTGCCGATACCGCAATCTCCGTAGGTGTGGGGATTCTAATTGTTTGGAATAAACGCATTTTTAAAAACTAGCTTGATTAGTGAGGGGTGAATAGTGAATAGTGAATAGTGAATAGTGATGTGTTAAGGGTGAAATCATCTGGCTGAGTGCAAACGTACTAAACCACAATCCTTACAACGAGCAACTCGCACAACAAACAAACCGCGCAACGAGCAAACCGCGCAACAAACAAACCACACAAAATAAAAGAATTTCACTATCTTCACTTCTCGAAAAAAAGCGAGTTATGAAGATATTAGAGGAAGTTATTCTACCTGGAGAGAGCAAGACCGTACATTTAGAAATTGCGCGATTGCATACGGCAACCAAATTAAAGATTCCCGTAATTATTTCCCGAGCATTGGAGGACGGACCTACTATTTTGCTATCAGCAGGATTGCATGGAGATGAGCTCAATGGCGTAGATATTGTCCGTCAAATTGTACACAGTGGATTAAACCGACCGAAGCGTGGAACGATTATCTGTATTCCTGTGATTAATATCTTTGGGTTTATTAATAAAACTCGCGAATTTCCCGATGGACGCGATTTGAATCGCGTATTTCCTGGAAGTAAAACAGGATCGTTGGCTGGGCGTTTTGCCTACCATATTCTAACGCATATTATTCCACATGTTGATTTTGTGATCGACTTTCACGCAGGGGGACAGAGCCGTTTTAATGCGCCTCAATTGCGCATTGCTACAGACGACAAGGAAAGTTTAGAACCTTTAGCAGCTATCTTTCACCCTCCTTTTTTACTGTATTCTAACCAAATTACGGGATCCTTTCGAAATGCTTGTGCAAAGCGCGGGGTAAAAATGTTGCTTTTTGAAGGAGGAAAGTCGCTAGATATCAATGCGGATATTTCTAAAATGGGCGTAGAAGGAACCAAACGCGTACTGCGTCACTTTGATATGTTACGCGAAGAGTTTGACGTTGAAAATCGCACGGATAAAATGGTGGTGATTACCCAGTCTGTTTGGGTACGCGCAAAACAATCAGGCTTAATGCACGATCAAGTTGCCGTGGGTACTTATGTGCGTAAAGGAGAAGCCCTCGCGTTTATCTCAGATCCCTACGGAAAGGAAAATGTGATGGTCAAAGCACCAAACAGTGGATACGTCATCAATGTTAATGATTCGCCTATTGTATACCAAGGCGATGCTATTTTTCACCTGTCAAAAAATGTAAGCAATGAATAAAAATACCTTGCGTCAAACCTATATTCAAGCGAGAGAGGCCTTGTCTCCAGAAGAAATTGACGACAAAAGTCTGGCCATCGCCAATCAAGCGCTGCGTTTGCCCATTTGGGATAAAACCAACTATCACTTGTTTCTATCAATTGTAGCAAAAAAAGAAATAGACACGGACTATTTGTTGCAAGTTTTAGCAGGCAAGGATAAGAATATCGTACTGTCTAAGTCAGATTTTAAAACAGGCGAGATGCAACATTATCTCTTAACGGATAATACTGTTTTGCGTGTAAATACCTATGGTATACCAGAACCACAAGGGGGAATTGAAATCCAAGAAACCCAACTCGATGTTGTTTTTGTTCCCTTACTTGCCTTTGATCGACAGGGAAATCGCGTGGGATATGGCAAGGGATTTTACGATCGATTTTTACAAAAATGTAAACCAGAGGTCATCAAAGTAGGACTTAGTTTTTTTGAAGCCATTCCATCTATAGATGAAGTATCTGAATTAGATATCGCACTTGATTATTGCATTACTCCAACAGAAATTTATACGTTTAAATAAAAAAGCGATGCCTAGGCATCGCTTTTTTGTTGCAGTTATTACCGCGTCCAATACAAGTAGAATACTGCCTCATTTATACTTTTAAACGTTGAGTTGACCTCGCTCAACTATATTGTTTTATTCCTAGTGATCTGAAAGGCAATCAAGAGGGAATCAATGTAGTAATGGTATACGTAGAGGATCTATTTTAACCGCTGAATTTGCTAGCAGTAGAGAAAAATAAAAAAGTTAAAAAATTTAACGATACGTCTACTT
>JASLHL010000100.1 GCA_030152225.1 Flavobacterium sp. | reverse complement strand
TCTACTTTTAGCACAAATTGTTACCATTGTTTTGGTTGCTCGTGTTTTTGGTTGGATCTGTAAAAAAATTGGACAACCTTCGGTTATTGGTGAAATTATTGCGGGTATTGCCCTGGGACCTTCTCTCGTTGGAACGTACTTTCCAGAGTTTTCTGCCGTGATGTTCCCAACACAATCTCTAGGAAATCTAAGCTTTTTAAGCCAAATTGGTTTGATTCTCTTCATGTTTGTGATTGGAATGGAACTTGATCTTAAAATCCTTAAAAATAAGGCCCATGATGCCGTGCTTATTAGCCATGCAAGTATTGTGATTCCGTTTGCCTTAGGAATGGCTTTAGCCTATTATATATTTGAATCTTTTGCCCCAGATGGTGTTGATTTTCTGTCGTTTGGATTGTTCTTGGGAATTTCGATGAGTATTACCGCTTTTCCTGTATTGGCGCGGATTGTACAAGAACGAGGCCTGCAAAAAACAAAAATTGGTACGATTGTTATTACCTGTGCAGCAGCAGATGACATCACTGCATGGTGTATTTTAGCCGCTGTAATTGCAATTGTACAAGCAGGTAGTTTTGTCAGCTCCTTGTATATTATTGCTCTTGCTATTGTTTATGTAATTGTGATGCTTAAACTCGTTCGCCCTTTCTTAGCGCGAATTGCAAAATACCAAGGCAGTAGTAAGTTATTGACCAAGGGAACCGTAGCCATCTTCTTGTTGACGTTAATTATTTCTGCCTATTGTACGGAAGTAATTGGAATTCACGCTTTATTCGGGGCCTTTATGACAGGAGTAATCATGCCTGATAATATGAAGTTCAGAAACATCTTCATCGAAAAAGTAGAAGACGTTGCTGTTGTGCTATTTTTGCCCTTATTCTTCGTATATACCGGATTGAGAACCGAAATTGGTTTACTAAACGAACCGTATTTATGGAAAATTACGGGATTAATCATTTTAGTAGCCACAGTAGGAAAGTTTATCGGAAGTGCGATAACAGCGAAATTCGTTGGGATTAGTTGGCGGGATAGCTTGACCATTGGCGCCTTGATGAATACCCGTGGCTTAATGGAACTCATCGTCTTGAATATCGGTTTTGATTTGGGCGTAATGACAGGGGAAGTATTTGCTATGATGGTGATTATGGCACTCGCAACTACCTTTATGACAGGACCTTTACTCGATCTAATTGCTAAAATATTTGGACCTTTAGGCGATGAACCTCAGCATAAAGGTGTGGTCATTGGAAAGTATCAAGTGTTCTTGTTTTTTGAAAATAAGTTGAGCTTAGCTCCCTTGATGAAATTAGCCAATGCTTTTACAGGAAAATCAAGTGCAGATACGCGAATTACAGCCATGCACATGATTGATAGTGCAGAACTCAACTCTTTTAATACGCAAGATTATGAAGAGGAAATCTTTGAAGCAGTACAAGAACAATCCACTGAAATGGACCAAGAAGTACAAACCTATTACAAAGTATCCAATGACATTGAAAGTGATGTGGTGAGTATGGTTCATCAAGAAACTTGTGATTTACTACTGATCGAAATGGGATACTCTATTTATCGCGGTTCAGTACTGGGAAATATTTTGGGATTTACCACGCGAATAATTAACCCTGATGTGTTGTTAAATAAAGTAACAGGACGCGAAAAATTGTTTGAAAATTCGTGGTTTAATGCCCGTACGCAGCAGATTATGAATCGTACAAAAGTGCCTTTGGGAATCTTGATCAACAAGGATTTTGAAAAATTAGAACACGTATTCTTACCTATTTTTAGCAAAGGCGATTTAAAACTATTGCCCTATGCACAAAAAATGATTCGCAATAATGAAGTACAAGTGTCTATTTTGGATGCTACAGGGGAGTTGGAGAATCATACAGAATTTAAAGAAAATATAAGGCTGATTGAACAATATAAGCCGAATCATATTCGCATCGTAAGCAATAAGGTGGTATCCAAGGAATTCATTGAAGAATTCGACTTGATGCTGATTACCTTAGATAGTTGGAAGAAGTTGATTGAAACCAGAAGTATCTGGTTAAATCACGCACCCTCTATGTTATTGATGCAATCCGTATAACTAGTTAGTTATGTTGTTTTATATTAATTTGCAGAAAGAGGGTGTCCCAAAAGGTCACTCTCTTTTGTTTTATATAAAACAGGACATTTTCTTAGATTAGGCCCAAGAGCCATTCGTCCAACTTCAATTTCGACCAGTTCTCATCTTCTAAGGGTAAACCTAGTCAAGTAGTTGAAGGATATCCGAAAGATGAATCAGAAGCAGATGACTGGCGTGCAGAAGCCATTTTTACCTCCATTTTAGGAGATCATGAGGATAGCGATACAGGGACAAATACATGGACTACTGTGTTTTAGTAGGCTTGTTACAGGGAGGAATGGCTGTGGAAAAAAAGTTTTATTCTACATAAGGGATTGTAAGGGGATTGTAAGGGCAAACAAGGAAAAAATCCGCTTTTTTAGACGGGGTTTTATTTTTTAGGCGATTCATAGTCTTGGTTACCCGATAAACTTGCACCATCATTCTTATTGAGCTTCATAAAAACTGTGCTTGAGAGGATGGTTAAAACCCCCATGACTAAAAATGTATAATTGAATACTGCGGTTGGATGCTCAGGCGTATCAAGCACACTATTTCGGAAGAGTTGCAAGAACATTGCAGAAATGGAAATTCCCAAGCTAATGGCCAATTGTTGTGTAACAGAAAGCAAACTATTGGCATCACTAGAGGTATTGTTATCTAGATCAGCCAGGGAAATGGTGTTCATCGAAGTAAATTGTACGGCATTAAAAGCACCATTGCAGATCATCAAAAAAATGATAATAAAAAAGGGGGTGTTTTCATTGACAAAGAAAAAGAGACTGATGAGAATCCCCGTGGCTATAGTATTGAAAACTAGTGTTTTTTTATAACCAAAACGCTTGACAATTGGCACGACAAAATTTCTTGATATCAGGTTGGATAAGGCTTGAGGAATCATCATTAAACCCGCATAAAAAGCAGAATAACCAAAGCCGAGTTGCAAGAGAAGTGGAATCATCAGCGGCATCCCGCCAATACCAAAGCGCGTGACTAAATTTCCAATAAGTCCAATGTTTAAGGTTTTGATTTTAAATAGCTCTAGCTTAATTAAAGGATGAGGACACCTTTTGGCATACCATACATAGGCTGCGATTAATAGCAAGGCCAAAACAAAGAGAGCAATCAATTGAAAAGCACCTAGGCTGGGCGAATTCCAACGTTCGATTACTAAGGTAAGCATCGTTAATCCACCGCTGAAGAAGATCCAACCTAAGACGTCAAAACGCTCAACTTTATTCGTGAAATTGGGGATAATACGACGTGCCATTAGAATGGCAATAATTCCCACAGGTAAATTGATAAGGAAAATCCAATGCCAAGATAATTTCTCCACTAAAAAACCACCAGCAGTCGGTCCTAACATCGGACCAATTAAAGCGGGAATCGTAATGAAATTGATAATTTTAAGCAGTTGATCTTTGGGGTAGGCATAGAGCAGGGTTAGACGAGCAACAGGGACCATCATAGAACCTCCAATAGCTTGAAAGATACGAGCAAAGATCAGTTCATTTAAAGTATTAGATAAAGCACAAAATAAAGAACCCAGGGAGAAGAGCGCCACGGCAAGAATAAAAATACGCTTCGTTCCAAAGCGATCAGCCAACCAGCCACTCAACGGAATAAGCAAGGCAACCGTTAGGGTATAGGATACGATTATACTCTGCATTTCCAAAGGAGATTCTCCTAAACTTTTCGCAATCGAAGGAAGTCCTGTATTGAGGATTGTGCCATCTAAGGCTTGCATAAAAATGGCTAAAGCACCCAGATAGGGGAGATATTTTTGGACTTTAGGGTCTTGTATTATTCCTGCTTCCATGTAAAAAAATGCATTTCTATTTAAAAACTGAATTTACCATTTTACATTCAGCCTCACAATATTTTAGCATAACATTTAGGATCATAAGGCAAAAAGTATAGCTTTTGACCGCTTTTTTGGAATTAAAAAAAGGGGCATATAGTGTAATACGTTGTTTATTGCTCAATCCAGTTGGCAAGCATTTGTCTGCCTTCCGTAGTGATATAGGACTCAGGATGAAATTGAATACCTCGGATATTTTTCGTTTGGTGTCTAAAGGCCATCAACACCTTATCATTGCTTACTGCTGTAATAAGCAATTCTTTAGGAAAATTGTCGTGTGCTAAGGCCCAAGAGTGATAGAGTCCCACTTGTGTATTATTTGTCACGTTTTGAAAGAGCAAATCAGGAGTTACTAGCTCCAATGTTCGAGTCTGACCGTGAAAAACACGGGCTACATTGTAGAGCGTGGCACCGTAATATTCGCCAATGGCCTGATGTCCTAAACAGACACCAAGAATGGGCTTGGTATCTTCATAGCGCATCAGAATCTCAAATAAAATGGGATATGCTCGCGGTACATCAGGACCCGGAGAGAGAACCAATTGATCGTATTGATCCAGCTCATCGAGGTCGACTTGATCGCTATAAACCACTGTAATATTGCAAAGCGGGTGCTCATCAAAAATTTGATACAAATTGTAGGTAAATGAATCGCGATTATCGATAAGTATAATTTCCTTCTTTTGGCTCATAAACAATTTGTACTTTTGACCTTCAATTTAGCATTAAACATGGGCATCAAAGATACGATTATCTCGAGTATGAATGAATTGGGAAAGGCGAGAAAACCTTTTTTATTTTTTGTAGACTACAAAGGAGAACAAGGACAGGTTATTCCCCTTGATGAACTGGATGCTGATACCATACGTTATCAATTTAATCATCAGACCAATTGTGAAGAAACTGCGGCATTCATACAACCCCAATTACATGCGAAACCTATTGATTTTCCTGCCTATCAGCAAAAATTTGATCGCGTTATGGATCAAATCCAAAAAGGGAATACCTATTTGATTAACCTGACAGTATCAACACCAATTACCTTGAATGGAAGCTTATCCGATGTTTTTTATGCAAGTAAAGCAAAGTACAAATTGTGGATCAAGGATGAGTTGGTTTGTTTTTCACCTGAGATTTTTGTCCAAATCAACGCCAATCGAATTTATTCCTATCCCATGAAAGGAACGATTGATGCTGCACTCCCACAAGCAGAAGAACGCTTGCTCCAAGATGAAAAGGAAACGGCAGAGCACTATACCATTGTAGATCTCATTCGCAATGATTTAAACCGTGTCGCTAAAAAGGTACAAGTGGATCGCTTTCGCTATCTGGATAAATTAACGACCTCTAAAGGAGAATTGTGGCAAATGAGCTCGCAAATTAGTGGTGACCTACAAGAAGGATGGCAAAATACAATAGGAGATATACTCAACGAACTACTTCCCGCAGGATCAATCACCGGATCACCAAAAGAAAAAACCGTTCAAATTATTGAGGAAGTAGAAGGTTATTCTCGAAATTACTATACTGGTGTTTGCGGATTGTTCACTGGAGATACCCTCGATACAGCGGTGATGATCCGATTTATAGAACAACAAGGCAAGCAATTTGTCTACAAAAGCGGTGGGGGAATTACCTTTGGCAGTATCGCTCAAAAAGAGTATGAAGAACTTTTGCAAAAAGTGTATATCCCATTTAATCCAGGTATAAAATAGAAAAGCTATAAAAAACTTAGATTATAGTAGGAAGACCTATTATAATCTAAGTTGATTTGTATCAGTGAAAGAAAGGGATATAAAAGGGCTATTCTTAGGTTTTTAAGACCTCAATAGTAGAGAAAAACTGCTGTAAGCAATCTACTAGAGGTGGATCTAACACCAAATTATACTTTTTTTCTTCCTTTTTCTTTGCCGTATAGATAAACAAGAGCGGACGCAATTGGCCATATAGGCTGTTCAATGTTTTAGCTTCTTTATTTTGGGCATAAAGGGCGAGTTGTAGTAAGGTATCTAAGTGAACGGTTTGGGGTAAATAGTGAAGGTGGTGAAAAATATAGCGTTGCAGCTTACTTACTAGACATTGATGCAATTGATAGGTACTGATAAACAGGGCTCCCGTAGGCTTTTGTAAGTCCGTTTGAATCATTTTATTCGTTTTTTCGAGGCTTTTTTTCCACAAGCTAGGATAGTCTTGATCAGAGAGATAACAGTCCTTTGGCCAGTGAATTTGCGGATAGTAATCACTGGAATAAATCCGCTTGTTAGACTTTAAAATTGCTTTGAAAAAATCAGCAACTAGATCGGTGTTATTTTGAATATAAGCCCTAGTATGCAGGAGAATGGTAAAGTGAAATTCAGCATCTTTAGTCGCAAGTTCCTCTATGATTTGTTGTAATTTATTTCCCTTGTTTTTTTTGATTAAAACGAGGAGGTAACATTGTCGAATTTGTTTGTTATCTTTCAAGTATAAGGTTTCGTGAAACTGGTAGATTTCTTCAATTTGGTTGGTTTCCAAAAGAGGTGCTAATTTTTCTTTGTACTTCAATGAACTCGTATTTTTCTTTTTACTAGTTGTTTTTGGAGTTATTAAACTTGTTTTACGGTCAATTTGCGCTAAGACATCCAGTACAATCACTTGTAGTTTTTGCTGTATCTTTTGTAGGGCAGGGATCCAAGTATCATCAACACCTAAGTGTTCTATTATATAATACGTTTGATTCTTGTATTTTACAAAAAGTGTTTTCATCTGAGGGATCAGACGTTCCAAGATAAGCAAGCGTGTAGTAAAAGTATCTTTTGTATTTTTCACCCCTAAGAGCAGCAACTCTAAGACTTCAAAGTTGTACTCTAATGCTTTCAAATAGGCGAGCGTACTTCCATTTATTTTAGAGGTTACAAAATCGAGACAATAACGCGTTAACAAGGCTTGTTTCTCGCGGTATAATGCAATAAATGATTCGAAAGGTTGATATACAATATGCGGATAAGCATGACCTGCTTTTTGATAAATAACACAGTCTTGCGTTAAGGTCGTTTTAAAAATTGTATTGCCATACGTATGGTGTGCAGTCAGGTCTTGTTCATCAAGTAGTAGTAGTAATACGTTATACTCGTTGTACAGTGTTTTGCTATAAGCAGAGGAAAAGTGAACAGCTGTTTTAGTCTTGTTGGATACAAATAACCAAAGGACGCGAAGCTGTGTTGATTCCCTTGCAGAACTAAACCAAATGAGGTAGCATTGATTTTCAGCTATACAATTGTTCACTTTTTGTACCAAATCGGAGGAAAAACTGAGTGCGGATTGAAAATGTAGATTTGACTTCATAATAATAGTTTTTAAAATATTTGAAATTTTAATTTTTATTTAAATATCTCTATTTTATTGCGTAATTATTATGTTTAGTGCTTATTTTTTGATGTATTTTATTTATTTTTGTCTTTTAGGTATAAAAACAAAGGTACAAACAAAGTTTGTGGTTTTGCAAAAATATTACATATACAGTTCGCATATTTTTATTAAATTCTTTATATATGGATAAAATTCAGCGCCTCAATGAAGCAATTAAATGGGTGGTTTTTGAAGGTTTGGCTAAGAACCATACAGATTTAGCCCAGAAATTAGGATATAAAAAGTCTTCTTTTTCTCAGATTATCAACGGACGAGTAAACATTAGTACAAGTTTTATCAATAGGCTTGTGACTTTTGCGCCCATTTTGAATAGAAAATGGTTGCTCAGTGGTGAGGGAAGTTTATTTCTTTCTCAACCCAAAATTGTCCAAGATGAGGTAGTAAAAGGGCATATGAAAGGCATTAATTTACTGTTGGAAAATGATGCAACCTATTGTTCAAAAAGCGAAATACCCGAAATTTTATACAACAAACGCGGGAATATGTTTGTCTTTTATCAAGGTGGAAAAATGAATATCGAGGTTTTCAAAATTCCATTTTCTGCTCACCAAACGTATGTTTCGCATCTTCTTGCAGCAAATCAGCTCCGTCAACTTTTCGCTAGTAGTGAGTTTGGTGTTGATTATTTTGAGTTAGGCTATTATCAGGCATTTGAAATTATTGGAGATACAATGAATGGAGGAAATATTGAAGATACGCCCGATGGCGCAGAAGTACTCGCAAGAGAAATTAATAAAGACCTGTGGCAAGGAGGCTTTCGATCAACAAAGTATGGATTTATTTTAGTTACGAAGGAACATTTTTTACACAAAGACATAGGGTATTACAACAGTGAAACGGGAATGCTGCAGTTGTCAAGTCGAAATGCCAATTACGGGGTGATGGAATATCCACTTAACGACGTGTTGCAAATCTTTCACGTGATTAAGCGCTTTTTTTAAGTATTGGTGCTGTCCTATAAAGCACAAACGCAGTTTGTGTTTTATAAGGAGGCAGCGAATCAGGAAGTGAACAAGGTTATTTTGAAAACAATTGGAAGTGAATCACTTACAATATCTGTCTACCGTAAAACAAGCGGATCATATTATGGTACTGAAGGAAGGACAATGTATCGAAGTAGGAAATCATCAAACCTTAGTCCATAAGAAGGGGACCTACTACAACTTAATCAAAAATCAACTAGAATTAGGGAGTACATAAACCAAAAAAACAGCGTAGCTTTATCTTTTGAAAAACCGCGCTGTCAATAAGCAACGTCTGTTGTAGACTGCGTTTATGCAATTCATACTATGCACATTCGATTAATAAAAAAAGAGGAGGTAGTCAGCAGTCGCTGGTCTGGTGGGGAAACGCGCGAATACGCTATTTATCCCCAAGGCGCACAATATGCCGATCGAGATTTCGGTTTTCGCATTAGCAGTGCAACCATTGAAGCTATTCCCTCCGTATTTACCCAATTTAAAGGCTATCGTCGCTACTTAGCGATGTTAGATGGCAATCTTGAGATCATCTATAATGGAGAAAATCAACACTATAAACAACATGAACTATTTACTTTTCCATCCACAGCAAGTATAACGTCCTTTACGCAAGGAACAGATTTTAATCTCATGTTGCATGAACAGCTTGTCGATGAGGTTGTGGAAGTTCGACACCAACCTTTTCAAACGGAACAACCCTTTGTTTTGCTATTTGCACTTGAAGAAGCTGAAGTTATGGTTAATACCCAATCCTTTCAGTTACAACCTTGGGATTGTTTACTGTTGAATAACGAAAACAAAATGACTGTAGCTCTTGAATTCTATCAACAATTGATTGTAGGATATTGGTCTATGGAGGAAAGAAAAAAAGACAAACAATGAAACAAAACACACCGCTAGATATACAAATACAAAGAATTAAAGAAAAATTAGCACATATTGAATCCTATGACAAGGAATGGAAGGTCTTTGGTTCGAATTCACATAAATATCAAATAGGACCAGGTATCAACCATCAAGAGATAACAGTTTTTGAAAAGAAGTATGGCATTGAATTGCCAGAAGCTTATGTTGCTTTCGTTACCCAAATCGGCAATGGTAATCCTCAAGAAGAAGCTTATATGGGGAGTGGTGCAGGCCCTTACTATGGGATCTATCCTTTTGGAGAAGGGATAGAGGATTTGCCTGTAGGTGATGGGCAGCGTTATCTCTCTTATCCTTGTTTGTTACATCCTACAATGACGGAGGAGGAATGGAAAGCTCTGACCAGTGAAATGTATGATGATAGCTTATCAGACCAAGCCTATGATGCGATTGTAGGACCTTTGTATGGAGGATTATTACCACTAGGTACGCAAGGTTGTGCCATTACCACTTGTTTGATACTCAATGGTCCCTATTTGGGGAGAATTGTTTACCTCAATGACGATTATAAACCTCAATTCGCTTTTGAAACCCATTTTTTAGACTGGTATGAACGTTGGCTGGATGAAATTATTTCTGGAGAATTATTGGCACAACAGGCAGGATGGTTTGGCTATAAAAGAGGAGGAACCGCTGTGTATCTATGGAATGCTTTCCAAACAACTACCAACGAAAAAGAACAACTAGAGTATTTGGAGGGATTAATTAGTAAAAAAGATATCGAGGAAGAAATTATCCAAGCGCTTATTGAAAAAATACCCGAAGCAACAACGCCTATCCGTCAACAGCTAATTTCCATTTTGGCGAAAGTGGATTACAATAAATCACTACCTTTTTTAGAAGAAGAAGTAAAGGAGAGTCTATTGTTTGTTTTGCAACAAATTCACTGGTATGGAGCGAATGAAGCAGCTTGGTTGCCCGTTTTAGATGCGTATAAAGACAAGATAGCCGAAGAAGAAACCTATCGGTTCTTTACCTATATTGCCCTAAAAGCAACAACAGATTTTGCTTATTTACTTTTACCTGGACTCCAGTCACCATTGAGTGCTATTCGTAGTCAGGCGGTTTATTCCTTGGGTAAAGCAACAGACAAACAACAATATGCAACTGTTTTTATGACGGCCCTTCAAGATGAAGAAGATCAGGTTGTGCTGTATGCCTTGCAAGCGTTAGGTGGGGTAGAAGATGACCGATTAAAACAAGCTTATCAAGTCGTATATCATAAATATAAGGACAGTGATGAGGACAATTATATTATGATTAATCTCAATCATCGGTTAAAAGAAAAAAATCTAACAGTTGAAGATTTAAAAAATTAAATGAAAGAAGAAAGAAAAAAGAGTATAGGAAAGTTTTTATCTCTTATTTTGAGACATGAACCCAGTAAAATTGGCATTCAACTGGATGTGAATGGATGGGCGGATGTTGAAGAATTGATACAAAAATGCGCCAAGCATCGCATCGTTTTTACGCGGGATGAATTGGATGAAATTGTGGCAACAAATAACAAAAAAAGATATACACTAAGTGACGATGGTAGCAAAATACGCGCCAATCAAGGGCATTCGATTGCAGTAGATCTTGAATTTACACCCGAGGTTCCTCCAGTGTATTTATATCATGGAACAGCAGATCGCTTTTTACCTGCCATCAAAGGAGAAGGAATAAAGAAAATGAATCGACAACACGTACACCTTAGTTTAGATAAAGAAACGGCTATTGCCGTTGGCTCTCGCCATGGAAAAGTAGTCGTGCTAACTATTCTGGCAAGAAAAATGCAGGAGGATGGCTTACTTTTCTACCGTTCAGCAAATGGTGTATGGCTGACAGACTATATTGACCCTCAATATATCTCGAAGTAATTTAGTTTACAGTTGACGGTTTACAGTTGACAGTTAACAACTTACAATTTTATCGTAAAATAAATATCAATATATAGGTAATAACTAGTGATTTAAGAGATAGAAAGGGAAATGAATCAATAGATAATTTACGGTTGATGACGCTAACCCCCAAAGCAATAGGTAGTCCATACAAAGCATAATACATGGGTGTATACAAGTTATGGTAGACCCAAGTGGTCCAATCTCCCGTGTACGAACCTGTAATATAGGATGCTCGCATAATCCACAAGATCAAATGAATAAAACACAGGGCAAATAGCGTAATATCCACTGCTTTTGCCCATAGTATTCTAGTTTTGGTTGAGTTGTGGTCGGTGTTCTGCATTGACTAATTTCCAAGCGGTTTCAAATATTAATTGTGTTCTCTTTGTCAAAATAGGAAAGTCTATTTTGTCATAGGTATCTGAGGGTAAATGGTAGTCGTCATGTGTTCCGTTATAAAAAAAGATAGCTGGAATATCATGTCGAGCAAAATTGTAGTGATCCGAGCGATAGTAAATGCGTTGAGGATCGTTGTCGTCGTTAAACGTATAATCTAGCACGAGATTTACTGATTCTCGATTCGCTTCTTCTGTTAGATTGTGTAGCTCCTGACTCAACTTATCCGATCCCACTAAAAAAATATAGTCTGCTGTAGAAGGGTGTTCTTCACTTCTTCTTCCAATCATGTCAATATTTAAATTGGCAATAGTTTGTTTTAGGGGAAGTATGGGATTTTCTGTGTAGAATTTAGAACCAAATAAGCCAAATTCCTCTCCTGTTAAATGGAGAAAAAGGATGGAGCGTTTGGGTCTGATTCCCTCTTGTACCAAAGATTGAAAGACACGTGCAATTTCCATAACTGCAGAAGTACCTGAGCCATTATCATCTGCACCGTAGTATATTTTTTTGAGTAAAATTCCCATGTGATCAAAGTGAGCAGAAATAACCAATACTTCTTCTGGTTTTTCACTGCCCTCAATATACGCCCATACATTTTCGCTATCTTTTAATTTCATTTGCCAATTGGTCATAAAAGAAGCTGGAATAGGTTGAAAGTAACTCGTTGCTTGAGGAGGCATGGCAATTCCCAGTCGCTTATAATAATTAGCAAGGTATTGTGCGGCTTTTCGCTGTCCTGGTTCTCCTGTGCGACGTCCTTCTAAACTATCCGCAGTCAAAACCAGTAAGCTCTTCTGAATAGAATCAGATGAAATGCGGTCGTAGTAGAGTGCTTTTTCAGGTGATGGCCCTTGATTGACCACTGTTTGTGGTGATTGACATTGAAATAAACTCAAAGCGAATACGCTGATGGATGATAGTAGTATATACTTTTTCATGAGATGTGCATTAAGCGTACAACAAATGATACGAATGAGCCAAAAATACTAATAATTTTCCGTTGTACACGCGTATTTTTTTACTGTTAAGGTTTAAAAGACCTCTTGCGGTTGTCTTTTTTGTTAGTTGTGTTATATTTGTTGAAAACAAAGCGAAAACATGACTAAAGTAGTTTTTATTACAGG
>JASLHL010000079.1 GCA_030152225.1 Flavobacterium sp. | reverse complement strand
ACGATGTCAACCAAATCCGATATTTAAGCGTTAATTGAGTACCTCTCTTTAGCAGAGTAAAAGACTACAGTCTCTTAACGCACGTCTAGGTGAAACCATATTGCTGTTTTCTACTCATAGAAAATGCCCCAAGAAGTTAAGCACTTTTTGGGGCATGTCTAAAATGTTTTTTACTGGAGTTGCTTTGGGTTCAACGTAAACTTAGCTACCACTCCATTACATTTTTTATTTTTTTACTTCTATTTTCATTACAACAGGAAAATGGTCTGATGCATAATCATCTTTTACAGTATAATAGTCGGTTACTGAAAATATTTCTCTAGCCTTTTCATTCATCATAAGATAATCAATTGTTGTTCTCGGTTTTTTAGCTGGAGCAGTCAAAGGACATGTTCCCATACATCCTGTTTGAAACATAGTGGATAATGAATTCCACAACTCATGTGTTGGTGGCATATTTAAATCAGCTCCTATTATAATGGGTTTACTATTATAAGGAGTTAAGAAATTCATCATTTCTCTCAATTGCACTTGTTTACTGCGGTCTTCCAGGTGATCAATATGCGTAGAAGCTACATACATACTTTGTCCTTCCTCAAATTCTATTTCAACTAAACCAATTGTTCTCAATTCCGATTTAGTTCCCTCTGCTCCAGGTAAACTGTGTTTAACTGCAAGTTTATGTTCTTTTTTTGTCAAGACAGCAACACCATATTCTCCATTTGAGCGATTTAATGCTTTAGCAAAGTAATAATTCATGTTGGTTTTTGCTCCTAATGTCAAGGCTTGATCTAGGGTTTTACCTGATCGATCAGTAAATCGATCTACTTCTTGTAACAATACCACATCTGGGTTTTCTGCATTGATTACCGCAGCAATGGCGTCGATATCTACAAATCCATCTCCTTTTGATGGTGGGTTAGCGATATGGATGTTATAACTCATCAAGGTCAACACCTTTTTCTCTTCTTTGGGAACTTCTTCTTTCCCTCCGCCTTGTTCTTTGTCTTTTTCGTTTCCGACTACATTGTCACTTGAATTACAAGCTAAAGTGAACAATAAAATAACAAGACTCGTTACTCTGCTAGTGATTTTTTTCAATTTTACCATCCTGGATTTTGTTTTAAATTTGTATTGATTAATAAGTCTTTTTCTGGAATTGGATATAAATAAAATTTGTCTTCCCATTGAATAGGGTCATTCCACAACCATTCTAATTCTCCTTTTGTTGTTTCTGATAAGCGTAATCCTCCTTTGGCAGGGTCAACATTCACGTAGTTCACCCCCGGAATCTGATCTTTGGGTTTACCTAGGTAAAAGACTACATCTAAAACACCATCACTATTTAAATCAAGGGGTTCATCAAGTTGTCTGACATAGATTCCATTTCTTTCTTTTTCATACAATTTCCCCATCTTCCAACGAACAACATCATCAAATCGAAAGCCTTCTAAAGCGAGTTCAATGGCTCTTTCTCGCCTTACCTCTAAAACTACTGGATCAGAAATTTCAGGATAAAAGGTAGATTGCAAGTAAGTATCTACTGTATTGGGCTTACTTGTATTGTTTTCAATTCCTGCTCTTGCTCTTAATTGACCAATGGTTTTTTGCCATTGTTCTTCTGACATAAGATTTAGCTCAGCTAAGGCTTCTGCGTAATTGAGTAAGACCTCAGCATATCTCAGAATGGGAACTGCATTGGTATTATTTCGACCACTATCGTAATACACATCATCTTTCACCCATTTGATGGGTTGATATCCGCTGTAGGTATAACTAAATACGGGAGGTGTCTGTGTTAGGATTCCACCAACATTTCTTTGGTATCCTTTGGTACGGATAAGTTGGGATAATCTTTTGTCGCGTTGTTCTACTTCCTCCATAAAACTTTTTGTTTTATAGGCTGCATTGGCAGTAAAACTAGTACCATCTTGATTGAGGAAGGTATGAATAAAACTACGAGTGAAACTAATTCGGTCTCCATAGGAAGCACTCGTATAATACCAGTTAGCATCGTGGAGTATGCCTAGTTCTTTATCATAGGCATTGACCAACAAAAATTCATTGGCGTTGGGTTGATCTTGTATAAAAAGATCGCGATATGGAGTTTCTGATTGGGTATGTAAACTATATTGACCGCTTGATATTACCAATTCTGCAGCTACAACAGCTTGCTGTAGGAATTCATCGGCTGAGGAAACTAGGTTAAGTTCTGTATGATACTTGCGATAGGTTCCTTCGAATAAGGCAATTCTCGATTTAAAAGCGGCCACTACTTCTTTTGTAATTAGTGTTCTTGATGCCTCTTTTTTTGTTCTGATATGGGCATAGGCAAAATCGAGATCTTGCATTACCGCATCCATCACAACCACACGCGAATCTCGACCTGCATAAAGCTGATCGTCATCTACACCTAACGTTTTATTGACCCAAGGTACATCACCAAATCGCTTTACTTTTTCAAAATAAAACAAAGCTCTAAAAAAACGCGCCAGTCCGTTGTAATGGTTTCTTGTTTCTAAGTCTATTTGGCTTGATGTGTTCTGTTCCAAAAAATAGTTGACATTTCGCAATTGTCCCCAACTCCATCCAGAGGATTGTTTCGGTCCGAAAGCACCTGCTCTAAAAAAGTTAGGCACATCTTTTCGCACTATATAATCGGCCATATTATCTCCACGGAGAATTTCGTTGGTCGTTGGCAAGATTTGGTAAAAGGATTTAGCGTACAATTCCAATCCTTTTTCGCTAGTAAAGACAGCTTCTCTACTCACTGTAGATACGGGATCCTGGTCTAACTCTGCACATCCGACGCAACAGAGAAGTAGAAAAATATAGAAAAAATTTATTTTTGACATCGTACTTAATTTTTAAAAACTGATATTAATTCCAAAAGAGATACTCTTTAATAGGGGGTAATTAAACCCATCCCCATAGTTTGTATTAGCTAAATCTTGATCAGAGGCTCCTATATTCTCTACATCTATAGCGCTAGAACGTTTATAAAAAGGTGAATAAGTGAATAAATTTTCACCCGATACATACAGCTGTAGCGTATCTATTCCCAAATGTTTAGGCAATAGTTTCGCTAAATCATATCCGAATTGAATATTTTTTAATCGGATATATGCAACATTTTGCAAGTACTTAGTTTGGGTTTGACGCAGTGTTCCCGAATCAGACCAAGCGAGATAACCTGTATAACGAGGGAAATAAGCATTTGGATTTTCTTCTGTCCAAATATCGCCTAGTTGTGATTGAAGTGGATGTCCGTAGGGTGCATTATACTGCCCCCAAAATGAGTTTGCTCCTTTACTTGGATACCAATCTTGTTTACCTACTCCTTGAAAGAAGGCAGAAACAAAGAAATTATTCCAATCGGCAGAAAGTTGTAAACCAAAGGTATAACGAGGCAACGAATTGCCTATTACTTTTCGATCTCCTGGATTATCAACCGTATTATCTCCATTATCGATAACTCCATCATTGTTTAGATCTTTAAACTTTATATCCCCTGTTCGCCAAATGCCTTGAGCTGTAGAACTGAACAAGTCTTGATTCGCTGCGCTTTTTATCTGATCTTCTGAAGTAAAAAAACCATCCGTTACATAGCCCCAAATTTCGCCCAATTGCTGTCCTGCATAATAGTCATTCAACTTATTTGTAGGGTTGTTGTACTTTGTTATTTTGGTTTTATTATCAGCTAATGTAAATCGAACATTGTAATTCAACGGTTTGGCTAATACGTTAATCTGATCTCTCCAGTTTATTGTAATCTCCCATCCGTTGGTACGTAAATCGGCATAATTTCCCTTAGGTGAACTCGATCCAAAAACAGCGGGTAACTCTGGCCCGAGCGTAAACATATCTTTTGTTGTTCTACTGTAAACATCTCCGCTAAAAGTTAATCGATTGTTGAAAAAGTTAACGTCTAAACCTATGTTTTTTGTTGTTACGGTTTCCCAAGTTAATCCTTTAGGGATCACGCTAGGTGCTGACGTATAAGTAGCTAAATCTCCATTTAGAATTCTCAATTCTCTATTTATCATTAGCTGTTCAATAAACGAATAGGAGCGAATGTTTCCATTTCCTAAAGCGCCATAGGATCCTCTAAACTTCAATAAACTAATGTATTGAGGAGATAAGTTCCAGAAAGGTTCATTTGACACATTCCATCCCGCAGAAATAGAAGGAAAGAATGCAAATCGTTCATTGCTAGGAAACTTTGAAGACCCGTCATATCGTCCGTTTAATTCTACCAAATAGCGGTTGTCGTAATCATAGTTTAAGCGATAAAAACCTCCCAATACACTCCAGCGCTCGTATCCTCCTGATACGATCATGGATTCCCCCGTTGCCAAATCCAAATCATTTGCATCGTCAAAAAGCAATCCGTTGCGCTGAGAACCTGTATTTTTGAAGGTTGACATTTCTTGATTTAAACCAATTAAAGCATTGAAATTATGCTTATTCCAATCTTGTTTTAGTTTGACATACACGTTTGACGTTAAATATTCTGTATTTCGGTTCATCACGCGATAATCGTTAGTACTAGCCCCTAAATACTGAATTATACCTGGCGACTTGCTATACGGCACAGGCACTCGTCTTCTTGTTTCTTCTTCTACTTTCAATTGATAAGTAAAATCCGCATTTACACTTACTACATCTTCTTGTATATTCGCCTTAAAGCTGGTGGTGTTTTTGAATAACTTATTGTTTTTATCCAGTCCATTTTTCCCATAATAAAAATCACCTACGGTATAAGCTGCTGAATGGGTTAGGGTACCATCTGGATTTAACATTGGACTCATTGGGTGTCCTTCTGCGACCATATTTCTCCAGATTCCACCTGCTTCTCCTACATTTAAGGGATTGTGATATGCTGTTTTAGCAAAAGATGCTGTATTGGAAAAATCTAACCATGTGCTCAGTTTTGAACTAGCAACAGCTCTAAAATTGTACATTTTATAATCATCTGAATTGTAGCGAAACAATCCTTTTTGATCGATAAGTTGTCCACTCAGCGAGAATTGGCTTTTCTCTGTTCCACTAGACAAATACAAATTATGAGTTAGGGCATACGTTTGGTCTTTATACAACAGTTTTTGCCAATCCGTATTTCCATAATAGACATATTCTCCTGTTTGCGGGTCAATCTCTACTTTAGGAGCATTAGGATCTTTGGATCTTCGTTCTAACTCAAGTAAATATTCTTGAGAAAAGGGCATGGTTTTGTTGACATTTTGTGGTGTACTACTGTAGTTATTCCAACTAGAGAAAGCTTCGTTAAACATCGATGCCCAAGTGTAACTGTCTGTTACAAAATCAGGAAGTCGGGTTGGTTTTTTAAAACTTACATTTTGACTATAAGAAATAACGAAATGGTCTTTTTGTGGTTTTTTCGTAGTGATAAGCACTACTCCAAAAGCACCTCTGGCACCGTAAATAGCAGCAGACGAGGCATCTTTTAGTACTGAAACACTTTCGATATCATTTGCGTTTAACAAGGCCGGATCTCCTTCTACTCCATCAATCAATACTAAAGCACTACCTCCTTGTCCAATCGAGGTTGCCCCTCGAATATTAAAACGCGGAGATTGGGTAGGTTTTCCATCTGTAGGTGCAATATTTAAATTGGCTACTAATCCTTGTAATCCTAGTGCCGCATTAGGTAATGCTCGATTTTCCAATGCACTTCCCTTTATTTGATCAACGGCTCCTGTTAAGTTTTCTTTTTTTTGTTCACCATAAGCCACGACTACCAGCTCATCTAGATGTTGATTTTCTTCTTGTAGATGCACAAGAACCTCTTTTCCTTGTTCAAAGCGAACTTGTTTGGTTATATACCCATATAAGGATACCTCTAATACCCCTGTTATCGCTGTTGTTTGAATAGTAAATTCACCATCGAGATCAGTCAGTACAAGTGTCGACGCGCTAATATCCTTTACGCTTGCTCCAGGTAAATGGCCGTCTGAAGCTTGTACTTTACCTTTAATCACTGTGCTTTGAGCCTGAGCATACCCACTTGCTGCAAGTAGGATAAAAAAAGTACAAACGAAATACCTTATGTTTTGTTCTATCTGTTTCATTGTTTGACTACTTAGAATCCGAATACGATATCATCTATGTTTACTCGAGGTCTATTGCCATTTTCGAAAGGCTGAGAAATATTAACTACTCTAAATCTCATTTTTCCTTGCTTGTGTTCCTCTATTTTAAATTCTGATACTTTTAATCCCTCTGATTTACTATCTACTTCGATTTCACCAATACGCTGATAAGTTGCGCCTTGATCCATCGAAATGTCAACGCCTAATAGGGTTGGATTTTCGTTATTCACCTCTGCCTTAGCAGGATAGATTCCATGGTGTATTGTTAACGTTTGTACAGGTTCTTCTAAATCAAAATTCATACTGAGGATTCCTTTTCTCAATTCATTCGACACATGTCCTTGTAAGCGAATACTCTGCGCTCCATTTTTAGGATCCGCATCCGTAGAAGCTGTAATTCCACCATCAATAGTCCACTCTCCTGTTCTAAAAAGCAAACTTTTCACATCATATGAACTACTAGAACTCTGTTCAAAATCTTCTTTCAATTCTGAAATTTTTAGCGTCATATCTTCCATTGAACGAGGCATTAGTCTAACTCCCTCTTTACCCACTCGAGCAATTGCAGCTAGGGTGGCTAATTTTTTCACTATAGGTTGATCTGCAAATTGCGCTTCTTTACGCACTTCTAGAGTTGCAATTGCAATGCCATCACTTACTTGATGACTTCCTTGCCAAGTTGTATGGTCTTGTGTATCGACTTGTAAATCATCTAACACCACCAAAACAGGTCCCCAATAAGAAACTTCTTTCTTCAACGTTGATAAGTCAACAGTTATTGGTGTAACTTTTACTTGTTCTCCTGTAACTTTTACATTTACTCCTGAGATGTTTTTGACTATTTTTTCTCCTTCTACTTCTTGTAAGGTTGCTCCTTCTAAATTAATTTCTACGACTTCGCCCATCTTATAGCGAACTGCATTGGTCAGTTCTAAAACAATCGCCGCTTTTGCTACTTTATCTTGTACCACGAGATAATTATGCTCTGTATTTCCCTGAGTGGGATCATTCACCACAACAGCTGTTAGCGCTGTAGTTCCAAATTTTAAATCAGGCGATAGGATTACTTTTCGCAAATGCTCAATGGTTTTGGGTTGAGATCTTTGTTCCATTTGGTCATCGGAAGAAGAACAACTAGCTAAAAAAGCTAGGTTCAACAGGGCGAATAAAAAAAATAATTTTTGTTTCATTTCGTTTAGGTTTACGTTTTTTGTTACTATTTTTCTTGGTTTATGGGTCTAAAGGTTCAAGTGGATTAAGCTGTGTCATTACTTCTACAGGATAGTATTCTAGGAGTTCACCATTTTCTATTTCGATGAATTCCCCTGGGAGATATCCTAACTCTGTGACGAATCGCTGTTTGAATTTGACATCGTAAATCATCCTAATGTGATTATAATGACTGACGATCATGCTTTTTTGCTTGATATTAAATCCATAGCGCAGCATTAAACGGGTTGCATTTCTCAAATTAGTTGTGGTATGGCGAGCATAAGGTTCAACAATAATGGCTTTCTCGGGAATACCATATACTTTCATCAATTCGTCTTTCATGACAATCGCTTCACAAGTTGCAGTTCTATTGGGATGTACATGTCCTCCTGAGACTAAAATAAAAGGCGCTTTCTTTTGTCTGTATTGAGCCACAGCAATCTCCAAATTAAGTTTCCCCAAAGCCGATAGAGGATCTCGATAGTTGTCAGGCCCATCCCCTAAAACAAGCAGTGCATTATAAGGGTACGCTTCAAAATCAACTTCTTTTGCAAAGGCTATTGCCTTTGCATTATACTGTTCGTCTAAGGATTCATAACGAACGCCTTCATCTCGGTGATTGAAATACATCAAATACATAGCATAGTCTAGTGAACGCTCAAAAAACAAAGGGGTATCCTTTCCATTCTCCAGTAAATGATTAGACCAATAAAGTAAAGTCCGTTGGTAGTAATTGGAGGTTACCTCATAAGAAACAGCATCAATTTTTGGATAGTAAGGATCCATTCCTTTACCATATACACTCAAGGTGTGATTAATTCCTTCTAAATTTAATCGGACAATTTCAGCGAGAAATACTGCATCATTTTCAGTTACGCCATTTGCATACTTCCCTGAATCGCGCATAGTTTGGACAAAGTCCTTCACCTCTTTTCGTTGAATAACCGATTGAAACTCACTGATTATCATAGCTATTTCTTCTGTTGAAAAAAGGTAAGGAGCGATCAACTGATTAGCTGTTATGACTTGCGTTACCTTCGCTTGACTTTCAAGTTTTACTTTTTGATTTGCTGTCCAAGTTTGGAGTTTTTTACTTTTCAGCACTTGCTTACTCACTTCTGCATTTTGAAGAAGCTTACTAAAAAAGTAAAAATTGTTTTCCTTCAATTGTTCAACTGTTTTATTGTGGTGGCTTTCCTGAGCAGATCCAGTCAAACTCCAGGTAGCAAAAACAAACAGCAACATAATTTTTCTCATACTTAATAATTTGGGTTTTGTTCAATTTTAACTTTCCCTGATCCATCGATATAGCGCTGAGGAATAGGGAAGTACTCATTTTTTCCTTTTTGAAAATGAGCGTTGGTTAAGAAATTTCTCTTTTGTTTTTCTCGAGGTAAATATTGATTATTGATGACATCCGAAGCAATTCCCCATCGCACAAGATTAAAGAAGCGTTCACCTTCTAGGGCTAGTTCTAATCGAGACTCCAATCGAACCGCTGTTTGAGCTTGTTTTTTTGTTTGCCATGGGGTAGTATAAGGTTCGATATAGTAAGATGAAGCAGGCCCTTGTTGATCTAATCGCTTTACATACTGTGATTCTTTCGCTCGTATTCGAATTTGATTGACTAAGGCTTGTGCTTGATTAAAATCACCTTGTTCGACCAAGGCTTCTGCCCGCCATAACAAGACCTCAGCATATCGAATCACATAGTAATTTAATGCTGATACATAAGGCCATGTCTTACTATAGTATGGTGAGTTTGCAGAAACAATGCGTTTTTTGGGAGCATACGGTCCGTACGTGGCCTCGTCTCTTGCCCAGCTTTTGTTGTACAGAATACCCAAATCGCGATAGGGGATTCCCGGTCGTCCAACGGTATGGTCCAGTCTTGGATCTACAAAATCACTAGCGCTGAGATCTACCGTATCAATCACTGGTAATCCATATTCATTCGTTCGAAAAGCATTAATTAAATTTTGAGAAGGTCTATGAAAACCATATTGTGGATAAAAAGGCCCACCAGGTGCAGCGAGTCTATCCCCAACACTACCATTATAATTGTGAAGACTACCATCTTGTATGGCGTGCTGTACAGCAAAAATAACTTCCTTATTGTTGTCATTTTCAGGCAAGAAGAGCCCCTCAAAATCAGCAAATAGTTCATAGGTACTAGCTAGTACTTGCTGTGTTAACTGGATGACCTCTTCCCATCTTCCTTGGTATAATTTCACTTTAGCGTGATAGGCAATCGCCGCTGTTTTTGTAGGTCTTCCCACTTCTGCTTGTTGCAGAGGGAGCCTTTCACTGGCTCGCAAAAAATCTTGTCCAATTTTTTCCCAAAGTTCCTCCGATGTATATACAACATTAGAAACAGTAAATGCCTCTATGCCTACGATACTTTCATCTAGATAGGGAATTCGGTTATAGAGACGTTTTAACTCAAAGTAATAGTGTCCTCTTAAAAAATACAGCTCCCCTTTTCGCTGTTCTTTGTGTTCCTGATCCAAATCATCCACTAGTTCCAACAAATGCAAAGCTGTATTGACTCTGTGAATTCCTTCATACAATACGCTCCATTTGCGTTCAACATCAAGAATCGTCGGATCTGTTTGATACAATTCCATACGGTGTATTTGCACTTGATCCCCTGTTCCTCCTCCTCCTTTATAAGCATCATCAGACATCACATCACCAAAGCTCCAATTAGAAGCTGGTGAATTCATCGCATTGGAAGAATTATCTAGTTGTCCATTAAGTATTTGATAAGCTCCAATGATCACTTTTTCAACGTGTTCTTTTGTAATTATATCTTCGGGCAACAATTCTCCTGGGGGTGTCTCCGTTAAGAAATCCGAACTACAAGCCCCTAATAATGCGATAACTATTGTCAAAAGGAATCGCGTACTCAACAAATAAAAGGACCTATTTTTTTTCTTTTTCATCTTTTAATAGCTAATTGTAAAACCTAAAGACATAGTTTTAGCTGGTGGATACAATCCTCGATCTACACCAAGATCAAGACTTCTGTTGTTACTAGCGTAATTTTGAAACCCCACTTCGGGGCTTACTCCTGAATATTTAGTTAGTGTAAAGACGTTATTAACTTGGAAGTAAAGTCTGAACTTGGCTTTTTTATGCTTTTTACTTTCAAAGGAATACGCCAATTGAACCTGACTTAATTTCAAAAATGAACCATCTTCAATAAAATAGGAAGAAGGACGAATATTATTATTGGGATCATCTCTTGTTAATCTTGGGATTAAACTGTTAGGATTGTCAACCGTCCACGCTCCTAATAATTCAGTTGATTTATTATACGCTTCTTGATTAAAAAAATGAGATTGATACTTGGTAAGGTTATAGATTTCATTACCATAACTACCAATCCAAAACAACTGAAGTTCTAGGTTCTTGTAGGTAAATTCCATGGATAAACTCGTTGTAAATTTGGGATGAGGCGTTCCGATTTGGGTTCTATCATTATGATCAATTAAGCCATCTTTGTTGGTGTCAACAAAACGTAAATCCCCAGGTTGTGCATTGGGTTGTAAACCATAAGTTTCTATTTCTGCTTGGTTTTGAAAAATGCCAGCTGTTTTATATCCATAGAATGCTCCTATAGGTGCTCCTACTGCTGTTCTAGACACTTCTTGTCCGAAATTCACGTCATGTAAAGACGAACTAGGAATTGTCAAGTAAGAGGTAGATGAAAGGCGTGTCATTCTATTTTTATTCTGTGTAAAGATTACCCCAAAAGCATAATCGAATCCCTGAAAGGAATTGTTATACTCGAGTCCGATTTCAATGCCCTTGTTCTGTACCTCTCCATCGTTAATCCATTGCCCTTTATGTGCACCACCAAAAGTCAGAGGCAGTGATCGGTAGACAAGGAGGTCTTTGGTTTTCTTTGTATAGAAGTCAACCGTAAACCTCAACTTATCGTAAAAAAAAGTAGCATCCAATCCAGCAGAGACTTGCTCGGTTGATTCCCATCGCAAATTAGGATTAGCTACACGTGTGGAAACCAAACCGGTTTCACTTGTATATTGAGATCCATCAATATCATAATTGGAGTTGTAATTGTTGTGGCTAAAGCTTTGAATGGTAGAATACGTAGGAACTTGTTGATTACCACTCATTCCCCAGTTCAATTTCAACAATGCCGTAGTATTTTGTTGTTTTAACGGCCAAAAATGCTCCTCACTTATCCTCCATCCTAATGAAAGTGCAGGAAAACTACTCCATTTGTAATTTTGTAACCGCGATGTACCATCGCGCCTAAGAAGCAATCCACCCAAATATTTTTGCTTGTAATTGTAAGAAAACTTCGCAAAATAGGAGCTTAAATTCCATTGATAGGCATTTCCTGAATTGAGTTGATTTTGTGTTCCATAGTCCAAGAACCAATGAGCGGAATCTTCTTGTAAAAAGTGATGTCTAGATGCGGATAATCCCTCATAGTAGTACTGAATTGCCTCTTGTCCTACTACCATTTGAACTGATTGATTTTGAAAATGGCGCTGATAACGCAACGTATTGCTCATAACCATTTGATAATTAAACCTGTTTTCTACTGTCAAAGCATTGACTTCATTTTGCACGACTAACTCATCAAAAGTGGGTGAAAATCGCTTAGCCTGTACATTTTGAAAATCAAGCCCTAGAGTAGTTTTAAAAGAAAAATCGCCATATATGGCCTCAGCATACACATTGCCTAAAGCTCGAATTTGCTTCACTTTATTATCCTTATTTCGATGTAAACGCCCCAAAGGATTTTGCCTATCATTAATAGGATTTCCCGAAAAACCACCTGATTCATTGTACACCGGAATGATGGAGGGATACATATAGGCATCATATACAATGGAGTTCAAGGCTTTATTCGTGCCAATTTCAACTTGATCTGCATAGGCTAAGTTTATATTTTCTCCTATCTCAAGATGAGAATCAAACAACTGATAACTAGAGTTATACCGAGCAGTAAGTCGTTTAAAATAAGTATCCTTAATGATTCCTTTTTGCTCAAAATAGCCCAGACTAAATAGCTGTTTAGCCTGTGTATCGCCTTTGGAAACAGAAAAAGTATGCGATTGAATACTCGCTGGAGTAAAAATTGCTTTGACCCAATTTACATCTGCGCTTCGAATGGTTTGATCAGCAGTTAAATAGGCTGGTAGCTGTATAGCATTGGGATTATTACCATAAATACTGTGATTGGGTAACACGCCATCATTTTGATACGCTTGCCATAGTAATTGGCCATACTGTTCTGCATTAAGCATTGTAGGTAGATTCACAGCATATTGAATACCAGCATAGCTAGAAACAGCTAATGTAATAGCATTTAGACCATCAGCTTTTTTAGTTGTGATCAATAAAACCCCATTGGCTGCCCTTGATCCGTACATTGATGCGTCAGCGTCTTTTAAAACTTGAATATTTTCTACATCATTAGGATTGATGGTATTTAACCCATTAACTAAGGGTAACCCATCTAGGATAATTAGGGGGTCATTAGCGTGTATGGTATTGAGACCGCGTATTGCCATGGCATTTCCACCTCCTGGACTATGTGCACTGAAAACCTGTACTCCTTTTGCTTTTCCATCTAACATATCTACGAGATCCCCATGAGGTAAATCGTTGATTGCTGAACCAGGAATATGTTCTACAGCCCCAAGATAATTGGCTCTACCTTGATTGGCATATCCAGTAATAACTATTTCTTCTAAATCTTTATTTTCTTTGGTTAATTGAATGTGCAATTGTTTTGCTTGTATAGGGGAAACAGCAACTTCTTTCGTATCATATCCTAATTGTTCTACAAGCACAATAGGATGTTGCATGCCTTTTTCAAGTTGAATACTAAAATTCCCATTTTCATCAGTCAGTGCAAAGACATGAGTATGTAAAAGACGAACCACAGCATGTGAAAGGGCCTGTCCTTGCTGATCTTTAATACTCCCCTGAATTCGATCGATTGCATTAGACGCTTCTGCAGAAGTAGCCTGTTTCTCCGTTTCTCTTCCTTTTTTAAAGGAAATTAAATTTCCACTCACGCTGTACACCAGGTTGCGTTTCCTTGTTATTTGAGTTAACAAAGTCGTCAGATCAACATGCTTGGTAGAGGAATGGACCATAGGAGAAGTATCAATAGCTTCCAAAGAGTATACAACCCTATATTTCGTCTGCTTTTCAATTAGAGAAAAGAGCGTTGCTATACTATTGGTTTTATGTTGTAGCACAATTAAATCTTTAGTAGGCAAAAAGGATATGGATTGACAAGAAGCAAAGAGTTCCGAGTAGTGCAAGAGTAGCATACCGAGCACAAGACCAAAATTCAGATACTTTACTCTTATCCCCTTCATCCGTTCCACTCGTTTTCAAAGTGAATAGCAGCTCCTGAAACAGTGTATTTTACTTGGTGAATAAAGCAAAAACTGTGTAGAATATCTTTGAGAGAGGTACGTCTAAAATCACCCGTAGTAAAAAAATCTGTAGTAGAGATACCCTCAAAATGAAGTTGCACATTAAACTCTTCTTCTATTCTTTTCTTCCAAGTAATCAAGGGTAGTTCTTGCATGACAAGCGCCTCATTATTGGTCGATAGTAGAGTTAAAACATCTACTGTAGAGGAATAAAGACTCCCGTCAGACAACAGGGCTTTCTCATGGGCATTTAGCCATACTTTATCTAAAGTATTCTTGTGATTTTCAACCGCAACTTTTCCTGTACGAACCACGACTTCTGAAGCGCGAACTGTAAAAGAAGTTCCTAAAACCGTTACTGCAACTTGCTCCGTATGTACAATAAAAGGTTTGGATACATTGCGTTCTACATTAAAAAAGGCTTCCCCTTTTAAAGTTACTTGGCGATCCACAGCATTAAAATCAGAGGAGAGTATTAATTGAGAACCAGGTGTTAGTTCTACTTCTGTCGCATCATCTAACTGAAAGCGTTTAGGTTCTTCCCCTACAGCTACAGTATACTGAAGTGTATCTTGAAACAGAAAATTGGAGGTCAACCACACACTAGTGCATATCAACCCTAAAAAAACGACAAACAGCAAAACAGTTTGCTGACGTCTTTGTCTTTTCTTGCGAACCAGTGTTTTGAATTTTATACTACTAAAAATTCGCTGTTTTAGTTGTTTGTCTTGTCGAACAAGTTCGCCTGTTGTAAACGCTTGTTCTTGTAGTTCCTGAATAAAATCATCTACTGTCTTTTGCTCTTCTTGTGTAGCGGTTTGATTCAGGTATTTCTCACAAAGTTGTCTAAACTTATTAATCATGGGTCTCTTAGGTTTCTATAACTAAGAGTGAGACTTGACTCATTCTCCCCATCCCTCTAGTTGTTTCTTAACAATTAGATAACATACCCTTTGATCCATAACCTATACACAACCTAAGTTTGACTAATAATCAACAGTACAGTCATCACATCAACAGCATAAGGTAAACTTGTTTTCAAGCTCTTTATCGCTTTATGGATTTGTTTATCTACCGTACTTTCAGATATGCTGAGTTTTTCCGCTATTTGTCTATAGGATAGATGACTGACATATCGCAACTCAAATACTTCCAAACACCTTTGAGGGAGTACCTCTCTAGCTTTGGCAAAAACAAGATGCACCAATTCTTCCTTATAATACCCCTGTTCTTCTTCTGACAAGGACTCATTTTGGGTAAGTACATGATAAACTGTTTCAATTTGAACCGTATCAAAATCAATTAACTTTAGAGCTAGAAGGCTACGATTTCTCACACTACGCAATAGATAGGCCTTGGGATCTAAAATTGTCAATTGATGAAAGTTATTCCATATTTGTACAAAAACATCCTGCACAACATCTTCCGCTATCAAGTGATCGCGAACAATATTACACGAATATGTATAGAGTTCATCCCAATACAGTTCAAAGTAATCATTGATCCATTTATCCTTTTGATCCATTTCGTTCTCATTAGTTCAAGCCAAAGGTATATCGCAAGAGATTGAGGAAGATTATGGCGCTATTACTAAACTGTTACTTCAATATTAGTTAACTTTTGAGTAAAAATAAAATAGTTTATAACTGACAAGATCGCCTAGGAATATCTCGTATTTTTGTAAAAATTTAGAAGCACATGAAGCATTTTTTTTACACTCTTTTCACCTTTTTACTTTACAGTACCTCATCCTTATTTGCTCAAAACCTCGAAATTATTCCACTAGGAGTATATGGTGGAGGAGATGAAAGTAATTTATCTTGCTATTTAGTAGGAGTAGAAAACAGCAATAGTTATATAGCACTTGATGCGGGAACAATACGAAGTGGAATAAATAAAGCGATTGAGAAGGGAACTTTTCATGTGTCTTTTGAAACAGTTCTTCAAAACTACATTAAAGGCTACTTTATTTCACATGGTCATTTAGATCATCTATCGGGCTTAATCATCAATTCTCCAGAAGATTCAGCCAAACCCATTTATTCCTTGCCTTTTGTTACAGCTATTTTAAAACACAATTATTTCACCAATGCCTCATGGGCGAACTTTGGAAATGAGGGAGAATCTCCAATTTTGGGCAAATACACCTATAAGAAGGTAGAACCATTTCACTCCTTTGCTATAGCAAATACATCCATCACGGCAGAAATATTTGAATTGAGTCATGTTAATCCACAAAAGAGCTCAGCCATTTTGCTAAAAAACAACAGTGATTATGTATTATACTTTGGAGATACAGGAGCCGATCGCATTGAAAAAACAAACCACCTTGAGACAATCTGGGAATATATAGCTCCTTTAGTACGCAATAAAAATCTAAAAACGATCTTACTTGAAGTTTCCTTTCCCAACAGTCAACCTGAGCATTTACTCTTTGGTCACTTAACACCTAAGTTACTTCAAGAGGAATTGAGTAAGTTAGCTCAGTATGCGGGACTTGAACACTTAAAGGATATAACGTTAATCGTTACGCATTTAAAACCTTCAGGAAATCAGATTGAACTCATCAAAAAGGAGCTCATGGAGGAGAATCCACTACAGCTTAATTATGTTTTTCCAGAACAAGGAAAAAAAATATCCCTTTAAAAAAAAACATGCTGTAAACAGCATGGTTTTTTTTACTTTCGCTTAACTAAGTAAACGAGTACAAAGACAACAAAAGATGGCAACAGCCAAGGAACGTCATAATTGTACAGTGGAATCTTTCTCAATCCTTTATCGATTTCCCAAAACCAGCTATCTTCTGCTGCGACTTTCAACGTCATGGTCAAGAAAAACTGCATAATTGAATAAATAGTTGTTGCGATAATAGCTCCCAAGAAAGGGGCTTTACTTTTAACTATTTTCCCAAAAATAACTACGTATACTATTAAGGTAAGTGTAATAGGATAAATAATTCCCAAGAAAGGACCTGCATAGTCAATAATATCATCTACACCATTAATTGCTAGAATAGCCGAAAATACACAAGTTGCAATTACAATGGTTTTATAACTTACTTTTCCTTTTGTCAATTGATTAAAAAACGTTCCAGTTGCACAAACTAAGGCAATGGCTGTAGTCAAACAAGCGAGGGCTATACACAAAGACAAGGCGATTGTTCCCTGCGACCCCAATACGTGATTGGAGATATACAACAGTAATTCTGTACGTTTTAAATCACCTGAGGTAGCGTATCCCGAGGTGGCTCCCAGATACACAAGCCCTCCATAAATAAATAGCAAACAAGAAGTTGCTACAGCACCTGAAAGAAACGTGGCTTTTGTTTTTGCTTCTGGACTTGTATAACCTTTCGCTTTTACTGCAGCGATAATGATCCCTGCGTAGATGACTGAAGCCAATACATCCATCGTTTGATATCCCTCTGCAAATCCAATACGGAAAGACTCGACAGGATTTATTCCCGTGTCCTTTGTACTATCTAAAGGATAAAAGACACCCATAAAAATCATAATTGCCAATAGGATCAGTAGCAATGGAGTTAAGTATTTTCCAATAATATCAACTACTTTAGAAGGAGATATAGACAGGGCAAGTGTTACACCAAAAAAGATGACAGAAGAAAGTACGGGGCTGAAATCGGGCCAAATTGGCACCAATCCTACTTCAAACGTAGTTGCCGCTGTCCGTGGAATTGCAACAAGGGGACCAATACTCAAAATAATCATTGTAGCTAATATAACTCCACCTGTCCTATTAATTCTCTTTCCTAAATCGGTAAACTCATCTCCCGACAACAACACGGCAAGTATTCCTAGAAAAGGAGCAATAATAGCAGTAATCGTAAAACCTGTTACTGCTGATGTCCAATCTTCACCAGTAACTAAACCAATGATTGGGGGTAAAATTATATTTCCTGCGCCGAAAAACATAGCGAATAGCGCAAAGCCTATTGTTAATATATTGCCGATTGACTTCTGTTTCATTTGTTTTTTTATATTAATTCGGATTCATTTTTCAAATTCTAAAAGAAATTCATTCTAGCAATACAAATATCATGCTATTTCAAACCCTACTTTGAATTATATTTGACAATATAAAATATTAATTACATATTTTATCACAATTTTTCACATTAATATTCACCCGAAAACCAGTATAAATCACCTATTTTTATTGTTATATTCTAAATCGCCTACTCATGTCAATCTTATTTAAGACGCAGCGTTTATCCATTTGTCCCATTATTTTAAAAGAGGATTTCGTTTCCCTATTAGTCTTACACAATCACGAAGCGACCATGCGTTGGATTCCCAACAACAAATCTATCTGGACCTTTGCAGATCTAGAGAAGAAGTATCAAGTAAATCAAACGCAATATGATCAACAGCTTGGGATATACAAAATCGTAGGGCAAGATCAAGAAGGTACCTATACTATAATGGGAGAAATTGGACTATTTCCTTGTCTAGATCATCCAACACATATAGAAGTTGGATATATCCTACACGAAACCTATTGGAAAAAGGGATTTGCCACTGAGTTATTACGTGGATTAGAGCAATTCATTCAACAACATCTAACCTATACTCATATTCGAGCTCAACTTTTTGAGGCAAATGGCAATTCTAAAAAACTACTAGAACGATGTTCCTTTAGCCTAATAGATGCTGTGCCCATTGATACAATAAATACTAAACTTATTTACAGCAAAGCTATTAATCGAGCGACCAGCTGATTATTGTTTAATATCCTCAGATTTATATTGATTGCTTGGCTGACGTCTATCAAAGCGATTTAATATCCAACCTCAACTAATGGAAGTTGGATATTGAAAACCTACCCTTTGTTTCGGCTTTTTTATGTCGTAACACTTCTCCTTTTTAGCCTGTAATTGCCTCTTCTTTACAACAATGACACCTGACCTACATGAGCGGTTGCAAAAAATTAAAAAGTCTTCTTTTTTAAAAACAGTTAAAAAAAGAAGCTTCCTTTTATTCACTAAAAAACAAGAGATAGTTTCTACTTTCAGTAGTTCAACTTTCCCTACATCTTGTTTATTATTCTAATCCCCTTTCTCTTATCATTAAAAAGTACCAGTAAAAACCTCAACCTTAGATTAAACCAATTAAATTTCACTCGTGCTTTTGCATTTAATTGACAATAAAAAACATGAACACTTACTGAAAACACATTACACAGGGGACAAAATACAGTATAAAAACATATTCTTAAAAATACATAAAAAACACAACAAATAACGCATTTTAATCAAACATAAAGTTAGAATAATACATAATTTTACCAATACCTATAAAACACAAATAAATAAGATCACGCTTTAATGATACTAGAGTCTATATGTAAGAAACCAATAAGCGAAAAAAATGACAAATTCAACCCCAAAGATAAAATTGGATGATATCAATCAAGATCTGCCGACCATATTTAACATAAAAGCAAAGGAATTTGCTGTTTTCACTCAGAAAGAAGGCAAAGAATTACTCATGCCTTATAACATGAAAACACATTATAAGGTATCCTACTTAAACAGCAAAAGTAAGTTATTTTGTGGTACAGATACACAGGAGTTTAGTGGTCCAATTTTATTTTTTTCAAATCCATTATCTACCTATACCCTTGAGCCAATATCCGAATCACCAGATGGTTTTTTTTGCTTATTCACCAATAATTTCCTTGGTTTCCAGAGCAATGGGATTCGCTCAACGCTACACACCTTACAAGCTACACCCATTTATGCTTTAGATTTAAAACAAGATCGGATGATTCGAGATTTATTTGAAAATTTAATAATAGAAAACAACCAAGATTACCCCTTGAAACAGGATATTTTGCGGAATTACGTAGAAATTATTATTCATCAGGCCAATAAACTAAAGAGCAGCTATACCTTAACAGAAAATAAAAATGCCACCAATCGATTATGTGCGCAATTTTTAGAACTGGTAGAGAAGCAATTCCCCATCATCGACAAGCATCAAGTTGTTCGATTAAAAACGGCCGCAGATTTTGCGGCTGTATTAACTGTTCATACCAATTACTTAAATTTTGTAGTGAAGCAAACCTTGGGAAAATCGACTACTATGATTATTCAAGAACGAATTCTGATTGAAGCTCAACGACTATTAAAAAATTCCACTTTAAGCGTTTCAGAAATAGCTTTCACCTTAGGTTTTGAATACGCAACCTATTTCTCCAGTTTTGTAAAAAAATACACGGGATATTCTCCCAAACAACTACGACAATAATAAATTCTCGTTCTAATAGTAGGTAAAGACGCAATGAAAAATTACTCCTTTATACTTTGTTAGAAGTTCTTATACATACTAATTTTTAAATAGGGTCGTTTCAGCAACCAACGATCCTATTTTTTCTTTTCTTTACAGCGCCACATAGCAACTGTATGCGGTAGCTCTTCGTGCTTTTTGTTAATTGTAATAGCCTTCCCTCTCTTTCTACAGGTAATCACTATTTTTATTTTGCATAAATAATCCTTTTTTTAAACATTACTTGCAATTAATACTAGATATTTGTTTTTGCAATCGATTAGACATAATATCCTAATATATGACAGTTCACCTCATCCTATCTGACAAGACATCCAAAGCCAAAGAGAAAGTAGAACTTCTATGTATAGGTCTTCTAAATAACACCCTACCCTTATGTAATTTTATCGAAGAAATTCAACTAGCGAAAGATTCAATAAAAGCAACGTGTATCGAAGCCTTAGCA
>JASLHL010000073.1 GCA_030152225.1 Flavobacterium sp. | reverse complement strand
TTGTATAATGCAATTATATAACTAAATTTGCAGTTGCTTTTGAAGTGCAATAACTCAAGCAGTGATTGTTTAATACCGAATAAACGAAATGAAAAAATACGTCGGATTATCTCTTTTAGCGTTAACTTTTGTAGGGTGTTCTCCTTTGCAAAAAGCTATGAAATCAGAAGATTTGGAATTTAAATCTAAAGTTGCAAATCAATATTATGAACAACAAAAGTATAGAAAAGCTATCCGATTATATGAACAAGTAGAGACTTCGTTTAGAGGTCGACCAGACTATGAGGATTTGTATTTCAACTTTGCAGAGGCAACTTATTTGACGAAAGAATACATGACAGCTGCAGAGCGATTTAAGCTATTCGCTGCTACGTATCCTAGAAGTGAGAAAAGAGAGGAAGCTTTGCTAAAAGAAATTAAATGTGGGGTAGAATTATCTCCTGTTTATTCTTTGGATCAAACGATTACTAATACAACAATCAATAAGTTACAAAAGTTTATTGACCAATATCCAGGTTCTGATTTTATTTTTGAAGCCAATTCAATCATGAGTCAGATGAATAAAAAGTTGGAGAAAAAGGCATTTGAAAATGCAAAACAGTTGAATACCATCGGACCGTATACGCGAAACTATGGGGCTGCAATTGTGGCATTGGATAATTTTATCTACGACTATCCTGGAACAGAATATAAGGAAGAAGCGTTGTTTTACAAATTGGATTCGGCCTATAAATTAGCAATGAACAGCGTATACAGTAGATTAGAAGAGCGATTAAATAATGCGAAAGGTATGTACGACGCCTTGTTGCGATTTAACGACGAAACTAAATACAAAGAGAAAGCAGATGACATGCTTGAAGATATAAACACAGAATTACAAAAAATTTCAAAATAATCGAAGCGTAAAATGGATTTAAAGAAAACAACTGCTCCAGTAAACACAATTACTTACAACAAAAGTAAAATTGAAGAGCCAACTGGTAATATCTATGAAGCTATTACTATTATTGCAAAAAGAGCTAGTCAAATCAACGTTGAAATCAAAAACGAATTGATCGATAAGCTAGAGGAGTTCGCTACGAATAATGATAGCTTAGATGAAGTTTTTGAAAACAAAGAACAAATTGAAGTATCAAAGTTCTACGAAAAACTGCCTAAAGCACAAGCATTAGCAGTTGAAGAATGGTTGGAAGGAAAAATTTCATACAAAGAAGTTAACAAATAACATATACTATCATATGTCAGTGTTAAGCGGAAAAAAAATATTACTAGGAATAACTGGTGGAATTGCCGCTTATAAAACGGCAGGTTTAGTACGTTTACTAATTAAAGCAGGTGCCGAGGTTCAAGTGATCATGACGCCTGCTTCTCATCAATTTGTCACTCCTTATACCCTTTCTACATTAGCGAAAAGACCCGTTTATACGGAGTTCTTTCATGCAGAAGAAGGAGGAACATGGAATAATCACGTAGAATTAGCGCTATGGGCCGATCTAATGCTCGTTGCACCTGCCACGGCTAATGTATTAGCCAAGATGGCAAATGGACTATGTGACAACCTACTTTTAGCTGTGTATATGTCTGCGAAATGTCCTGTTTATATAGCGCCTGCTATGGACTTAGATATGTATGTTCATCCCTCTACAGCAAAAAATCTTACCACCCTAATGTCCTATAATCACGTGATCATTCCCGCAGAAGAAGGAGAATTAGCTAGTGGATTGATTGGAAGAGGACGAATGGCTGAACCAGAGACCATTGTGTCGACGTTAGAAGCTTCTTTCACACAAGATTTACCCCTTCAAGGTAAAAAAGTACTGATTACGGCTGGACCTACATACGAACCTATCGATCCTGTGCGTTTTATTGGAAATCACTCCTCTGGAAAAATGGGGTATGATATCGCCAAAGAAGTCGCTAAACAGGGTGGAGAAGTGGTTTTAGTTAGTGGTCCAACGAATCAAAAAATTGAGGATGCTCATGTGGAGGTCGTTCACGTGCTTTCTGCCCTCGATATGTACGAGGCTTGTCACCGCTATTTCGATCAAGTCGATGTAGTGGTTGCAGCAGCAGCAGTAGCAGATTACCGTCCCAAAGAGATTGCCACCCAAAAAATTAAAAAAAATGCAGAGGAATTTACCATTACCATGGATAAAAACCCTGACATTCTCGCTTCTTTGGGGGCGATAAAAAAACACCAATACCTAGTTGGTTTTGCCTTAGAAACGGAAAATGAAGTGGAACATGCCAAGCAAAAAATCACCAAGAAAAAGCTAGATTTAATTGTATTAAATTCGCTAAATGACACAGGTGCAGGTTTTGGAAAACCAACGAATAAGGTTACCTTTATCGATGCTGCATTTACGGTAGAACCCATGGATCTCAAATCAAAAGAGGAAGTGGCTCAGGATATTGTCAACAAAATAATTCAACACTATGAATAAACTTTTTGGACTTTTCGCTTGTTTTTTTCTTTGGATCGGTACGAGCCAAGCGCAAGAATTAAACGCCAATGTGAGTGTGAATTTTGCACAAGTTGGAAATACACATCAAAATTATTTCCGCACATTAGAAAAGTCTTTAAAAGAGTTATTGAATCAAACCAACTGGACTTCACAACGCGTGAATCCCAATGAAAAGATCGATTGTACGTTTTTATTGACAGTGAGTTCTTTTGACAATAACACCAATGTCTCAGGGACGCTACAAGTTCAATTTGGTCGACCTATTTTCAATACGACATATACAAGTCCAGTATTGAACTTTAACGATAAGGATATTTCTTTTAATTATACGGAATTTGAACCCCTTCGCTATAGTGCAGGAAGTTATGAATCCAACTTAATTTCCTTGGTCTCTTTTTATGTCAATATCATCTTGGGAATGGATAGCGATACGTTTTCGAAAGAAGGAGGTACAGCGTATTACCAAGAGGCATCACTTATTGCTTCTATGGCGCAACAATCGAATGCAAAAGGATGGAAACAAGGTGATGGAACGAATACGCGTTATGCGTTGGTGAATGACTTGTCTTCAGGTGCTAGTAGACCCTTTAGAGAGGCGCTATACAATTATCACCGCCTTGGGCTTGATACAATGAGCGAAGGACTGGAGGAAGGCAGAAACGGCGTGTATCAGGGTTTAAATGATTTAAGACAATACAATGCTGTGCGATCTAATGCCTTCTTGCTACGCGTATTTTTTGATGCAAAAACAGAGGAATTGGTCAATTTATACAGTGGAGTTACCGATCCAAATAAGAAGCGTGTGGTTGAAATATTACAAGCAATATCTCCCTTAAATGCTTCGAAGTGGAATAATTTATAAGTATCTTTCCATTGTAAAACAAAATAGTCTCGAATTATGCTTACTTCTTTGAGTATAAAAAACTTCGCATTGATAGATCATTTAGAAATTGAATTTTTTAAAGGTTTTTCTATTATTACTGGTGAAACAGGAGCTGGAAAATCAATTGTATTAGGCGCATTAGGCCTATTGCAAGGGAAACGTGCAGACTTGGGGTCACTGAAGAATAAGGAAGAAAAATGCGTGATTGAAGGACAATTTAGAGTTGATCCTTATAAATTAGAAGAACTGTATTCTTTTTTAGATATGGATTACGAACCCGTAACTATTATCCGAAGAGAAATATTGCCTTCTGGAAAATCAAGAGCTTTTGTCAATGACTCCCCTGTAAATCTTACTGATTTGCAAGAGTTAAGTGCGGTGTTACTCGATATTCACTCTCAACATCAAACGAGTGAATTAAGTGAGGAGACCTATCAAATTAAGGTGATTGACGCCATTGCAAAGAATGAGGAAACCTTAGAAGAATATCAAAAACAGCTAAAAAAATACAAAGCAGCTCTTGCTGCACTGAAGCAGCTAAGAGAGGACGAAATAGAATTGCTGAAAGAGCAGGACTATAATGCTTTTCTTTTAGAAGAATTGGAGGCTGTTCAGTTGTCAACCATTGATCAGGTTGAACTAGAAAGTGAATTCGAAAAATTAAATAATGTGGAGCATGTACGCGAGAGTTTTGCCCTTGCTACACAGCTTTTAACCGCGGATCAAGTGGGGGTAATTCAAGGCTTAAAAGAATTGAGACAAACCCTCCAAAAAACGACAGCAGTTTCGAAAGATTACGAAGAACTTTACAATCGCGTGGTGAGTGCTGAGATTGAGTTGGCTGATTTGGCCAACGAGATTGAACGCGAAATAGACTATGTGGTATCTGATCCCGAGCGTTTAACTGTGGTACATGAGCGCTTACAAGTGCTATATGCCTTGCAAAAAAAGCATCAAGTCAATACGGTTGAAGAACTCCTAGCTATTGAAACAGGCTTGAATGACAAGGTGTTTAAAGTAGGGGAAGTGCAGGAGAAGATTATCGCAGTAGAAAAAGAAATTGCAGCTTTGTTAGTAAAACTCGATGAATTGGCAGGTGTATTGTCAAAGGCAAGACAACAAGCAATTCCAGCATTGCGTAATCAATTGGTTGAAATTCTAACTTTAGTAGGTATGCCACATGCGACCTTCCAATTTGATTTTAAAACAGTAGATCACTACTTAAACAACGGAAAGGATCAAATGCAATTGCAGTTTTCTGCCAACAAGGGAATGGATTATGGCCTGCTTAAAAAAGTAGCTTCAGGAGGGGAGTTATCGCGTATTATGCTAGCTATTAAAGCAATCTTAGCACGCTATTCGAACTTGCCAACGATTATTTTTGACGAAATTGATACAGGTGTATCTGGAGAAGTAGCAGATAAAATGGGGGTCATTATGAAAGATATGAGTACGCTCATGCAGGTGTTCGCCATTACGCACTTACCGCAAATCGCCGCAAAAGGTCATCAACATTATAAAGTGTTTAAAGCCTCTGAAGGAGAATCAACCACGTCAAAATTGATTCAATTAGATCCAGCACAACGCATCGAAGAAATTGCTCAAATGTTGTCAGGAAAAGATATTACAACTTCTGCTTTGCAACATGCAAAGGAGTTGTTGAACAGTTAACAATACAATTTTTCAGTACAGTTTTTCAACTGTGAACCGTAAACAGTCAACTGTAAACATAAAAAAAGCGACAATTGTCGCTTTTTTATTACTGCTTCGCTTGTTCGAAGATCGTATGTGTTGTTTTTTGTTTCTCAATAATTCGGAAGTACCCCAAGGCTTCTTTTTCGGGAGTGGTTATATTCTTAACGTTCCCAATAATTCGACCACTTGGCACTTGAAAAGGTCCTCCACCGTTGCTAATGGCATCGAAAAAGCTCATGGCAAAATCGTAGTAATTTCTCGATATTTGTGCGAGTTCAATCTCTACTTTTTCTCCTGGTTTAGCATCTTCATCAACGATATACAGGGATTCCATGCGATTGCCAATAGAGAATTCGTTTGATACTACGCGTGGTTGAGGAGCTTTCTTTTCATACTGATAATGTAAAAAGTAGTAATTTAAATTCTCATTCACACGCGGTGTATCCTGATAGTATACGCGCAATACGTAGTAATCTTTGTTGAAGTACTTTTCTCTTTTTTGCGTAATTTCAAGAATCTCAGGACTTGAAATATACTGTTCTTTTGCTTCGTAAATATCGTTGTCGTATTCAATATGTAGTTTAAAAACGGCTCCATCGGTTGGTTTTTCTATTTCAGTAGAATAATAGATTCCTGTTGTTCCCAATTCAAGGAAAGGAAATTTAGTACCTGTAGGGTCTTCTACCCAAACAACTGCCTTGTTTACTGGGGGGATTTCGGGATTGAAGTAATCGGTGGTTAAGCTTAATTTTACATAGGCTGGAATGACCGTATCGGTAGCTGGAACGCGTTCAAAATCTAAATTGGCTTCTACCACCAATCTCGGTTCGGCAGTGGGTAGATCGATGTCAATTATCTCTGTACACGAACTCAGTGATAGGAGAAATAGAATAAAGATATAGGGTGATAATCGTTTCATTTGCTTAGAATTTAAAATTGTAGGTAACACTCGGAACTAGACCAAAAATAGACATTTTTTCTGCCTCATTTTTTCCGCGAATATCTTCATTTTCTCTAAAGGAAATAGACGCTGCATTGTGTCTGCTATATAGGTTGTAGATACCGAATACCCATTCTCCTTTCCATCTTTTTGTAGAATCTGGATTGGGTGTATAGGTGGCAGAAATATCCAAATGGTGGTAGGCAGGCATCGTATTTCCGTTTCGATCTCCAAATTTGGGAACACGTAGACCTAAATATTCATATTGCCCTTCTGGATAGGTAATAGGACGGCCTGATTGCAGGGTAAAACTCGCTCCAAAAGACCATTTAGGATTCAACTCATACATGGCTGTAATGGATAAATCGTGTAATTTATCATAAGAAGCACGGTACCAGTTTCCGTTATTGATTCCCGGTTCACCAGCTGTTCTTCCTGGTGTTCGTTGTTCTGCTTTGGATAGGGTATAAGCAACCCAACCCGTCAGTTTTCCAAGGTTTTTTCTAACGAGTACTTCTAAACCATAGGCACGAGCTTCTCCGTTTAGAATGACGCGTTCAATTGCTTCATTTCCTACTAATTGTGCACCGTCGATGTAATCAATGCTGTTTTTTACTTTTTTGTAGAACACTTCTGTTTCTAAACTGTATCTCCCCTCCGCAAAGTTTTGGAAATAACCCAAAGCAACTTGATCTGCTAGTTCAGGATCCGTGTATTTACCACTGGGGGTCCAAATATCCAAAGGCGTTGGAGCTGCGGTATTAGACATTAAGTGGATGTATTGCGTCATGCGGTTATAACTGGCCTTGATGGATTGATCATCATTGATGATATAAGCTACACCAATTCTTGGCTCTAGGTTATTGAACTGCTCAATGGATTTGTTTTTCTTGTAATAGGTTGTTTCCAATATATCAGCCATTTTGTACACCCCTAATTCACGGTCGTATCGAACGGGTTGATTATTGGCATAGGTATGCTCAATTCCCTTTCCTTTGGCATTGAAATGAGAAAAACGAAGACCGTAGTTCACGCTAAAATGCTGACCGAAATTTTGTTCAGCTTCTACGTAAACACTGCTTTCTGATGCGTATTTATTGTCTATTTTCTTGTAGTTGATCGAAGAATCACTTGTTGTTGGTTTGATGGTCCCAGGATAGAAAATATATTCTGTATGCCCAACACCATAGCGCAATTGCAAGGCAGGGTTAATGTCGTGTAAGAAATCATATCTTCCTTGTATACTCTTAATCCCATTGGTCCAGTTAAATCCTACGAGGTCTAAATCGAGGTCATAATCGTAATGACTCGTTGTCAACGATAAATTACCTGTTAGTTTATCACTGTATAGGGTTCTCCAATCTAAGGTAACGGCTAGGTTGCCAAAGCTATTTTTCATCAAATCAGTAAAACTGAAAATATCCCTTCCGTAATAAGCAGAAAAATTGATTTTATTTTTTTCATTGATATCAAAGCTCAATTTGGTATTGATGTCATAGAAATAGGCGGAGTTTTTGTTATCTGTCAGTTTGAGAAATAGGTGGGCATAAGAGCCACGTCCAGCAATGAGGAAAGAAGATTTTCCTTTTTGAATGGGACCTTCGGCTAAGAGTCGGCTTGAAATAACGCCAATTCCCCCTTCAAAGGCATAATCGTTCTTATTTCCATCTTTTTGGTACACATCGAGTACAGAAGAAGCTCTTCCTCCAAAACGAGCGGGAATTCCCCCTTTATATAGTTTTAAATCTCGGATTGCATCTGCATTAAAAATCGAAAAGAACCCAAAGAGATGGGAGGAACTATAGACACTCGCTTGATCCAATAGAACTAGGTTTTGCCCAGCACTTCCCCCACGTACATTGAACCCCGCCGCTCCTTCTCCTGCATTGGTCACACCTGGCAATTGAAGAATGGACTTCAAAATATCCGTTTCACCTAAAACTACTGGAATTTTCTTTATTTCTTCCGTGGTCATTTTATTGACACTCATTTCGGGTTTTCGAATGTCGGCTTTGTTTTTATTTTGTATAATCACGACCTCTGACAGTTCGGATGAATCTGTTGTGAGTACAAAATTGAGGGTTTGATTTTTCGTTAATTGGATCGTAGTAGAGCGATCGGTATAACCGATATACGATATTTTTAAGGTGTAAGTTCCTTCCTTTAATTCGATCGAGTAATGTCCTTTCTCATCGGTAATTACACCATTATTGATCTCATCAATATAAATCGTCGCCCCAATTAAGGGCTCTTGGTTATCTTTGATCGTTCCTTGTAAGAAGTAAGTGGATTGACCTTTTATCCCCATACTAATAAAAAACAGTATAAATAAAAGAAATACCGTTCCACGTTGACCATATAGCATCGTACTTAAGAATTTATTTAAATACGAAAGTAACTAAGTTTCTTGTCTTTTTTAACGAAGACTATACAAATGACGAAATTTTTATCTTAATGGTCTTTATATAAGTTTTTTGCAATCAATGTGTTGTAATTCCTATCTTTATTCCATAAAGTATTTGAGATGTGGAGATGGTATTCTAATATATGGTATCGAAATATTTTTGGGCTGTTAACCTTGTGCTTAATCTTTGGATTTATCCAGTACACAAGCTTGGGAAACAAGAGTATTCGGGAAATTTTGGTGGAAATGGTACCAGCCATTGCCTTGATTTATGCGCTGATTTACGTTAACAATGTATTTATTATCAAACGCTTTCTATTGACTAAAAAATATGAGTCTTTTTTACTTTGGTTTTTTGTCTATTTGGTGTTTGGGGTATTTTGTTTAAGTCAATATGCCCTTTATGTAGGCGAATTTAAGTCTTTGATTCTCGAAATTACCAATACGTTGTTTTTTACCATTTTAGGAACGGGAACCTATTTTATTCACCAATGGGCATTTCAGAATATTACTTTACGCGAGAGAAAATTAGCGAATACTGTGGCTGAGTTGGAGTTTTTGAAGATGCAGCTAAATCCTCACTTCTTGCTGAATGCCATGAATAATCTCTATGGAGAAGCGCTGACTAATCCAACTGATACACCCAGCCGAATTTTACAGCTCTCCCATTTATTTCGCTATCAAATCGAAGCGAGTAAAAAAGAAGAAGTACACCTGGATTTGGAAATTGATTTTGTGAATGAATACTTAGATTACTATAAATTTACCAGTGACTCCTTGGTTGTAGAAATCGATTATTCCGGTGATTTAGAAGCCTATTTTGTACCACCGCTTTTGTTTTTTAGTTTGGTGGAAAATGCGGTGAAATTTAGCTTACAAACAGAAGATCCTTATATTTTAATTCGCTGGAAAGAGGAGGAGGGGAAAATTTTCTTTGAAATTACCAATAGTTGTTTGCCCAAAGATAGACAAAAACAAGGCACCGGATTGGGATTGAGTAATTTAAGAAGACGATTGGAGGTATCGGGAATTCAAGCTCGATTTACAGTAGAGGAGCAAAAAAATAGATATAAAGCAAAACTTACCTTATGGGGACTAAATACAAGTGTTTAATCGTTGATGATGAAAAGCCTGCACATCAGGTATTGATGAGTCATATTGGTCAATGTGAAGATTTAGAATGTGTAGGAAATGCCTTTTCAGGGCGGGAAGCTTTGGCTTTCTTGCAGAAAAATGAAGTTGACATTCTATTGTTGGATATTAATATGCCACTGATTACTGGATTGGAACTCCTGGATATGGTCGCTGTAAAGCCGGTGACGATTATTACAACAGCTTATTCTGATTTTGCGCTAGAATCGTATGAGAAAGATGCAGTAGACTATTTGTTGAAGCCCATTTCTTTTGGCAAGTTCCTAAAAGCCATTGAAAAAGCAAAAATATTCTGTAAGAACCGAAAAGAATCTACAGATGAGGAACAAGACAATGTGCTAAAAATTCGCGAAGATGGAATGGATATCTCTATTGATGTTGATGAGATTATCTTTGTGGAAAGTGCAGGAAATTATATTAAGATTTTTGTTGAGCATCGCAGTAAAAGCTATTTTGTGTACGGATCACTTATCAGCATTAAAACAGAACTACCGGATCACTTTATTCAAGTACACCGTTCGTTTATTGTCAATCGCAAGCAAATCGTCAAAAAAGAATTAGGCAAAGTAACCTTGCATACCAACATCGAAATTCCAGTTGGACGAAAGTATCAGATTTTGATCGAATAATTGACTAATTGGGAGATGGGATATGGGATTTTTCTGAATAGATTATTGAGCTATAAAGAAAAAATGTAAACCGTCCACTGCTAACTGTAAACGATTTTCTTTTTGCGTTTGCGTTGTCCAAGGATACTGATTGTGATACAACCAAAAGCGACGAATAGAGAAAGTAGGTTAAGCGTTTCTTTGTAGAGTAATCGATCAATATTTTGGAGGAGTAGTATCATACCGACGACCAAAAATAGAAAGGGGATAGCCTGTGAAAAGGAGGTTAAAAAGCGTTTCATAATTAAATTTATTTGGGTTAACAAGTTTAAATATAAGTAATTATGTTTTTCTATCCAAAAGAATGGGGGTAAAAAAGGTTAATCCAAAAGAAGATAAAAGCAAAAAGTCTGTCGATTATCGACAGACTTTTTTATATTTTGAAAAGTAAATTTCAATTGAGATTACAAGTGGATTACTTCGCCGTAAGCATCAGCAACAGCTTCCATTACTGCTTCACTCATCGTTGGGTGAGGGTGAACTGCTTTTAAGATTTCATATCCTGTTGTTTCTAATTTACGTGCTACAACTGCTTCAGCAATCATATCCGTTACACCAGCTCCAATCATGTGGCATCCTAACCATTCTCCGTATTTAGCGTCAAAAATAACTTTTACGAATCCATCAGGTGTACCTCCAGCTTGTGCTTTTCCAGAAGCTGAGAAAGGGAATTTTCCTACTTTGATTTCGTATCCTGCTTCGATTGCTTTTTTCTCTGTAAAACCAACAGAAGCAATTTCAGGTGTAGCATACGTACATCCAGGGATATTTCCGTAATCTAATGGTTCTACATGATGACCTGCGATTTTTTCAACACATAAGATTCCCTCTGCAGAAGCAACGTGTGCTAAGGCTTGTCCAGGAACAACGTCTCCAATAGCATAGTAACCAGGGATATTCGTTTGGTAGAAATCGTTTACTAAGATTTTATCGCGATCTGTAGCAATTCCCACTTCTTCTAAACCGATATTTTCAATATTCGTTTTGATACCAACAGCAGATAAAACGATATCTGCTTCGATGATTTCTTCTCCTTTTGCTGTTTTTACCGTAGCTTTTACTCCTTCACCAGTCGTGTCTACTTTTTCAACAGAAGCATTCGTCATTACTTTAATTCCCGCTTTTTTCAATGAGCGCTCGAATTGTTTAGAAATGTCTTCATCCTCAACAGGAACGATGTTTGGCATAAATTCAACAACCGTTACATCTGTACCCATTGCATTATAGAAATAAGCAAATTCAACACCAATTGCACCAGAACCTACAACGATCATTTTCTTTGGTTGTTTAGGTAAAGTCAAGGCTTGACGGTATCCAATTACTTTTGCACCATCTTGTGGTAAGTTAGGTAATTCTCTAGAACGAGCTCCAGTTGCGATGATAATATGATCAGCAGAATATTCAGTTACTTTGCCCTCTTTATCTGTTACGTCAACTTTCTTACCTGGTTTTACTTTTCCAAATCCATCGATAACTTCAATTTTGTTCTTTTTCATTAAGAATTGAACACCTTTGCTCATTCCAGCAGCAACTCCACGTGAACGTGCAACTACAGCGTCGAAATCTTTATCAACTTCTCCATTAATTGTCAGACCATAATCAGATGCATGTTTCAAGTATTCAAACACTTGTGCAGATTTTAGAAGCGCTTTTGTCGGAATACATCCCCAGTTTAAGCAAATACCTCCTAAGTTTTCTCTTTCAACTACCGCTACTTTAAAACCTAATTGAGAGGCTCTGATCGCAGTAACGTACCCTCCAGGGCCACTTCCTAAAACAATAATATCGAATTTCATATGTATGTATTTCTATATTTTACGCTACGAAAATAATCAATTATTTTCGTACTTGAAACTTTCGAGTTTGAAAAGTTGTGGGACTGTAAATTATAGAATTGTAAATTGAACTTCTTTGTTTATGTGTTTTAGCGTATAATTTGTAAGTAATGATTTAAATTGTTGTTCATCTTCTAATACAATAGGGGATAATAGAAACAAAAAGCGTGAGATTATGGAGAAATCTCACGCCGAGGTAAAATAATAAAACAAGTAAGGTAATGTCAGACTACCAGTAGCCTAGGAGTTTCCACCATAGACCCCCAATGGTAATCCAAATGAATAAGTTTACAAGACTAATAACAAAACCGACTTTCCACCATTCTGCAAGGGTGGTATAACCCGCACCAAATATAATGGGGGCGGTTCCCGTACCGTAATGGGTTAACGACATCATAAGAGAAGACGAAAATCCGAGGAGTAAGGCAAGTAGCATCGGTGGAGTTCCTAAAGCGATCCCTGCGGCAAAAAAGGCGGCAAACATCGCTGTAATATGAGCAGTTGTGCTGGCAAAAAAGTAATGTGAATACACGTATACGAGTAGCAGGAGCAAGGTGCCAGTAATCCAATTGACTCCAAGGTGATTAATTCCCGTACCAACGGTTTGGGCTAACCAAGAGACGAGTCCTAATTTGCCTAAAAAACTTGCCATCATCACTAGCGCGGCAAACCAAACAATAGTGTCCCAAGCCCCTTTGTTTTTGAGAATATCATCCCAAGTGAGCACGCCTGTTGCTAAGAGGATGGATAAACCAATAAAAGCAGCGGTTGTAGGCTGTACAATAAAATCATCCCCTAAAAATAGTGCAGGAACGCCTGCCCAAAGTAAAAGTAAGAGCACAAAGACACTCAAGGTGATTTTTTCAGGTAGTGAAAAAGGTCCTAGTTCTTTCAATTGCGCTTTCGCAAATACGGGAGCATCTGGGGTTTTCTTAATTTCAGGTGGGCATATTTTGTAGATAACCAAAGGCATAATCAGCAATGAAAAAAGAGCAGGAACAAAGGCAGCTACGGCCCACATTCCCCAAGATAAGTGAAAACCCGCATCTGTTCCTTCATAGATTAAACTGACAATTAAAGGATTAGGTGCAGTTGCTGTAATAAACATGGCCGAGGTAATGGGATTCGTATTGTAGTTGACCAAAGATAAATAACGCCCAATGCGTTTTCTCAATTCTTCTGTTGGACGGGAGCCAAAGCTCTCAGAAATAGAACGCATGATGGGATAGATAATTCCACCTCCACGAGCTGTATTACTCGGAGTGACAGGTGCTAAGATGGTTTCTGCAAAGGCTAGGGCATAGGCGATACCCAGCGTTTTTTTGCCGAATAACGAAATGAGAAAATACCCAATTCTAGCACCTAATCCTGTTTTACACAAACTAATGGAAATCATGATTGAAATACCAATCAGCCAAATTAAATCATTAGAAAAACCACTTAATGCATCAACTAAGGCTGCTTTGGAGTTCCCTGGATTGGTGACACCTGTTATGGCAACCAAGGCAATTGCACCAATAGAAACAGCGCCAATGGGCAATGCTTTTCCTATAATCGCAGCGATGGTGCCAACAAATAGCGCTAGTAAATGCCAAGCATTAGGGGCTACACCTTCGGGAACTGGAATGCAAAAGCAAATAAGCAAGGTTAGGGATACAGCAATTGCAGTGGGGATCGGTTTAATCGGTTCTAATGTATAGGCCATGTTCAATGTTTTTTATTCTACGGATGAGATGTGCTTTATCTAAGTTTATCTAGGAAGAGCCATAAATTGTACATCTCCTTGATATACACCTGAATACTGTTTTTTACTATCTACCAATAAATAGACCAAACTGTATTTTTGAATAATTTTTTTTTGAATAATGAAGCTTTTGACTCCCTAAGAAGCAAAAAAAAAGAGGACTGTGTATAAACAGACCTCTTTTGTATCGTTGTATAGGATAGTGATTACGCTGATTCAACTACCTTAAATTGAGATTCATATAGATTTCTATAGTACCCATTTTCATAGGTTAGTAATTCTTGATGTGTTCCTTTTTCCACAATTTTACCTTTATCCATCACGATAATAACATCAGCGTTTACAATAGTTGCTAAACGGTGAGCAATGATAATAGATGTTTGATTGTGAGTGAGGTAATCTGTTGCCTTTTGAAGTAATTCCTCTGAGTGAGAGTCAATCGAAGAAGTTGCTTCATCGAGAATTAAAATACTTGGTTTACTCACATAGGCGCGTAAAAAGGCAATTAATTGACGTTGACCCGAAGACAACATAACCCCGCGTTCTTTTACATCATAATCATATCCTCCTGGTAGGTTGACAATAAAATCGTGAATGCCGATTTTCTTCGCTGATTCAATGACAAATTCTCTTGAAATAGCAGGGTCGTGTAGGGTGATATTGTTGAGAATACTATCGCTAAACAAGAAAACATCTTGAAGTACGATAGCAATTTGTTGACGCAGAGAAGCTAGTTCAAAATCGTGAATATCAATGCCGTCTATTTTAATTTGTCCTGCATTAATATCGTAAAAACGGTTGAGCAAGTTGATAATGGTTGATTTTCCGGCTCCTGAAGAACCGACAATTGCAACGGTTTGTCCTGCTTTAATTTCCAAATCAATGCCTTTTAAGACTTCTACCCCTGGAATATAGCTGAAGTGTACGTTATTCAAGGAAATATCACCTTTGAATGACGGAGCTTGAATGGTTCCGTTCTGCTCAATTGTCTCATCCATTTCCAATACTTCAAACACGCGTTCTGCCGCAATGATTCCCATTTGCATTACGTTAAATTTATCGGCAATTTGACGCAAAGGATTGAAGAGCATACTAATCAACATGGTATAGGCGAATAAATCTCCAAAGGTAGTGAGGTTGTCTCCTTGTACAATCGACATCCCTCCATACCAAATGACAATCCCCAAAGTTAAAGAGGATACAATATCCGCAATGGGAAAGAAGATGGAGTTATAGAGAATATTTTTCAACCAAGCTTGGTTGTGTTTTTCATTAATATCTTTGAATTTCTCGTATTCAATCTCTTCGCGGGTGAAAAGTTGAACGATTTTCATTCCAGAAATACGCTCTTGTACGAAGGTATTGAGGTTGGCAATTTGCGTACGTACTTCTTGAAAGGCATCTTTCATTTTTATTTGAAAAACACGAGTGGCATAGAGTAAAATAGGCATAGCCAATAAAACAATACAGCTGAGTTTCCAATTCATGTAAAACATAATCGCCAAGACCACAAACATTTTGAGTAAGTCGCTGACAATCATAAATAAACCTTGGCTAAAAATACTAGCAATGGATTCAATATCAGATACAGAACGCGTTACTAATTTACCAACTGGTTCATTGTCGAAATAGCGCATGCGAAAAGAGATGATTTTTTTAAATAACTTTTCGCGAATATCCTTGACGATATCTTGTCCTAACCAACTGGCCCAATAGGTAAATAAAAATTGAAAGGTCACTTCCAGGATCAAAACAATAGCCATTAATCCCACATAGATTAAAAGACCCGTTTGATCTTGGGGTTGTACATATTGGTTAACGGTTTCTTTGACCATATACGGACGAGCCGCAGCAAAAATGGATAACGCAATAGCAAAAAAGATCACCCAACGGAATCTACTCTGATAGGGTTTGGCATAAGCTAGTGTTTTGCGTAAGGATATGGAGTTTAGTTTTTTCATAAATAAGGGTAACCTACTTTTGTTAAAAATAAGCCTTTTCCGGGAACTGAGAATCCTGCTTGTCCACGGTCTTTGCTTTCGATGATTGCTCTGAAATCATCTAGGGTGATTTTGTGTAAACCAACATTGATGAGCGTACCCACAATGGCGCGTACCATATTGCGTAAGAATCGATTTGCACAGACAGTGAAAACCAATTGATTGTCATTGATGAACGTCCATTCTGCTTTGTAAATGGTACAATTGAAGGTAAAAACATCGGTATGTGTTTTTGAAAAACACTCAAAATCTTCGTATTCAAATAAAATTTGAGCCGCTTGATTCATCAACTCCACATCTAATGCGCGATGGTGATAATAGCTCAATGGATGTACAAATGCATCTTTGAACAAATGCAGGTGGTATTCGTATGTTCGATCTGTTGCATCAAAACGTGCATGTGCATCTGCTGCAACCTCGTGAAACTGGTACACCACAATATCAGGAGGTAAAAACGAATTCATTTTTTGAATTAACGTTGGTTTATCCAAAGGGTGATCCCAGTCAAAATGCGCAAACATCTGCTTGGCATGCACACCAGCATCTGTTCTGCCTGCTCCAATTAGTTCAATTGGTTGGCGCAATAGAGTCGAAATAGCCTCAGTTAACGTTTGCTGTATAGTAGGAGCGTTCGGTTGGAGTTGCCAGCCATGATAGTTCGCACCATTATACGCAAATTCGATAAAATATCTCAAAATAAGTCTCGTTTTAAGCCTACAAATATACTTTAAAAATGGGAAAAAAGAGAAAAGGGGGATAGGAAAAGGGAGATGAATGAATCGTGAATCGTGAATGGTGAGTGGTGAATGGTTAGTGGTGGTTTTAGATTCATCGAACACTAAAACAAAATATAAACGGGGATTGCTGTTTGGCTTTTGCTGTTTGACTTTTGTTGTTTGGCTTTTGTTTTTTGGCTTTTGTTTTTTGGCTTTTGTTGTTCAAGCAATTATTCATAACAAAGATTTTCATTGATTACCATTCTCACTCAATCTAATCAAATCCTCACCCAACCAAACCTACTTATGTTAAAAGAGAAGGCAAGTATAAATTGCCGTAATCGAGATAGAAAAAGTAGTCAAATAGTTCTATTTTTACTTTTTGAAAACAATACCGATGATGAGAAAAATAAAAAAGATTGTTATAGGCCTACTATGTGGAGGGCTATTTACAGTAGCACAAGCCCAAGATTTTAATCAGTATTTCGAGCATAAGACCTTGCGATTGGATTATATTTTTGGCGGAAATACTGAGCAACAGTTTATACTGTTGGATGAATTGGTGCGTTATCCGATGTGGGCGGGAAGAACCCATCACTTAAGTGAAAATGCATTGAGAGGTAATGGACAAGTGCGTCTGTATGATGAAGCAACGGATCAATTGATTTATACCACGAGTTTTAGTACGCTATTTCAAGAGTGGTTGTCCACAGAAGAGGCAGCAACAACAACGAAGAGTTTTGAAAATGTTTTTTTAGTTCCTTTTCCCAAGCAAAAAACCAAAGTAGAAGTCGTGCTATTTGATGAAAACGGAAAAGAAAAAAGTAGGTTAACACACCTAGTGGAACCTCAAGACATATTGATTCATGATAAAGGCATAGCAGAAGTTACTCCGCATGAGTATATTCATCAGGCGAAAGACAACAGTAAGGCTATTAATGTAGTATTGGTTGCCGAGGGATATACTGAAGCAGAGATGGATCAATTTAGGGCTGCGGCTCAAGTGTCTGTGGAGGAAATACTCAAACATCAGCCTTTTGATCAATTTAGCGATTACTTTAATTTTATCGCTGTAAAAAGCCCATCACATGATGCTGGAGTAAGTGTACCACGCACAGGTGAATGGAAGCAAACTGCCGTTGAATCGAATTTTGATACATTTTATTCTCAGCGCTATTTGACGACAAATCGCCTGAAAAAAGTACATGATCTTTTAGCGGGAATTCCCTATGAACACATTATTATCCTAGCCAATACTGATGTATATGGTGGTGGCGGAATTTACAATTCTTATACCTTGACAACAACAGGACATGCAGATTTTAAACCTGTGGTGGTTCACGAGTTTGGGCATAGTTTTGCGGGATTAGCGGATGAGTATTTTTACGAACAAGATGTATTGAGCGATTTTATCTCCAATCAAACTGAACCTTGGGAGCAAAATATTACAACGCTGAAGGACTTTGATGCAAAGTGGAGTGGGCAGTTGAAAAAAGAAACTCCTATTCCTACCCCAGTAGATCAAGCTAAAAAATACCCAATAGGCGTTTATGAAGGCTTGGAGGGCAATGGAATCTATAAAGGAGCGTTAGAGTGTCGTATGCGTACCAACCAATATGATCGATTCTGTGGTGTATGTCAAAAGGCAATCAAAAAACTGATTCAGTTTTATCTCGATTAATTGTTGTTGAATAAAGTGTTAGACCAATGAAAAAAATAGTATTGTTATCCGATACACACAGCTGTATTGATGCGTCGATTTTAAAATACGTTAAGCAGGCTGACGAGGTTTGGCATGCGGGGGATATTGGCAATCTCGAAGTAACGGATGAGATTAAGAAGTACAAACCGCTACGAGCGGTATATGGCAATATTGACGATGCAGAAGCGCGTATCGAATTTCCAGAAGAGCAGCTTTTTGTTTGTGAAGGGATGAAAGTGTATATGATTCACATTGGCGGTTATCCCGGAAAATACCGCACTCAAGTAAAAAATCAATTGAGAAAAGAAAAACCAGGCTTGTACATTTGTGGTCATTCTCATATTTTGAAAGTACAATATGATGCGGAATATGCAGTATTGCATTTAAATCCTGGTGCTGCGGGTATTAGCGGTTTTCATCAAGTACGAACGATGTTGCGGTTTGTCCTAGACCAAGGGAATATCAAAGATTTAGAGCTAATCGAATGGCCGAAAAACAAAAAAACCGAACAAGTATAATTGTTCGGTTTTTTTTACGCACTAATAAACTAAGATGTTAGGTTTATCGTAAGCGATCCACAGATTTTACAAGATCTTCATCCTTCTTGATGGCTTTGTTTGCTAATACAAGCAACACGATAGAAACAATAGGGAGGAACATCCCAATACCTTTCTCAGAAACGATTTCTGACGCTTCTCCAGATACAGTTAGTGTTCGATAAACAAATAATCCTAATAGTATAACGTTTAATATCATAGTCAGTCTGTTGCAAACAAACTGTCGTTGTCTATTTTTATAATTCATGATACTCACAGCGGTTAATGCAGCAGATGCGCCGAAAAGAAAGGTGAACGCGGGGAAAAACATAAAGTAAACTTCCTCTTGCTGTGCATTGTACCATAAAGGAAAAACAAAGGGTAATACGCCTAGTGCAATAAGAACTAGTACCATATATACGGTTTGAATTCGCTGTAACATGATGATTGATTTTCTGTAACTCACACAAAAGTAAGGTTTCTTTTTTATAAAAACCTATTAAATATTAAAAATAATTCGTATTATTGCAACAGTTATGTCGTAAGTACTTCATAATACGACACTTCTACTAACAAAAATTCCATTCTTATTTTTAAGACACAACTCATTTATTTATAATCTATAAACATTTATATGTTTGACATTTCCCAATTAGAAAAAATGAAGGTTTCTGACCTTCAGGAGATCGCGAAGCAGGCTAAGCTGACTAAGGTGTCGACTTTAAAAAAAGGAGAGTTAATTGAACGAATTTTAGAAGTTCAAGCTCCAACAGAAGGTAAGGCTAAAGCGACGAAGCCTGTTGCGCAAAAAGAAAAAGCGGTTCAAACCGAAACAGTGCAAACAGCTCCAGTAGCAGCTACTCCAGTCGAAAAACCAAGACGTCCAAGACTTGCCAAGCAAACAGCAGAGGTGGAAAGAACACCAATGGATGGGAAACAAGAAAAGAAGACTGAATCAACAGCGCATCGAACCCTCGAATCTTCAAAAGAAGAGAGTAAGGAAGATCGCGATACTGTAAAATCAGAGTCGAATGTAGATTCAAAAGTAGAAGCGAAAGTAGAAGCTAAGAGCACTTCACGTGACAACCACAAAGAGTTTACACAAAAGAAGAAAAACGATAATACTAAGCGCGACTTTCAAAAGCGCGATTTTAAAAATAACAAAAAGCAACAAGGAGACGATCAACGTCAAAACGTTGCTTCTGATGCTACTAAAAGCGAAACGGAAACTCCAGTTGTAAGCGACCAGCCTGCTGTTGAACAAGACAATAAAAGACAGCATCAAAATCAACAAGGCAATAGAAACCAACAACGCAACCAAAATCAATCCAACAACAATAACGCACAACAAAAAAATAATTTCAGAGAACCTGATTATGAGTTTGATGGTATTATTGAAAGTGAAGGGGTGTTGGAAATGATGCCAGATGGTTACGGTTTCTTGCGATCTGCGGATTATAACTATTTGTCATCTCCTGATGATATCTATTTATCACAGTCACAAATTCGCCTTTTTGGTTTAAAAACAGGAGATACAGTAAAAGGAGTGGTTCGTCCTCCAAAAGAAGGAGAGAAATTCTTCCCACTCGTTCGCGTATTAAAAATTAATGGACATGATCCTCAAAGTGTAAGAGATCGCGTTTCTTTTGAGCACTTAACGCCCATTTTCCCAACGGAAAAATTCAAATTAGACGGTGCGAGAAGCACAACATCAACGCGTATTATGGATATGTTTGCTCCTATTGGTAAAGGACAACGTGGAATGATCGTTGCACAACCAAAAACGGGTAAAACGATGTTGTTGAAAGATGTAGCGAATGCCATTGCAGCCAATCACCCTGAAGTTTATTTGATCGTTTTATTGATCGATGAACGCCCAGAAGAGGTGACGGATATGCAACGCAGTGTTCGTGCAGAAGTAATTGCTTCAACGTTTGATGAGCCTGCAGAGCGCCACGTAAAAGTAGCCAATATTGTCTTGGAAAAAGCCAAGCGTTTGGTTGAATGTGGACATGATGTAGTGATCTTGTTGGATTCCATTACGCGTTTAGCCCGTGCTTATAACACCGTACAACCTGCGTCAGGAAAAGTATTGAGTGGAGGGGTAGATGCTAACGCATTACAAAAACCAAAACGCTTCTTTGGAGCGGCGCGTAATATTGAGAATGGTGGTTCGTTGAGTATTATTGCTACGGCTTTAGTAGATACGGGATCTAAGATGGATGAGGTAATCTTTGAAGAATTCAAAGGAACAGGAAATATGGAGCTTCAATTGGATCGAAAATTGGCAAACAAGCGTATTTACCCTGCGATTGACATTACTTCTTCAAGTACTCGTCGCGATGATGAACTCTTGGATCGCGATGCATTACAGCGCACGTGGACGGTTCGCAAAGTAATGGATGATATGAATTCAATCGAGGCTATGACATCGATTATTGATTCTATCAAAAATACAAAAAACAACGAAGAGTTTTTTGCTGAAATTCAAGGATAGATAATTAGTGATTTTGAATATAATTGAAAAGAGGGCATTCCACAGTGAATGTCCTCTTTTTTTATTTTTGTTGGGTGTGTGTTTAGATAGTTTGTTATTTTTGCGTCTTGAAAATTCGCTGAATAACCTGTACAATGATAAAAATTGCTTTGCTATTACTGGTTTTGTTGCTCGACTACCTAGGATATCGCTTTGGTCGATCATATCTGTCGTCACAGGGTAAGACTAAAAAAACTAGTGGTCCTACATTTCGAAAAACATGGGCAGAGAAAAAAGCGAAACTCCAAGAAAAAACACAGCAGTTGGAAAAAGAAAGGAAGGAGGAAGAGGATGAATTTGACGATATTATCGATAAAGAAACCTTTAATTTTTTACTCATCGGCGCTACGGCTACTGTTTTGTTTTTGATTGTAGGATTCTTTACGGGAAATCCCCTTTATTTTTACTTGCTTATTTTCTTGATTACTACCTTGGTTTACGTCTACTACAGTAAATTGCAATAAAGGTTAATTAAAAAAAGTTTACCCAAAAAAGATGCGCACAAAGCGCTGTCTTGCCTGGATAAACTTTTAAGTACAAGGTGCGGAAGTTTATAAACTCCCCGCGTTATGTAGATGTAATGATTAGTTAGCTTATTATTGACGTGTTTCAAACACAACTTCTTCTAATACTCTGTCAGGAATGCTAGGATCAAGATAGATTGGGTCAAAATCGCTACTAGGATAGGGGATCATATTCATCACCGTAATTGGTTCTTGTGGTGTACCCGGATAGTTTTGTTTTAAAACGTTAATTCGATTGTTGATCCAGGACATCGTATTTCTTCCTGTTTCTTTGTGTAGTATTTGCATCATTTGCGGACCACTTCCATAGTTTCTCAACTTTTTCCAAACAACAATTTCGTAGTCATATTGTTTGAAATATTTATAAACCTGTTCTGTACGATCGCTTTCATTTGCAAAAGTCGTTGCTCCACATCCCAATACAAGGACTAGGGCAAAAAGTATTTTTTTCATAATTAAATGTTTTTAGTGAAATTGGTATTGTTAAAGTACTACCTATTTTTAGTTAAAAAAACAGATTTTAAAACTTTAGCATAATGTACAGTTTTTCTGTACTTCAAAAAAAGTACGGATGAAGAACAGGGCATTGAGGGAATATCCCTGTAAAATAAGAGATTGTTGTTTTTAATGAGATTAAATGACGATATGTTTGTGTTCTAAAAGAATACAAATGAGAAAAGGAAGATTTATGTTGCTGCTTTTTGGGGCACTTTTTTTTAGGTTGTTCATCAGATGACAAAACATCAAATGCCGAAGCAGAACAAGCGTATAGTTTTTATGTAGTAGCCAATCCTGGGCCTGCGACTTACAAAATCCGCTATGGTACATCAAGTAGCAATGGATTTGTGGTTGTTCAAGATGTGGTATGGGTAAAAGATACCCTTGTTAGTAGCAATACGTTTCACACAGGGACCTTAAAAACAAAAGAGCAGTTTGTTTTTGTAGAAGTGAGTACAGTAAAGAAACAAGAAGCATTTGATTTGATTTTTTCAATTGAGACACTTGTCAATGACAACCGACAAGGACACGTGATTAATGTAAAAGATAGCGGCCAGTTTTCTTTTAAAATAAAATAACAAAAGCCCCTAATTTTGGGGCTTTTCTATTTTTACTTCTATTTCTTTTACGGTATAAGAATAGTCAATTTCGCGGTAGAGGGTTTTTGTTTTCTCGGTTACTTCGTACATCATAGCTTTTATTGGGTAATGATCTTCGTTATAGGTATACTCAATGGTATATTTTTCGTTTTCTGGACTTTTTAAATAGTTGAAGTTCGTTGAAAAATGGTAGGTTAAAGGAATGAAGTCCATTTCGTTAAATACAAAGCTGGTCATGTCAAAAGGCAAAAGCGTAAATGGATTTTTTCCTTCGTCATAGCCTATTTCCATGCTCAAGGTAAAAAAGCTCATTGATATCAGCTGATTTTTGTCGTTATACCCATACTCAAATTGAAGATTCATGGGAGTGATTGTCGAACGGATAAATTGGTCTTTATCGTTATAGGTGAAGGATTGATTGATAACTTGCCCTTCATCAACCAGGCGATTTGAGTCCAATCTGTTGTTTTTGTAGTGGTAAGCAAAAGACCTAAGGGAGTTGCCTTGGCGTTGGATGTCAAAGGTTTTTAATCGATTGTTTTCGTCTAATTCGAAGTGATAGTCCAATACATAGGTGTTGTTTACTTTTTCGTCTTTGTATTCGTTTACGGTATTGTTTAGATGGGTCAACTGAAAGTCGTCCGTATACGAAAGGACAAAGTGATCCTGTTGGGATAGGGTAGAAGTCATTTCATAGGTTCCGTTGAGTTGGTGCTCCATATCAATGGTGTAGGACTTCGATTGAACGTCTGATACATAGTAGTGTTTTTCAATACGAGTAGTTGGTCCTTCAATTGGAGGTTCAATGTAAGGGCGAGTGGAGTCATCTGAACTACAGCTGGCAAAAAGAGCAAACAAACAAAGCATACTCGCAGATTGTACAATTTTTTTCATAGTTAAATAGGTTTTAATAAAGTTAGTTGGAATGGATCGTTCCATTGCTATAAGCATAGACGCAGAAAAAAGAAAAAGGTTGGGAGGGAAGTGAAAAATAGTAAAGAGCTGTTGTTTTTACTAGAAAAGGCTGATATCGTTCGGAGAGTTGTAGATCTTGATAAAAAAGAGAAAAAAACTTTGTAAGCTAAGCTACTATCTATTAATTGATTAATAAAGTAAACGAAAAAAACATTGATTTTTTTGTTGATCCAGTTTGGTTTTACAGAATATCGTCTTATATTTGCACTCGCAATAAGCAATAAGGCCACGTGGCGCAACTGAATAGCGCATCTGATTACGGCTCAGAAGGTTGCAGGTTTGAATCCTGCCGTGGTCACAACTAAGAAACCCCTATACATTTGTATAGGGGTTTTTTTATACAATTCAGCCATTTTATGTAAATTATTTTACATGATTGTATAAAACAGATATAATTAAATTGTATATTTGCTGTGCAATGGTTGTGCAGATTTTACCACATCATTTAACTAACAAAAAAGATTGTCTTTTTTTGATAGTTATAAAATGTACAATCGTTTATAATATATGTCGAATTTAAAACCCTATTACAATGGCCTCTGTAAAATTTCTTACGCGAGGGCAATCAAACCCGTCGCCTATTTATCTGAGATTTTCGCATACTCGCGAAATTGATATTTTTGTCAAAACAGAAATATTAATTGATCCTAAACACTGGGATTCAAAAAAAGAGCAAATAAAAAATGTTCTTGCCGTTAAAAATAAAGATGAATTGAATTTGAAATTAAGTGAATTAAAACTTCATTTAATAAACCAATTTAATTCTGCTTATGTACAGG
>JASLHL010000067.1 GCA_030152225.1 Flavobacterium sp. | reverse complement strand
GAACCACGCACATAGCTGTATTCCAACGAATTGCTCAGCATTATACTTTTGTTTAAAATGATTATAAATTACTACTAGTAAAGAAATCATCCCTCCAAACAAGTGTGCAATATGCACAATTACAATGACATATAAAAATGATGTTGTAATTGTACTCTCACTTCCTGTAAAGAAATAGCCTTCGTTAATTACCTGTCCAAATCCTTTGAATTGCAAAAAAACGAATAACAGACCTAAAATCAAAGTAGAAATTAAATAAATCGTACTTTTTTTCGTTTCTCCATCTTTCGTTGCTTTCAATGCGAAGTGCATTGTTACGCTACTAATTACAATTGCAACGGTACTAATTGTAAAATCAATAGGCAAAACGAAGTCTGCCAACCAATCGGGTCTGGATTTACTTACTACGTAAGCACTTGTCAATCCAGCAAACACCATGGCAATACTTCCAATGGCAAACAACAGCATTACTTTTAATGCTTTGCCTTTTTTCTCATACTGTTCTTGCGCTACAATATTTTCCATATTCTATTTGTATAAACTATCGTAAAATTTTATCTAACACGTAAATAATCTGAATTAACGAGATATAGGTCACACTCACCAACATCAAGGCACGAGCGGCTTTATCCGTACGTTGCTTATACAGTTTTACTGCTGCTGTAAGCATCCATATTCCTGCAAGCAGAACAAGTCCTGCTGCAATTGGCGTTAAGTACAGACGTCCTGTCACGTTAAATACAGGGAAAATAGAAACGATGATTAACCAAATGGTATATAAGATAATTTGCGTAAGCGTTTTATTGTCTTTTTTACCTGTTGGCAACATCGAGAATCCTCCTCGGTTATAATCGTCATACAAGAACCATCCGATCGCCCAGAAATGTGGAAATTGCCAGAAGAATTGGATTAAGAATAGCGTTCCTGCTTCGATACCAAAATTATTTGTTTCGGCTACCCATCCCAACATAAAAGGAATTGCACCAGGAAAAGCACCGACAAAGACCGATAAAGGTGTGATGGTTTTCAGTGGTGTATAAACACTTGTATATAAAAAGATAGAGATTGCGCCAAACATTGCTGTTTTAGGGTTGATGGCATATAAGATCCCGATCCCTAAAAGCGTTAACACCACAGCTAGAATAAAAGCGGGTGTTGGCTTAACACGACCAGAAGCGATTGGTCGATTCGCTGTGCGGTTCATTTTCGCATCTAAATCGCGTTCAATGATTTGATTGTACACATTTGATGCTCCGACCATACAATATCCTCCTATTGCGAGAGCGAGAATGGTCATATAATTGATGCTTCTAATATCCGGAACTGCTAAAACATAACCTGCCAAAGTGGAAAACACTACGCTCAGGGCAAGTCCCATCTTAGTCATTTCTTTAAATTCCTTAAGGATAGAAACCGATTGTTTATTTTCAGAAGAAATATTCAAAGCTGTTTTCATTTGTTTTTAATGAGTTGCAAATATAATCCAATTTTTAGAACTACACCTATAAACATCTGTTAGAGCTTTGAATATTCACTTATTTTAATCTTTTAGTAATTTTCAGTACTTCCCGTCCCCTCAACAATAACTTTTGCAGAAGAAGTTCCCAATCTTTTAACGCCTAAGGTGATCATTTCGATAGCCGTTTGACGGTCTCTAATTCCTCCAGCAGCTTTTACTGGTAGTGGACCAGCGTTTTCAATCATCAACACTAAGGTTTCTATAGTTGCTCCGTTGGGTTTTCCACCTTCCGTTTTATAAAAACCAGTAGAAGATTTAACAAATACTTTGTCATAATCTGTTTCTTTGCAATTACTCAACACTACATTTTTGATTAGTGTCGTCAATTTGATAATATCGGTATGAGATAAAGCAGCAACTTCAATAATCCATTTTACTGCTTTTCCAGCTTGTAAACCATACAGCGTACACGCTTTAACCTCTTCCTTCACTTGATCGATTAAACCTTTCTGGAATGCTTTATAATCCACGACGTAGTCTAATTCGTCTACTCCATCTTCAACGGCTTGTTTTGCCTCCTTCAACTTCGCTTCTAACCCTCCATCTCCTGCTGGAAAATCGATCACTGTACCTAGTAAAACTTTCGCTTTGTGCTGATCCACTAAAGCTCTACCCGCTTTCACTTCTTCTGGTCGAATCATTGCCAACTTAAAATGCTCGTCGATGGCTTCTTGAATCAGTTCGGTTACTACTTTTTTATTTTCTACTTCAGACAAACCAGCTTGTTCTGCAGTTTTCAAATACGTAGAATCCATAAATTCTCTCAAATCTTTCATTTTGTAAGTACTTTATATTAATAAAAAAAGCCCCATCACTGGGGCTCTATTTTTTTTTATGCGTTGTTATAAATAAACCAAATATAATTCCTAATGCACTTCCTAAAGAATTCGCAATAAAATCTGCCCATTCAGCACTCCTTGAACTTGTGAAGTAATATTGACATAACTCAATGCCTCCACCAAAGAACGTTGCTATAGTAAAGATAACTATTCCTGTTCTTCTTTTTGTCTTTCTGTCTGTATTTTTTTTAGTACTAAAAAAAAACCAAATCAGCGAGAAAACAAAATAAAAAGTAAAATGCGCTACTTTATCTCTATTTGGAATATTGAAAAAGCTCGTTTTTGGGATAGTACTTGCCTCTGCTAAACATGCATATACAATAAAGCATGTCCAAAACAGTCCAGCAAGGAGATAAACCTTACGCGCCAATTAATTCTTTATATTCAGCATCTGACAACAAAGCATCAACTTCGCTTGAATCAGAAATTTTAATTTTAATCATCCATCCAGCTCCATAAGGATCTTGGTTAACTAATTCTGGTTCTGTCTCTAACCCTTCATTGAACTCAATTACTTCTCCTGATAAAGGCAAAAATAAATCAGATACTGTTTTTACAGCCTCAACTGTACCAAACACTTCATCTTTATCTAACGTTTGGTCTAACGTTTCTACTTCAACATATACGATATCGCCTAACTCTCTTTGAGCGAAATCTGTAATACCTACAGTAGCAATATCACCTTCGATAGCTACCCACTCGTGGTCTTTTGTGTACTTTAAATTAGCTGGTAAATTCATTTTGTAATATTTTTTAGCAAATGTATAATAATCTTATAGATTTCGAAACAAATTCAACTAATTTCCAAAACTATATCGCATAGTAAGTCCTGTTCGGATATTGGTAATTGGATACATCGTTGAAATAACTGCTTTAGAAAACGAATGGTCATAGAAGAAAATAGCGGTTAAATTTTTGCTCAACATATAATCTGCTGTAATCAAAAGCTTCCACATATCTTGTCCTCCTCCTACTTGGTTGTTGTTATAATCTAAATAGCGTACGATAGTTTCTCGTTGACTGAGGGTTAAATCGACCTTGATATTGATATCACTTTCAATGCGTCCGCCCATTCCATTATTAGCATACATCGAATTGAATCCAACATTTTTGATGCGGTATCCCAATCCGATTACATAATCGTGTCCTGTTGTTTCCGTCAATAAGTTATTGTCAAAACTCAAGGCTAAGGTACGGTCTTTTCGAATCTCAGCTAGGATTTTAATAGCCGATTTTGTTTCTAAATCAAAGCGAATTAACGGATTAAATTGCTCCGTTAATATTGCATTATTAACTACTGTTTGAGCAGGATAATTTCCATATTGGTTAACCTCATTTGGATTAGCCTGATACTCAAAATTAGACGTAAAAGATCCCAATGCATAGGTAGCGGTATAGCCATGATGCAACGAAAATCTTCTAAATTTGTCTTTAATCCAAGGAATGCGCATCAATCCTGTGTAGCGCATATTCCAGTTAGGCAACGGAATATCCCTAAACATGCTCGTCGAGACTTTACCTGCACCTTGTCCTGTATACGCAGCTAAGAACGCAGGCAACAACACCTCCTGATTTCCTTTACTGTATCCAATTGGGAAACCATCTTGATCTAAGTTATTCGGATCGTTAATATCAATTCCCCTAGCTGTTGCTAAGCGATTAGCGATAATTAAACGATTGTCTTTCATTTGTTCAAATGCAGCCGAGTATTCCAGTGAATTACTTGAGAAAGCGCTACCCAACATAATAGTGGAAATACTGAAGTTTCCATAATTGTATGGTGATTGTGATTGATATTCCTTGTCAATGACTTGGAATTGTTCCGCGTAATTTTCGGATTTCATTCTTCTACCTGTCACATCGATCGTTAGATCTGGAATAGGGCTTACACTTGCTGTGAAGTTCAACATTTTATTTGTCACCTGAGTAAATTCTTGGTTGAACTCCGGAAAATCGGTTAGGTACCCACTACTTGCTGCACGGTATCGGACGTCAGCCTGATCTCCAAAAACAAATCCCATCGTTGGTTTTGCGGTACCAAAAAAACCAACACTTGGCATATACCCAGGTAAAACCGTACTGCTATTTTCAGAATAATTAATCTGAATCGTTTTTACTGAAGTCAACAAGCCGATTGCGAAATCTTTCCATGCCGTTCCAGCTCCTTCTTTTTCCTCGCCTTTATTTTGTACTACTTTTTGTCCTGGCACGATCGCTGCTTTCTTCGCAGATGAACGATTCGGCTTCGGGCTTTTCACTAGACCAATATAGCGGTATAGGGTTTCCATACTAAAGGTTGTATTCAACTGTTGATTACGCGAGTTTTGAATCGTATTACCTAAGCTGTATTCTATGCCATCAAATTCGATTTGACTAAAGGCATCCGAAGCACGTTGCCAATTGTAAGTTCCCGTATACGCATAGGTAGAGCGAACAAACGAAAGGAATGGAATTTTATTTAATGGCAAATCGTAGTTCAACGTCAATTGTTGCGTAAACTGATTGGGTTCACCTGTATTAAAATAATCGTCCCAAATGGTGCTACTTTCAATGATATTATACTGGCTATCGTAATAATTTCGAACAATATTATTACTTCCTCCCACATAATTTAAACGCAGTGATTTGGTCAAATCAAAATTAAATCCATAGTTGTAATTGAAGTAATAATTGCGTCTATACAACGGATCTAATCCAATTCCTTCGACGTCAATTAAGCGATATTGTTGTTTATTATACTGACGCATAATATTACTGCTAAACATGATGTTAGAAGGCATATAATTGAAGTTAAAATCCTTCAAAACTTGCCAATATCTACCTTTCATAAAGTTTACTTTTTTGAATGGTTCAATTGGTTTTGTTTCAAAATTATATGCATACTCCAGGGAGGATCTCGTTTGTTGATCAATCATGGATTCCACTTCAAAATCGTGGTGAATCACTTCATTATACGAGTGTGATAGGGTGATATTTTCAATATCATACACTCGTTTTTTACTTTCTGGGTTTTTCTGTTTATTGACCCCAATAAAGTTGATACTTCTTCGTTTTGTATAGTCTGTTGCGCGTTTTTCTATTTCTTCTGCCATGGCTGAAGATGGCGAAACTGACTTCATCGTTTTGAGTTTAATATCGGGATTAGCTGGATCAAACTCTGGTGTAATAAATTCCTCACTAATCGCATAATTAAACGGCAAGTTGATTCTCCAATCTTTCGGAAGTAACTGTCCTAGATTCATATTGGTTACAATACTATACGACTTAAAATCTTCTTTACTTCGTTGGTTAGGTCCTTGTTCTAATCCACCGAATCCAATGGTGCGTTTGGTTCCTGTAGCGGAAATATTAGCAAAGTCGGCCAAGTTAGCATCCATACTTAACACGGCTGCCCAACCTCCTTTATTATCCATATCAGACATTCGCAACTCATCAAACCAAAATTCTCCTGCCAAATCTCCTGTTGCTCCATAGCGATCTAGGTCATTTCTCAAACCAATCATGATGACGCGTACATTTCCGAAGTTTGGATTCCCCTTAATTCCGTAGCGCAATTTATTCGGACGTGAAGCGCCGCTAGTCAGTTCTTCTTCCTCTTTAAAGAAGATATCCGTTAGGCGTTCTTGTTGACCTACTTCGTTCATGAAAAGGATTTTCAACTTGGTTAAGAGCTCTAAACGCAACTCCAATTCATTGGCTTCTGGCCAAATCAAGTCTGGATTTGCCTCTCCTAAATTCGTTACTTTTAACGGGATTTCTACTTGATAGAAGTTATCCGTCATATCCGTTCCCAAACGAATAAAAGCCACCATCTCATCATCTCTTAAACGCACTGCACTGTTTTCAAGTGCTTCTGCGTGAATGAACATACGCAACTTATTGTAACGACGAAGGTCTAAGCTAAAGTTTTTATACACCCCTCTTGAATCACCAGGCGCTAATCCATCTGGTGTTTTTCCTGGCTCAACAGGATATACTTTTAACGATAGTGATTGCTCATTTTGCGCCACAATGGTATTATTGACATAATACTGTTCGCGCTTCACTCCTGGTGGAACTACATACGGAATTGGCTTTCTGTCGTAGTTGTCTTGAATACCAACAGACGTCACATCAAATCCTGTATTAGGTCGTAAAGGAAGTGGGTTATTGTCTTTATCGTTTTGTAAACTCGCATTGTATCTTCTCCAATCTGAACGCACTAAATCCAAGCTTCCAAAACGCAGGGTAATATCGCTTTCAAATCCTGTTAAATACATTCGCATAAAACGCATGGAACGGAAATCATCAATCATTCCTATCTTTTTTCCATTTTCGTCAATAGGCACTTTATATTGTACCCAGCGAACAGGTGTTACTGATCCGTCTGCTAATTGAGCTGTTGTATTTCGAATATCGGTTACATAGTTTTCACCAACTTGTGGATTGGCTTTAATTTTTACGGCGTATTCAAAATAAGCATCGATGGTATTCATGGTGTTATCCCCATCAATATCTTCCGCATCGGGCTGGTTGTTTCCTCCTCTTGTTCCTGAGGTAGGTGAATTTCCTTCTAATCCGTTGTAATCTTTATAGCGTTCTAGGATTCCCCCTTCTGCATCCAAATAGTGTACAAAGTTATCTGCTGCTGGATCAGGAAATCCCGCAAAATCTTTGAATTTTATTTTTTCTTCTTCGTCATTCAATCCGTCTAATCCGACATCTTGCATCCGTCTACTTTCTGAATTGACATCAAACGCATAGATTAACGAAGGGGCGGCAGGAACTTTCCCCCAAATCGTTTCAATAGTCGCTACTGTGCTTCCTGCTGCAGGTAGACCATTCTCATACTGCTTATATCCATCACGTAGAATATCTTCTGAAATAAATCCAAAGTTTAAGCGCAATTCTCCATCATTTCGATCTGGCATGACGTCATTCGCTCTACCTACATAAGGATCCAATACCCAAAACTCTACAAATTCAATATTAGCTTGTTCAAAGTTCGTAGTCGCTAATCCGCGCATCACACCGCCCCAGTTTTTACGTGGGGTTGTCGATTTATTGCTCTTTACGAACTCAGGGTTAAAGTTGTAGGGACCACGTTCTGCTGGGTAATAGGTCATATCCAATGTCGTGATTACTCTACTCTCCCCATAGGCTATATCTTTCGTTGCAAATAGCTCTTCGCTATAGATTCTTCGCGTTCTATTGGATGACATATCGCGTTCTCCCACACCTGACGGTTTTGCTCCTACGTAAAATGTTGGGTCAATCGTATACCACGATAATTTTCCACGGCGGTATCCATCTTCTAGTGATTGGGGTAATTGATTGGGATCTTCGTATGTATTATTGTCTTTTTTAAAGAAGCCTACGGGTGTACTCGATAATTTCCACGCCAAAGGAGAGCGGATATCGATACGCGATTGAGCCCCTTCAAAATCGTCAATATACACCGTTGATTCTCCATTCATTTGATCATTTTTCGAGGTTCCAGGTTGCAAATAGGCAAATTCCCCTCTCAAAGACACTCTTGATTCGACATCGGTATCGATATTCGGTAATTTATTTACTAATCGCGTTAAGAAAGGAACTTCTGTCGAATACTGTGCATTGAACCCCCAAATCGTATTGTTTACTGATTCCTGACCATACATCGATTTGTGCGTCATTGGTTTTTCTGATAAACGCAAAAACGTACCGCCAATTTTAAAATCTCTGTTGAATTGGTGATCGACATTTAATCCGAAAAAGCGTTTCGTTTGTTGACCAAACATGGTGTTATTTTCTACCGAAATATTAATGGGCGTATTGGAAGCCAACAAGGCTTCATCTAAAATCATTACACGTCCACCAGTATAATCAACGGTATAATCAACCCCTTCAGACAAAATTCGTCCTCCTGCATTAACCACAACAGATCCTGGAGCTATATTAAATGCTCCAATTGGAATACCCTGCCCACTTACGCTAGAGTATTTTCCTTTTAATTGAAACTTATTTTTGCTACTTTGATTTCGTATTGCTGACGATTTCGTATTGGAATACAATTCGCGGAACACGTATTTTTTTTGATTGACGTTGTAGGATGCAGATACCTCATAATCCTCATCCGCCTTATTACCCAATTTCTCAAACAAGTGTGATCCAAATGGCTCAACTGTGGTAAAGATAATTCGTCCATTTACAGCATCAATTGTAATCCCATCAAATGAGTTACTGTTGTACTGATTTTGATTGGAATTATTCCCATAGCCTCCGCCATAGGAATTATTTCCCCCATATCCATTGTTGTTATTTCCAAAACTACCGGTGTTCGGATCTAATCCATTTGTTGCACTTCCCTGTGGCAAGTAATCGAAAAATCCATCTCCTCCATTTTGTGGATTGTTGGATGAATCCAAACGGTCTAAGTTAAACACTTTCAGTAATGGGGTGCGTTCTACTCCTTCTGGTAAGGGAAGATCTCCAGCCTGACTGATGTAGTTTAATGGACTTGGGTCTGTATATAATAAGTTAAAGCGAAACTTATCTTGTGAGATATTCATAGCATTGGGAATCTGGTAGATATTTTTCATCATCAAATTCCAAACGGGTGCACTCGTTAACGTCAGTGAACTCTTCAACATTTTCACCACCAAGGCTTGTGATAAAGGCACTTGTGCATCTGGGTCTGTTTGTCCTGGGATATTTGTTTCGACGTTAGAACTTCCTCCATCGGTACCAAATTCTCCTACTTGGTACACTTTATCGCCTATGGTATACTGAAAGGCTACTGCTAAAATCTCATCGTTTGACAAACGCTGTTGCAAGGAGATATACCCCAATTGTGGATGAAAGGTAAATTCATTGGGACTCAATTTTCTCGCACTTTCTAAACGAGCATAATCTAATCCTTCCTGTACGTTATTTGTAAACCCACTTCCACCAATCCCTGGTGTTCGGATTGATTGGGTTAAATAGTTACTACCTATTTTACCTGGGTCATATTGGTTATTCTTATTATCTACGGGAGCATCTATTGTTTTATTCAATACGAATGCGGCAGGGTCTACGCGAGGTGAAAAGATATTCTCAGGTTTTACGTTGCGCAGAAATCCCTCTCCTAAATCTTGAATCGCCACGATATTTCTCAAGTTATTGTTGGTCTGACTCACGCGGTTGTAGCGATTAGTCACCCAAACTTCAACGCGGGTAATACGGACTCTAGAACTGATATAAGGATAATTTTTTAATGCCTCGTCATACTTACTTCTAAAATACTGAGATAAGAAAAAGTGTCGGTCTTCATCATAGTCTAATGCATACAATTCAAAATCTTCTAACATTCCCCCTCCTTCAGCATTTACCGAAGTCGTTTGGGATTTTTGTTCTGAGAACACCCCCGTAATGGTTGTTTTACCAAATTTCAATTCCGTTTTCACTCCAAACAAGCTTTGTGCTCCACGAACAAGAGAACCACTTATGGGCATACTTACGTTACCTACCTCTACTTTTTGTACAATATCATCTTCATCTGGGCTATATTCCAGTTTCATAATGTTTTGAAAATCAAAACTCGCTTGTGTATCATAATTGGCATTCACTGCTAAACGAGTTCCCACCATCCCCTGTAATCCCATACTAATGCGTTGATCAAAGTCAAAAGTTGTCGACTTCCTATTTCGACTAGACATCAGCGGATTTTCTTGTTTGGTATGGCGAATCCCCATGTCAAATTCGACAGATCCCGAAGGTCTTACATCAATTTCATTGGATCCGAAGATACCAGAGAACAGTTTCGAATTGACATAGTAGCGGGGCAACATATCACGTTGAGCTTGTTCGTCTTCAAGGGTTCCATTAACTGCATTAAATTTTAAAGAAAAATAGCGACGCATCTCGGCACGCATCAGTATCTTTTCGTATTCGGCACGAGTAAGGATAAGTGGCAAGCTTAAATTAAAATCACTCACTACTTTAGAGTAGTAATATTGATCTGTCAGTGGATCATAGCGATAAGATTCCTTGATAATTTCTGGATCTGGCAACTCAATAGCACCAAAATCATAAGCTGGTTGTGGCAACGAATCATTCGGTTGATTCAATGCACCAGGCTGTGCAAGTCCAGGTAGGACTCCACACAAAATAAAAAGTATACAGAAAGCCAGCTTTCGGTGAAAAACAAAGAAATCTCCCAAGACTTACAATTTTTTTAATGCTTGTTTAATAATATCTTCAACAGAGGCCTCAGGATCCGATTTTAAAATCGCATCGATTACTTTTTCCGCCGTTTTGCGAACAAAACCAAGCACCTCTAAAGCAGATAACGCTTCATCGGCATTTGTATTGTTAATTGTAGGTAAAACTTCGTCAATATTATAAAGTTTCAATACCTTTTC
>JASLHL010000060.1 GCA_030152225.1 Flavobacterium sp. | reverse complement strand
GTAGCATAACTAAATCGGTACCGATCTGTACTGGTTTTACCACTTAGCAAAACAGCAGATGTTTCTAAATCTAACTTAATTTGATTCCAAACTGATTCAATACTCGCTCGTACATTATCCTTTGCATGCTCATTGACATCTTCTGCATCTAAAGGCATAGGAACGCCTGGAAGATTTAAATTTTCACTCGTATATACATCGGCATACATATTTATTAAATAAAAGTAGGAATAAGCTCTTAAGGCTAATGCTTCCCCTTTCACTTGATCATAGAGCTTTTTTTCGCCTTCCGTAGGCTCTACTGTTTTAAATTTATCTAAAACCGTATTTGCATAAAAAATACTTTTATACAATTGCCCCCAATAAGGATCAGAATCTTGATTTGCAGGCAGGTGTGAAGATGCAAACGTAAACCAAGGTTCTTCTACAAGTGAGGGTTTATAATTCGAACCAAAATTTATATAGGCATTATCAGTTAATAACTCCGTTTTAAAAAAATAATCTGCTCTGGGATAACCACCTAATAATATGGACTCAAAATCCGAAATGGTCTCTGGCATCATGGTATTCACAGGCTTGATATCCAACATATCATTACAGGCTGTAAAACTCAATACGGAGACCATTAAAGCTATTTTATATAAGAATTTTATTTTCATTTTTTAGCGCATTAAAATTGAACAGAAAGCGTTAAGGAATACGATCTTGGCACAGGTAAATATGTATTCCCAAAGTTTACTTGGACAGAGTTAGAATTGGAATAGGCCATTTTAGAACCCTGAGCTTCGGGGTCCTGTCCCTTTAATTCTTTGTTTTTCCAAACGTAAAGATTATTACCTTGAGCCATTAATCGGATGTTCTGTATGCCCATAGCTCTTAATCTAGGTGTAAAATAATCGTAACTAAGCGACAGGTTTTGCAAACGCACAAAGCTTCCTTTAACCGTTCTTAAATCCGAGTTATCATACATATCTCCATTATTCGGTCTTAAAGCGATTAAGGCATCATCATTTGGCTTAACCTCTAATACAGGTATATTTGTAAAAGCCTCATCTCCTGAATTTCTCCAACGACCCACCCATTCTTTGGACATATTCTGAGTCGCATTTGGATACCCAAAAGAGGAGCCTTGAGATAGGTTTCTCAAGCGCATCACATTGCCAAAACTTCCAATAAATAATCCAGATAAAGTCATACGCTTATATGTAAACGTATTTGTAAAACCCATTTGTGTAGTAGGCATTGTTGTACCAGAATACTCCAATCCATCAACTTTAGTCATACCATTTAACACTTTTTCGCCCTCTTTATTGGTGTAAAATTGTGCTCGACCGCTTTCATTTAAACCTGCATAACGATAGGACCATAAGCCGTCAATAGGATAACCAACTAAAGCTGCATTCCCACCAGATCTTCTGGAGTTTGTCAAATCCGTTACGGTAGGTTTTGTGTATACTTCTAAAACTTTATTTTTATTTAATCCAAAATTTACGTTCGTAGACCAACGAAAATTGTTATTATCCACATTGATAGAGCTCAAGGAAAATTCAACTCCTCGATTTTGCATTGTTGCCCAATTCACTTGAATTTGAGTAAATCCAGTAACTTGTGAAACTTCTTTATTTCCTAATAGATCTGTACCTTTTTTATTATACACCTCTACGGAACCCATTAATTTACGTTTCCATAAACCAAACTCTAAGGTAGCATTACTGGTCAACGTTTTCTCCCATTTTAAATAGGGATTTTTAGGTGCTACAATGACCAAATAATTGGATGGATTATCTACATCAACATCGCCAATTCTTGCAACCAAATCCGAATAGGCTTGAGAAGCAACATTTCCTTGACTACCGTATGAACCTTTAAGTGTCAGATAGGATATCCAATCCAAATCTCTTAAAAAGGACTCCTCTTTCAATTGATAATTTAATCCTATTGCCCATAATGGTTGAAACAATTGATTGGTTTTAAGACCAAATCTATTCGAACCATCTGTACGCACATTAAAACTTACTGAGTAACGATTATCATAGGTATAATTGGCGACTCCAAAATAAGAAAGGTTTGCAGATTCATTTAAATTTTCCTTCCAATAAGGTACACCCATTTTTTTCATCAAATCAAATTGAGGAACTTGTTGATGTCCTCTGTCGTGTGCATAGCCGTACACTTCAGTAGTTTCATCCTGTGTCTTAGATTTACGAATTTCTTGACCAACCATTACATTAAGATAATGTACGTCCCTAAATAATGGATTGTACATCAATTGGTTTCTAAAAGTGATAGAACCATTGTAACTCTCCTTCCCTTTTCTATAGCCCCCATCTTTCCAAATATTTACAGCTTGATAATCCACAATGCTATAATAATCTTTCTTGCGACTGCGTACAAAATAACTATCCTCAAGCGCAACATCTACATCAGTAGTACTTTGTTTGGAATAAGAAAACAAGGATGAGAAAGTTAAATCTTTCATAAATTTCCATTCCAAATCCACTGAAGCTCTGGATCCAAAATTACGTGAATCACGCCATCCTTTTTCTCTATTTTCCAGGAAATTATACTCTAAGTCATTATGAAAGAAATAACTGTAATTTCCTTTTTTATCAAATGCTGGTTGTGCACGTGTTGTATAAATTGCCCATTCAAAAGGATTTTCACGAGAATCCATCGCGAAGAAACTGCTATTATCTCGAGCATTCACATCAAACATTACACCTAGGCGTATATTTTGATGTAATTGTGTGTATATTTTTGCAGATCCTGTATAGGTTTGCTGACCAACCCCTTTGGCAGTAGCTTGATCATCTAAAAAACTACCTGATGTATAGAATGTTGTTTTCTCATTCCCTCCAGAAATACTTATATTATGTCTATGAGAAAATGAATTTCTAAATAAATGTTGAAACCAATCGGTATTAACTGTTTCCAATTCTTTTACTTTGGACTCAAATTCATTCCAAGACATTTTACGATCATTTACATCTACAAAATATCGTTCAAAATCAGACACGGTTCCATACTGACCAGCAGCAGAACTGCTTGCTTGTAAAACACCTTTATCAATCATTTCCATATTAACGTTAATACGTTCCTTGGAGTTCATCATATACGCATCCTCTATACGTGGACGTTCTCCCATAGAAGCTGTCGCAGAATAATTGATGCGAGTCTTACCAGACTTTCCCTTTTTTGAGGTAATGACAATAACTCCATTTGCTGCTTTTGTCCCATATATAGCAGTAGCTGCTGCATCTTTCAAGACGTTAATCGTTTCAATATCATCCACGTTAATACCACCAATACCAGAAGCAATTAGGTTCCTATTGGTCATAATGTCATCGACAGATACATTTACAGCATCATCTAGGATAATACCATCCACCACCCACAATGGCTGCACATTGCCACTTAAGGTCGCTGTACCGCGGATACGGATTTGAGGCATAGCGCCAGGTGCTCCTGAAGTACTCATAACCGTTAATCCAGGCACCTGACCTTGCAATAACTTATCTACACTAGGTTGATAAATCGTTTCTAAATCCTTCATTTTCACAGTAGAAACAGAGCCTGTCATGGATCTTTTTTTCAGGTCCTGATATCCTGTCACGACTACATCGTCTAGCATACTCTCATCGAGTTTTAAGCTAATATCTGGATGTAGATTATTTTTAACCGGAATTTCTCTAAGTACATATCCTACACTACTGATCACCAATATAGATTGGTCATCTGGAACAGATATTTTAAAACGCCCTAAAGCATCCGTCATCACCGCCACTTGAGTCCCTTTAATACGAATGGTTACTCCAGCAAAGGCTTGGTTTTTTTCATTTTTAACTGTACCTGCAATCTCAATAAATTTTTGTCTTTGCTCCAATTTAGGAGATACGACGACCGTTTTATTGGAATACGTATAACAAAGCGGCTGATCTTTAAAGCAAAGATCCAAGACTTCATTAACAGACGCATTTTCAACATTTAAGTGGATTACATGATCTCCTTTAATTAGATTTTCATTATAGAGGAAATCACATTTACATTGTTTACGAATTTCTTCGAACACCTTAGATATGGAGAGTTTTCTATTTTTAATAGTTACTCCTTGTGCCTGACTAAAGGATGGATATTGAGCAAGCGCTAATATTCCCAGCAGTATAAGCGACTTTTTACGCGCGATTTTCCCTATCCTATGGTTAGAAACAATAGGTCTTTTCATAGATAATATGTTATTGGTTGTGGTTAAGAATTTCCTGTTAGTTCATAGAATATGCTTTAATTTAACAAAAACAAGCCCGATTTTATCCTAAAATAAAATGTAATTGAACTGTTTTTGAAAATCAAAAGATCCCGACTCTTTTGAATAAAGCATACTTAAATAAAGCGTAGAAGTTATTTCATAAGATACACCCTCCTCTCTCCATGTAGTTCTGTATTATTGAC
>JASLHL010000039.1 GCA_030152225.1 Flavobacterium sp. | reverse complement strand
GGTGGTGAAATTATCGAAAATCCGATTCTTTCTAACTTTAAGGAAGGTCTATCGATTTTAGAGTATTTCATTTCTACCCACGGTGCTCGTAAAGGTCTTGCGGATACGGCGTTAAAAACAGCGGATGCTGGATATTTAACTCGTCGTTTGCATGACGTTGCACAAGATGTTATTGTTAACTCTGTAGACTGTGGTACTTTAAGAGGTATTGATGTAATGCCATTAAAGAAAAACGAAGAAGTTATCGAAACATTAGGAGAAAGAGTATTAGGACGTGTTGCGTTAAACAACGTAATCAACCCATTAAACTCTGAAGTAATTGTTGGTGCTGGTGAGGAAATCACTGAAGCTATCGCTAAAGCAATCAACGCTTCTCCTATCGAATCGGTTGAAGTTCGTTCACCATTGACATGTGAGGCTAAAGTAGGTATCTGTTCAAAATGTTACGGACGTAACCTTGCTACAGCAAGAATGGTTCAAAAAGGGGAAGCTGTGGGTGTTGTTGCTGCTCAATCAATTGGGGAGCCAGGTACACAGTTAACGTTGAGAACGTTCCACGTAGGGGGTACTGCAGGAAATATTTCTGAAGTTTCTACAATCAACGCTAAGTTTAAAGGTCGTTTAGAGATCGAAGAGCTTAGAACAGTTGAAGGTGAAGATAATGAAGGTAAGAAAATCAACATCGTAATCTCTCGTTCTACAGAGGTGAAATTGTACGATCCTAATACTGGAATCTTGTTAACAACAAACAATATCCCTTATGGATCTACGATCTATGTAAATGATGGCGATGTTGTGGAAGAAGGAGCTACGATCTGTAAGTGGGACCCTTATAACGGTGTAATCGTTTCTGAATTCACTGGTAAGGTTGCTTATGAAGATATCGAACAAGGACAAACGTTCATGGTTGAAATCGATGAGCAAACAGGTTTCCAAGAAAAGGTTATTAGCGAATCAAGAAACAAAAAATTAATTCCTACTTTATTAATTTACGGTAAAGATGGTGAGTTAATTCGTTCATACAACTTACCAGTAGGTTCTCACTTAATGGTAAATGATGGAGAGAAAATTAAAGCAGGTAAAGTTTTAGTTAAGATTCCTCGTCATACCTCAAAAGCAGGGGATATCACAGGAGGTTTACCTCGTATTACAGAGCTTTTAGAAGCGCGTAATCCGTCGAATCCAGCTGTAGTTTCTGAAATTGATGGGGTTGTATCTTTCGGTAAAGTGAAGAGGGGTAACAGAGAGATCGTGGTTGAATCAAGAACAGGTGATGTTAGAAAGTATTTAGTTAAACTTTCAAACCAAATCTTAGTTCAAGAGAATGACTTCGTTAGAGCTGGTTTACCTTTGTCTGATGGAGCAATTACACCAGACGATATTTTACGTATCCAAGGACCATCTGCTGTACAGCAGTACTTAGTAAACGAGATTCAAGAAGTTTACCGTTTACAAGGGGTGAAAATTAATGACAAACACTTTGAGGTTGTTATTAGACAAATGATGCGTAAAGTTCAAATTCAAGATCCAGGAGATACGCTATTCTTAGAAGATCAATTGGTTCACACAAGTGATTTCATCGTTGAAAACGACCGTTTATTCGGAATGAAAGTAGTGGTGGATGCAGGTGAATCTGAGAACTTGAAAGAAGGACAAATTGTTTCTATGCGTGAACTACGCGATGAGAACTCATTGCTAAAACGCGAGGATAAAAATGTAGTAATCTCTAGAGATGTTATGCCAGCTACTGGTACACCAATTCTACAAGGTATTACAAGAGCTTCGTTACAAACGAAGTCGTTTATCTCTGCAGCATCGTTCCAGGAAACAACAAAAGTGTTAAACGAAGCAGCAGTTGCTGGTAAGATTGACACCCTAATGGGATTAAAAGAAAACGTAATTGTTGGACATAGAATCCCTGCAGGTACAGGTATGCGTGAGTATGAAAGTATCCTTGTTTCTTCTAACGAAAATGGCGATCTCTTAACTCAAGAACAAGAATTAAATTTCTAAGACATGGCTGAAGAACAAAATAACTTCAACATTGAATTGGATGAAGTAACGGCAGAAGGAACGTATTCAAATCTGGCAATAATCAATCATTCAAACACTGAATTTGTTGTCGATTTTGTGAACATTATGCCAGGTGTACCAAAAGCAAGAGTGAAGTCGAGAATTATCTTAACTCCACAACATGCAAAACGACTTTTACAAGCACTAGAGGATAATATCGCTAGGTTTGAACAGTCAAATGGAGAAATTAAGGATTATGAATCAACTAGTAATCCAATGATGCCACCCATTAATTTTGGTCCCAAAGGAGATGCTTAATTAGCGTTATATAGTGAAAAGCCTCGTACGAAAGTACGAGGCTTTTTTTTTGTATCTATCCCTTCCGAAGCGCTTTTGTTTCCTGTGAAAATTAACCATTTCTTGATGTTATCTTACTATAGAGGCTTGTTTATGTGATTTGTTAGCTTACTGTTATATTCTTCTGCTTCCAAATGAACAGCGGATTGCTGTGTTTTTTATTCTTTAGTTACAAGTAAGGTGTTTTTATAGGCTGATTTGTAGTCGTTTTAAGGTGATTTTGATAATTAATTCCCCTGGTTGATTCTTTCTTTAAGAGCATATCGTAGTCAGTCATAGGTATCGAATTTCATAACTAAAAGTTTACATCAGTTAACCATAGCTTAATTGTGTTTTATTGTGCTTGCGAGAAGAATTGATTTGTTTTGTCTGCATAAAACTAATTAATTACTCAACCTTAGTATGAAAAAAAATCAGCGCAATACAAGAAGCCTCATTTTTTTACTTAGTACCCTGCTATTCTCTTCTACTGCTACGTTGTATGCAAATGAAAATAAGGTACAAGGGCATACGCTTACTGCGTCGGATAATCAACAAAACACCATTCGAGGAAAAGTTGTAGATCAACAAAATATTGCTTTGCCTGGTGCGGTGATCCGCAATGCGATTACAGGAAAAGCGGTGCAGTCCAATTTAGATGGAGAGTTTAGTATATCGTATGAACAGTTGAAAACGACGGTTTTGGAAATATCCTTTTTGGGTTTCGAAACGCAAACAATAACCGTGGGTGATCTTACCTTTTTGACGGTACAATTAAAAGAATCCACCAGTGTGCTGAACGAAGTAGTCGTGACGGCTTTGGGGATTAAAAGAGAGGAGAAACAATTGGGGTATTCACAGCAAACCCTTAATGGGGAAGAGCTCAATCACGCGCGTTCCAATAACTGGTCTGATGAATTGAAGGGAAAAGTAGCGGGGATGACGATGTTGTCTTCTAATTCAGGACCAATGAACTCCACGCAGATTAAATTGAGAGGAGATCGTTCGGTTAATTTAGGTGCAAATGGTGCCTTAATTGTTGTGGATGGTGTGATTGTTGGAGGTGATTTATGGTCCAATGGAGCAGAAACGGCTTATATTGGCGATGATGCTCCAGTTGATTATGGAAATGGAATCGCAGATCTTAATCCGGATGATATCGAGAGTATAACCGTATTAAAAGGACCTGGGGCAGCAGCTTTATACGGATCTCGAGCAGGAAATGGCGTGTTGATGATTACTACTAAATCTGGTAGTAAAAAGAATAAAGGATTGGGGATTAGTATCAACTCTAATGTCAGCTTTGATGTTATCCAGCATTGGCCCGATTATCAGTACCAATATGGACAAGGAACAGGAAAGAGTTTTAATAAAGCAGGGGATCCTTTTTATTCCTATGGGGCATCAGCTGATGGGTCTAATACGGGGAGTACCAGTAGTGCATTTGGGCCTAAATTTGAGGGACAATCGTATTTTCAGTACGATCCCACTACAGAGACACAAGGTGCTGAACGAACACCGTGGAGACCGTATAAAAACAACATCAAGGATTTCTGGAGAACAGGGATGACTACAACCAATACCCTAGGACTTTCAGGAGGAAATGACAAAGGGAGTATTCGCGCGACAATTACCCACTCCAACAACGAATGGATTATGCCTAATACAGGATTTGATCGCACGACGCTTGCTACAAAAGCAAAATACGAAATTGCAAAAGGCGTAACCGTAAACTCAACAGTGAGCTACAGCAATAGAAGTAGTGATAATTTACCTGGAACTGGATACGGTAACCATACCATCGGTTATTTTATGATCTTCCAAAATCCCAATGTCGACCTAGAGTGGTACAGGCCTATTTGGAAGAAAGACAAAAATCAATTGGAACAAATTCACCCTTTTAGTTCTTATATCGAAAACCCTTACTTGATAGCCTACGAAACGACCAATGCGGTAAATGCAAATACCATGGTGGGAAGTTTATCTACTGATATTGATCTAGCACCTAATCTAAAGTTAATGTTGAGAGGGGCAATTAATTCGCGAGCAGATAAACGAGAAGAACGTCGACCTTTTAATACGACGAAGTTTGGCGAGGGGTATTTTAAAACGCAACAAATTAATTTTACCGAAATAAATACAGATTTCTTATTGAGCTATACAGAGGACAAAGGCGATGTCTTTACTTATGGTTTATCTGTAGGAGGAAATATGCGCGATTCCAAGTGGCATAGTAATGCGAGTTGGGTCAAAGGATTGGTCACACCAGGGGTGTATATGATTGCCAATGGAAAAGATAAGCCCAGTACAAAAATAGCAGACGAGAATCTAAAAGTTAACTCGCTCTATGGAATGGCTTCTGTGGGGTATAAAAATATGGTGTTCTTAGATGGAACAGTGAGAAATGACTGGTCGAGTAGTTTACCTGCAGCCAACTGGTCCTTCATGTACGCATCGCTAAATGCGAGTCTAGTCTTGAGCGATATCTTCGTTTTACCAAGCACTATTGACTATTCAAAGCTGCGTTTTTCCTATGCAGATGTAGGAAATGGTACTTCACCCTACAAGACAAAACTATACTATGAAAATAGTGAATTTCCGAGTTCAGCTACTGCGCCAACAACGTTACACAATATTGACCTAAAGCCAGAGGCAACTAAGAGTTTTGAAATCGGATATGAACACAAAATGATTAAAAACCGATTGGGCTTTGATGTAACGGTATATGAAACGAAAACAAAGAATCAATTAATTACTGTACCCCTTAATTTGGTGACAGGATATTCTAAAGCCCATGTGAATGCTGGAACTGTTCGAAATCGAGGTATTGAAGTTGTCTTACATGCAACGCCAATCAAAACCAACTCTTTTTCTTGGAATACCACGTTGAACTGGGCGAAAAACGACAATAAAATTCTATCGCTATCTCCAGATTTAGAAGGAGGAGATCAACAAGTGTTAGCCGAATCTGGAACCGCTCAGATTATTGGTAAAGTAGGAGGAACAACTGGAGATTTGTATGGGTATAAATTTGTGCGAAATGATGAAGGACAAATTATTTATACCGATAAAGGGCTGCCTGAACAATCCAAAGAAATTGAGTACATCGGTAGTGCTTATGCCAATTGGACTGCTGGTTGGGTGAATACGTTTAAGTATAAAAACGTTACGTTGAGCTTTACTTTAGATGGTTCGTATGGTGGAAAAGTATATTCGCAAACTCACCACAAAATGTCTGAACAAGGAAAGTTAGGACATACCCTATACGGTCGTGAAGAAGGTTTTATCATTGGTGATGGGGTAGTGCGCAATGGTGATGGTACATTCTCTCCCAATACGACCAAGGTCAACCCTGCCGATTATTATGGCGAATATTACCGAAGAGCTAATTTGGAATCCAACAGTTTTGATGCGTCTTATTTGAAAGTACGCGATGTGAGTATTGAATACAACTTTCCTAAAAAAGTATTGGATAAGCTAAAAATGACGCGATTGTCTGTGTCTGTGTTTGGACGAAACCTAGCTACCTTAACGAGCTTCCCAATCTTTGACCCAGAAACGGCAGCCTTGAATGGAGGGTCGATGATGCCTGGAGTTGAGATGGGACAATTACCCTCACCTGCTACTTACGGGTTTAACCTTAAATTAGAATTTTAATCATGCGAAAAGATAAACTAATATTCTTACTGTACTTGGGTTTCTTAGCTTGCTTTACCCTACAGTTTACCAGTTGTACTACTAATTTTGAAGAGACGAATACTGATCCTAACCGACTACAAGAAATCAGCCCGGGAACTTTATTGAATCCTTTAATTTATGAAGTAGCTACAAGTAATATGTATCGCAGTTGGTCACACAATAGTGAGTTAATGCAGGATATTGTAACTTTTCCGCAAACCTCTTATGGGATTCAACACTATAATTTAACGGATAATATTGGGGCAGCTCCATGGAACACCTATTACCGTTGGATGAAAACGGCAAAAGATATCGAACAGGCGTCTGTTCGCATTAAAGATAGCAATTACGAAGCCATAGGAATAACCTTGCGCGTGTGGATGGCCTCAAATCTCGTGGATTTATTCGGTGATGTGCCGTATTTTGATGCAGGTAAAGGAGGAGAGGGGTTAATTTATCCCGCTTTTGATGAGCAAGAAAAAATATATGACAGCCTTTTAGCCGATTTAGAACGCGCCAATGCGCTATATGATGCTAAAAGAGGCATGGTGTACTATCAAGATATTTTATTCAACAATGATTTGACAAAATGGCAAAAATTCACCAATAGCTTACACTTGCGCTTGTTGTTGCGCATATCCAATAAAACCAATAAAGAGGCCTATCCTAAAATGGTCGCTATGTTAAATGACCCAGTCAAATATCCTATTATTTCGAAGGTGGAAGAAGAGGCTACATTTGTCATTACAGGGGTAACGCCAAATGTATCTCCTTGGAGTCGTATTCAAGACTTTACGTTAAGTAGAAAAATGGCGGGTTTTTTTATTGATAATTTGAATGAATTTAAGGATCCACGTCTGCCTGTTTTTGCAACACAAGCCACGAGAATGGAAGGCGAAAAGAGAGTAAATATCGGATATAAAGGAATTCCAAGTGCATTTGAGGGATCGGATGGTCAATTTGATTATGAGGCTTCTACATTGAATAATACGATGGCAGCTAACCCAACCAAGACGCCTATTTTGACCTATGCAGAGATTTTATTTCTACAAGCTGAATTGGCGCAAAAAGGATATTTGACAGGAGCAGAAGAGTACTATAAACACGGGGTAGAAGCTGCAATGAAATTTCACGAAATTGACGTCCCAGTAGATTATTTTACTAATCCTGCAACGGAATACGATGGAACTTTAGCGCGTATTATGATGCAAAAGTACTATGCACTGTATATGAATGATTACCAGCAGTGGTTTGAATACAAACGAACAGGTTTGCCAAAGTTACCTCAAACTAAAACCATGATGAACAACGGTATAATGCCTTCGCGTTTCCCGTATCCTTTAGATATTCGTACGAAAAATAAAACGAATTATCAGCTACAAGTACAAAAGATGGGTGGAGATGATATTAATGTAAAAATTTGGTGGCAAAATTAAATGGTAGATCATGAATTCAAGACGAAATTTTATAAAAAATGTAGCACTAACAGCTGGAGCCGCTTCTATACTTCCCTTCCAACAAACTACTGCAGGAATCTTAGCTACATCATCAGTGGCAGGAGAAAGTACTGATGAACTTAAAAGTGTAGGTGTCACGGGAAGAGTCACAAGCCGTGGTAAGGGATTGTCTCATGTTGTAGTGTCAGACGGATATCAAGTAGTTCAAACAGATGCCACTGGAAGTTACAGCTTTCAAAGTGCCTTTCAATCCCAGTTTGTGTTTATATCGATTCCAGCAGGATATGTCATCGAACAACAAACCAATGGTTCGGCCTTGTTTTTCCAAAAAATAAACAAACACCAAAATTCCAGTAGGCATGATTTTGTGCTCGAGCCTGTAAAAGAGTCTGACCACAAGCACCATTTTATTATATGGGCCGATCCTCAAATTCAAAAAGAAGAAGAAGCGGAACAGCTATTGAATGAAACAGTACCCGATACATTAGCCACAATCAAACAATTGAATAGTCCTCACGTGTTTGGCGTAGGGTGTGGAGATTTAATTTGGGATCAACATCAATTATCAGCCAAATACAATCAAGCTGTTCAACAAACGACAATTCCTTTCTTTCAAGTGTTTGGCAATCACGATGCAGACTTAGAACAGCGCAGTGATGAAAAATCCGCTACGACCTTTACGGAGCTTTATGGACCACAATATTATTCATTTAACCGTGGACTTGTTCACTATGTTGTGCTTAATGATGTGTTTTTTATCGGTAAAGAGAAAGAGTATATCGGTTATATTACCGAAAATCAGTTGGCGTGGTTGGAGCAAGATTTAGCTGTTGTTCCCCATGGGACAACGGTAGTGGTGTTTCAACATATTCCTTCTTTTACCAGGCATTTTGAACGTTATCCTGAGGAGAAATCACTCGGTGCCATGGTGAGTAATCGCAAGTATTTATACAAATTATTAGAACCTTATCACGCGCATTTAATGTCAGGACATACTCACTTCAACGAGAATGTTGTCCTAACTGATAATCTATATGAACACTGTCATGGTACGGTTTGTGGTGCTTGGTGGAGTGGTCCGATTTGTCAGGATGGTACACCAAGTGGTTATGGCGTATATGAAGTGAACGGAAAAGAACTCAGCTGGTACTATAAAGGAACAGGACTTTCTAAAGAAACTCAGTTTAGAGTCTACAAAAAAGGAGAACATCCAGATTTTCCTTCCAATTGGAGTGTAAATATCTGGAATTGGGATGAAGAATGGAAAGCAATTTGGCTAGAAGACGGTGTGGAAAAAGGAGCATTAGTCCAAGTAAGAGCGAAGGATCCTTTAAGTATTCAGCTACATCAAGGACCTAAACTCCCTGTGAAGCGAAAATGGGTAGAGCCAGGATTAACAGATCATATGTTTTTATTTTGTCCATCAGACCAAGCGAAAAATATTACCATTATGGTAACCGACCGCTTTGGAAATAGCTATACCGAAGTAATTACCTAATTTATATTTTATTTTAAGCGTGAATTGAGCCCTTTGACGAGAAAATCTCCAGAAGGGCTTAATTTTTTTTAAGTATTACAGCAGAAGAAAGAAACGGTGCGAAAAAGGAGAGATAAAGAAGAAAATTCAAAAAAAGAGCACAGATTTTACTCCTGATACATCTTTGCTATTAAAAGTTCAAATCTACTGTGAATAATTGGTGTAACCTGAAGTTGATGGGCTAAATTAATAGTGTTGTTAAGAGAGGATGTTCAAGGATAATTAAATATTTTCTTAAAAAAAATAAAGAATAGTTACCGTAATTTAAAATACTTCAAATAAATTTTTCAATCTAAAGTAGATGTGCTATTTTTGCCTATCCACAGTATAGTGGGTATTTAGCAAAGTCTGTATTTAGAGTAGGTTTTCTACTCATGAAAAGTAAAGTCATATGAAAGAAATTACAAAAGAAGTTTATCTAAAGTGGTATGAAGACATGCTATTTTGGAGAAAGTTTGAAGACAAGCTTGCAGCTTTATATATTCAACAAAAAGTAAGAGGATTCTTACATTTATATAATGGGCAAGAAGCGGTTTTGGCTGGAGCTTTACACGCAATGGATTTGTCAAAAGACAAAATGATTACAGCATACAGAAATCACGTACAACCAATTGGACTGGGTGTTGACCCACGAAGAATTATGGCGGAATTGTTAGGAAAAGGTACAGGAACATCTCAAGGTTTGGGAGGTTCAATGCACATCTTTTCTAAAGAACACAATTTCTATGGAGGACATGGTATTGTAGGTGGACAAATTCCTCTAGGAGCTGGATTGGCATTCGGAGATAAATATTTTGATAGAAAAGCAGTAACGATGTGTTACTTTGGTGATGGTGCTGCACGTCAAGGATCATTGCATGAGACTTTCAATATGGCAATGAACTGGAAGTTACCTGTAGTATTTATTATTGAAAATAATGGATATGCAATGGGTACCTCTGTTGAGCGTACGGCTAATCACTCTGAAATCTGGAAATTAGGATTGGGATATGAAATGCCTAGTGGACCAGTAGACGGAATGAATCCTGTAAAAGTAGCAGAAGCAATGTACGAAGCGATCGAAAGAGCGCGTCGTGGTGATGGACCTACTTTATTAGAGATGAAAACATACAGATATAGAGGTCACTCAATGTCTGATGCACAAAACTATCGTACAAAAGAAGAGGTAGAAGAGTACAAAAAAATTGACCCAATTACACAAGTGTTAGATGTGATCAAAGCAAATGGTTACGCAACAGAAAGTGAAATTGAAGCAATGGATCAACGCGTGAAAGATCTAGTATCAGAATGTGAGAAGTTCGCAGAAGAATCTCCATTCCCAGATCTTAATGTGATGTACGACGTCGTGTACGAACAAGAAAATTACCCTTTTTTACCTCATAGATTATAATAAAATAATATGGCAGAAGTAATTACAATGCCTCGCTTAAGCGACACCATGACAGAAGGTGTTGTTGCGGCTTGGTTAAAGAAAGTTGGAGATAAGATTTCAGAAGGTGACATCCTTGCTGAGATTGAAACAGACAAAGCAACAATGGAATTTGAATCTTTTTATGAAGGTACATTGTTATACATTGGATTACAAGAAGGAGAAGCTGCTCCAGTTGACTCGCTTCTTGCTATTATTGGAAAAGAAGGTGAAGATATCACTGCATTAATTGGAGGTGGATCGGCTCCAGCTGCTGAAAAAGCAGTGGAAACAGAAGCGCCAAAAGCAGTTGACAATACGACTACACCAGCGCCAGCAGCTATTCCTGCCGGAGTAAAAGTGATTACAATGCCTCGTTTGAGTGATACCATGACGGAAGGTACGGTGGCAAGCTGGATTAAAAAAGTAGGAGATAAAGTAGAAGAAGGCGATATCTTAGCAGAAATCGAAACGGATAAAGCGACAATGGAATTTGAAGCTTTTGAAGCGGGGACACTTTTATACGTAGGAATTCAAGAAGGTGAATCAGCGCCTATCGATAGTGTTTTAGCTATCTTAGGACCTGCAGGAACTGACATTACAGCCTTGGTAGAAGGAGCTGAAAATGGTGGAGTTGTTACAACTTCAACAGAAACAGCAACTCCTACTGAAACACCAAAAACAACGGAAGCTGCTGCAGCAGTTGCAGTTGCAACAACGGCTGTGGAATCACAAAATGGAGGACGTGTATTCGTTTCTCCTTTAGCTAAAAAAATAGCAGAAGAGAAAGGAATTAACCTTGCACAAGTAAAAGGAACTGGAGAAAACGGACGTATTATTAAACGCGACGTTGAAAACTTTGTACCAGCTACAGCGCAAGCACCTACACAAACGGCTACTCCTGTTGCACAAGCAACGGCAGCTGCGCCAGAAGTGAAACCATTTATGCCTGCTGGAGAAGTAAGCTTCGAAGAAGTGAAAAACTCGCAAATGCGCAAAACAATTGCACGTCGTTTAGCAGAATCTAAATTTACAGCCCCTCACTATTACTTAACGATCGAGATCGATATGGATAATGCCATGACTTCTCGTAAGTTGATCAATGAAATGCCTGATACAAAAGTGTCTTTCAACGATATGGTAGTGAAAGCTTGTGCAATGGCCTTGCGTAAACACCCACAAGTGAATACACAATGGACAGATAATGCAACGATTTTCAACAACCACATTAACGTGGGCGTAGCTGTAGCCGTAGAAGATGGATTAGTTGTACCAGTATTGCCTTTTACAGATCAAATGTCTTTAACACACATTGGAGCTAAAGTAAAAGAATTGGCTGGTAAGGCTAAAACAAAAAAACTGACACCTGCTGAAATGGACGGAAGCACATTTACAGTTTCTAACCTTGGAATGTTTGGTATTCAGTCTTTTACATCCATTATCAATCAACCAAACTCTGCGATTTTATCTGTAGGGGCTATTGTTGAAAAACCAGTAGTAAAAAATGGACAGATTGTAGTTGGAAACACAATGACTGTTACATTGGCTTGTGACCATAGAACAGTAGATGGTGCTACCGGAGCACAATTCTTACAAACACTGAAAAGTTATATTGAGAATCCAGTTACTATGCTGGCCTAGTCAATTCGTCGAGAATAAAATGAAAAAGCTTGCAATTTGCAAGCTTTTTTTTGTTTTTTAATACAAACTAATGCAAAAATGCTGTAAAATAAGAAGTGTATTTTGTATTTTTGAAGCATGTTAAAAGTGAAATATTTAGGTTTTTTAGGAGCAATTTTAGTTGCTTCTTGTACCGCGACATCGAGTATACCTGAAGCGCAACAAGATCAAGTATCTGCTGTGAATATAAGCAAGACACTAAATTATTTAGCGTCGGATGAATTGCTAGGGAGAGACTCAGGAAAAGAGGGGAATATCAAAGCAGCTGCTTATTTGACTAAGGAGTTGGAGGCGTATGGAATAGAACCGTATTACGAGCGCTATGAAGATGAATTGATCAAGTTGAAAAATACATGGAATGTTGTGGGAGTAATTCCAGGAAAAGACCCTCAATTAAAGCATGAAATTGTTGTGCTCGGTGCTCATTATGATCATATTGGTATTCAAGAACCCGTAGCAGGTGACTCTATTGCCAATGGAGCAAATGACAATGCTTCTGGGGTAAGTATTTTACTTGAATTGGCGAGAAACCTCGCAAAGAAAGAGGTGAAACGCACCGTATTGGTGTGCTTTTTTACTGCTGAAGAATTGGGGCTTTTCGGATCAGAGCATTTAGCGAGTCGCCTAAAAAAAGAAGATGCAAATGTTGTACTCATGCTTAATTTTGAAATGTTAGGTGTGCCAATGACACGAGAGTATACTACCTTTATTACGGGTTATGACCAAAGCAATTTAGCTGATAAGATTAACGAAATAGCAGGTGAAAATTTAGCGGGAAGATTTGAAGAGGCAGAAAAAATGCAATTGTTTATGCGCTCAGATAATTATCCCTTTTATTTAGCCTATAAAATACCAAGTCAGACGTTTAGTTCTTCCGATTTTGAGAACTTTACCTATTACCATCACGTCAAGGACGAAGCGCATCTAATGGATGTGCCTTTTATGACAGAACTTACAACAAAATTTGTTCCTGTGGTAGAAAAATTGATTAACTTACCTTCTGGTGAAATTAGATTGAAAAACTAAAGATGAAACATATTATTGTTACGGGAACAAGCCGTGGTATTGGATTAGAAACAGTGAAAATACTCGCAGGCAGAGGGCATAAGATTTTAGCCGTTTCCCGAAAAAAATCGACTGAATTAGCCGCGCTACCCAATGTAACTTGTTTGGAAAAAGACCTTACAGTAGAGGCGGATTTACAACAAGTAGTAGCGTATGTTGCTACGCAATGGGGGCATGTTGATATTTTAATCAACAATGCAGGTGCCTTAGTAAATAAACCCTTTGAGGAAATCACACAAGAGGAATTTGAATGGGTTTATAAAGTAAACGTATTTGGATTGGCTCGTTTAGTTCAGTTGTGTATTCCGTATTTTATGGTGAATAGCCATGTAGTGACTATCAGTAGCATGGGGGGCGTGCAAGGCACTATGAAATTTGGCGGTTTAGCCGCTTATAGTTCCAGTAAAGGGGCTGTTATTATCTTGAGTGAGCTCCTAGCGGAAGAATATAAAGAGAAGGGAATTGCTTTTAATGTCATTGCTTTAGGAGCGGTTCAAACTGAAATGTTAGAAGAAGCCTTTCCAGGCTATCAAGCACCTTTGATGCCAGAAGAAATTGGTGAATACATCAGTGATTTTGCACTTACAGGGAATAAATATTTTAATGGTAAAGTACTTCAAGCATCAAGTACTACTCCTTAAAAAACAAATAGATTGATTACGATACTCAAACCCTATTTACCAGAACAAGCTTTAGAGGCGGCTTTTGAATTAATCAAACACTACCACATTCACTTGAAAATTGTCAATGAAAGGGTAACAAGACACGGAGATTATACCAAAGGATTGGACGGCAAACACTTGATTACGATCAATTCTAACCTCAATCCCTATCGGTTTTTGATGACATTGATTCACGAGATTGCGCATTTAGTAGCTTTTCAGAAGTATGGCGGAACAATAAAACCACATGGAATCGAGTGGAAGCAAACCTTTCGCTTGCTTATGTTGCCTTTTCTACGACCAGAGGTTTTTCCAGATCGATTGTTACCTTTATTAGCCAATCATTTTAGAAATCCCTCGGCGAGTAGTGATACAGACGAACGCTTATCTATTGCTATGCGCCTGTACGATACAGTAGAGAAGGGCAGTAACCAGTGTTTTGTGTATGAAATCCCCTTGGGAAGTCATTTCAAAACGCATAATGGTAAAGTGTTCAAACGCGGTCCTTTACGTGTAAAAAGATTTGAGTGTTTAGAAGTAGCAACAGGGCGATTGTTTGTTTTTAAAGCAAATGCCGAAGTTGAAATGATGACACATTATGTTGTAAAACAATAAGAAGAATAGTATGAATTCGAATTATTATGCTGTTGTAATGGCGGGAGGAGTTGGTTCGCGTTTTTGGCCAGTAAGTACTCCGGAGTTCCCCAAACAGTTCCACGATATGTTGGGATCAGGTGAAACCTTGATCCAGAAAACGTTTATGCGATTGTCTCAGTTAATTCCAAAAGAAAATATTTTGATCTTAACGCATGAGAATTATAAAACAATCGTTCAAGAACAATTACCGGCTGTAGCGTCTGCTAATATAATACTAGAACCTGCTATGCGAAATACAGCACCCTGTATTTTGTACGCAGCTATGAAGATAAAAAAACTCAATCCTAATGCAGTAATGGTTGTTGCACCTAGTGACCATTGGATTGAGGATGAACTTCAATTCGTATCGAATTTACAGCGTACGTTTGACGTATGTGAAAGAGATCAAGTTTTGATGACTTTGGGAATTCTACCTACTTTTCCCAATACGGGATATGGGTATATCGAATTCAATAAACTCGACTCAAGACCAATTAAGAAAGTAGTACAGTTTAGAGAAAAACCAGATTATGTCACCGCGAGAAAGTTTATTCAAAGTAGGCATTTCTTGTGGAATTCTGGAATATTTGTATGGAGTGTTAATGCAATCCTAGATGCTTTTTCTAATTTTCAACCTGAAATGACGGAGCTTTTCGATACAGGTTATGATTTGTTTAATACGGATAAAGAAAAAGCGTTTATAGACGAAAACTACTCCAAAGCGGATAATATATCCATTGATTATGCGGTGATGGAAAAAGCAAATAACGTGTACGTTTTGCCTGCTACCTTTGATTGGAATGATTTGGGTACTTGGGGATCGTTATACGAAAAGCTGCCAAAGGACATTTCTGATAATGCTGTAGTCAATGCAGAGGTATACTTTAATAATGCAACTAATAACATCGTGCGAACAGATAAAGGAAAGCGCGTCGTAATAGATGGATTAAATGATTATATTGTCGTTGATAAAGAGGATATCCTTTTGATTTATCCAAAGAAAAAGGAACAAGAAATAAAAACTGTAAGCCAGTATATTGAGGAAAAAAAAATAAAATAACCGTAGAAAAGTCCTTGTTGTTTAGCGAGGACTTTTTTGTGTAAAGAAATGATCTGATGAGTCAAACTGAGCAAATACTGAACCAAGGATACATTGCCATCACGGGGTTGGCGATGGTGCTTAATTTGGTCCTGATTATGTGTTCCTTGCTACTGTATGTGATTTGGCATCGTATGCAAAAGAACAGCGTCTGTGTAAATGATTATCAACCTATCGTACAAACCGATATCTGGGCGGTGGGTTCAACCTGGATTTGCAACGTTGTGGTTTTTGTATTTGGTGCTTTTGTCTGGAGGGAGGGATATTTAACCGTTGATTTTACTGCACAAGGAGTAGGGATTATATCCGGTCAAGTGTTGGTGTTGATTCTGATCATTGATTTTCTAATGTACTGTTTTCACAAACTTGCCCATGTCCAACCGTTATATCGCTTTATCCATCAAAAACATCATGAACACATAGGGGTGAATGCTTTGAGTCTTTTTGTATTGAGCCCATTTGAGGCTCTTGGATTTGGTGTGATGCTACTAGCAGTACTTTATGTATATCCGTTTCACTATGTAGCAGTGGGAATATATTTAGTCGTTAACGTGGTTTGGGGAACGATTGGACATTTTAATAAAGTAGCGCGTTTAGGGAATACGGGATGGGTGAGTTGGTTGGGAACAGCGAGTTTTCACAATAGACATCACCTAGAACCTCAAACAAATTTTGGTTTTTATACCACGCTATGGGATCGATTGTTTCAAACCTGTAGGATTAAACCGTTTAAAGGATTCAGCGAAAAAAAGATATAAAAAAAACCAGCAGTGAAAACTACTGGTTTACTTTATTGTTGAGGTGACTTATTTTTTTAAGTTTGCTGCTGCTTGTAATACAGCTTCTTTCAATCCGTTTTTATAAGCAATCATTTTGTTTTGAACATCTTGGTTTTGACTTCCCAAAATTTGCAAAGCCAATAAACCTGCATTTTTTCCTCCATTTAAGGCAACAGTTGCAACGGGTACTCCACCCGGCATTTGTAAAATAGAGAGCACACTATCCCATCCATCAATTGAATTGCTTGACTTTACGGGTACTCCAATAACGGGAAGTGGAGACATGGAAGCAACCATTCCAGGTAAGTGTGCCGCTCCTCCTGCTCCAGCAATAATCACTTGAATGCCTCTGTTATGAGCATGAGAAGAAAAATCCACTAATTTTTCAGGTGTACGATGAGCTGAAACAATATCAACTTCTACTTCAACGCCAAATTCTTTAATAATATCGATTGCATCTTGCATAATAGGCATATCGGAGATACTGCCCATGACTACAGCTATTTTCATAATTTATTGACTGATTACTTTGATGGTTTCTTTTACTTGTTGGGCAATTGCTCTCGCTTTATCCATATCGCTATTAACAATGGTCACATGTCCCATTTTACGGAAAGGTCTAGTTTCTTGTTTTCCATAAATATGAGGCGTAACACCAGCAATGGCTAAGATTTCATTCATGCCTTCGTAATACACTTGACCTGTATGTCCTTCAGCACCTACTAAATTTACCATGACACCCGCTACCTTACTATCAGTATTACCTAAAGGTAAATCTAAAATAGCGCGAATATGTTGTTCAAACTGAGAAGTATAACTTGCTTCAATAGAGTAATGCCCCGAATTGTGTGGACGTGGCGCTACTTCATTTACTAAGATTTCATCGTCTTGGGTTTGAAACATCTCAACAGCCAATAATCCAACGTGATTGAACTTCTCAGAAACGCTTAGTGCAATTGCTCTAGCTTTGTCTGCTACTTTTTCATCAATACGCGCAGGACAAATTACGTATTCTACTTGATTTGCCTCTGGGTGAAATTCCATCTCTACGACGGGGAATGTTTTGATTTCTCCAGAAGCAGAACGAGCGACAATAACCGCTAGTTCATTTTTGAAGGGAATCATCGTTTCAGCAATACACTCGCCCTCTGCTAATGCAATTACATCATCAGCTGAACGAACTACCTTTACTCCATTACCATCATAACCAAATTGCGCCGATTTCCAAACAAAGGGAAGGGCAATTAGATTTTGACTGATAGCCACTTGTAGCTCTGCTTTTGTGTTAAAACGCGTATAAGGTGCAGTAGGAATTTCATGTGTGGAATAGAAGTCTTTTTGTTTTCCTTTATGTTGAATCAAGCGCAGGGTTTCAGGAGCAGGGAAAACTTTTATTCCCTCTTGTTGTAGTTGCTCTAAAGCTTCTAAATTAACCCCTTCGATTTCAATGGTCAATACATCTACTTTTTTTCCAAAGCGATAAACCGTTTCATAGTCCATTAAATCGCCTTGAAAAAATTGGTGCGCACCATATTGTGCAGGCGCTTCTTTACTTGGATCCAAGATAAAAGTAGCAATGTCGAACTTGCGGGTATCATACAAAAGCATTTTACCTAGTTGTCCACCACCTAATATTCCCAAGCGAAAATCAGTTGAATAATAATTCATTGTGTTGTTGTAATTGTGTTTGTGCAAAGATATACTAATTCAAATGGTGAACATATAAACTCTAGAAAAAAAATGCCAAAGCAAAAAAGGAAAGAATTGTAGACAGAGGGGAGGCTAAGGGATGCGTCTAATAGGAGGATAGTAACATAAATAGATTTCTATTACACTTTTTATGGTATATGAGGGTAGAATCTCTTTTACCAGAAAAACAAGAATGTGAAAAAAAACTTAAAATAAATCTTGGCTAGTTAAAAAATTAACTTATATTTGAGACAATATAATTAAGGTATATTGTATTAAAAAATAATATATGCCCTTGATCTGGTGTATAAAAAGTAATCTTAACAATAAAACTTATTAGCTTTGGTTTTAGAGTTAGATTGAATTAGTTTGTTTTAGACGTAGCGTTTGTAGAAAGCGCTACGTTTTTTTTTGTTTACAGTTTACAATATATTGAAACTATAAAGCATCAAAATGTTTGGAATTCATTACCTAAGGAATACAAATATGGTGTATCTTTTTTGTATATTTGCAAATTATCAATTCAATTGTTTATGGAAATCCAAGTTTTAGACAAGACTTTTGTTCCTTTCATTTCTGAAAAACAAATTCAAGAGAGACTCAAAGAGATTGCAAGTGATATCTTGCGTGACATGAATGGAGAAACACCCGTTTTTATTGGTGTTTTGAATGGATCTTTTATGGTTGTTTCCGATTTAGTGAAGCACTATAAAGGAGAGTGTGAAATGAGTTTTGTCAAGATGGCTTCGTATATCGGAACTCAATCGACCAATCAAGTGAATCAGTTATTGGGACTGGATATTGATGTAACAGATCGCCGTGTGATTATCATTGAAGACATCGTAGATACAGGGAATACTTTGGTTGCTTTGAAGAAGCTTTTCGAGCAACAACGCCCAAAAGAATTGAAAATCTGTACCTTGTGTTTAAAGCCAGAAGCGTATACTAAAGACATTAAATTGGACTATGTCGCTTTTGAAATTGAAAATAAATTTATCGTAGGGTACGGTATGGATTATGACAAGCACGGAAGAAATATTCCAGCTATTTATCAGATAAAAGAATAATAAACAGTAACAGCATAAATAAAGTATAGTAGCATGATTGCAATAGTTTTATTTGGAAAACCTGGTGCAGGTAAAGGTACACAGGCAGAATTTCTAAAAGGAAAATACAATTTAACTCATATTTCTACTGGAGATGTATTTCGTTATAACTTAAAGAACGGAACAGAATTAGGTAGACAGGCCAAGGTTTTTATGGATAGAGCAGAATTGGTCCCAGATTCTATTACAATTGATATGCTTGCAGATGAGGTAGAGAAAAATATGGATAAAGCAGGTTTTTTATTCGATGGTTTTCCACGTACCATTCAACAAGCAGAAGCTTTAGAAGCTTTATTGAAAGAAAAAAATATTCGCTTTGTAGGGACAATTGGATTAGAAGCTAATGATGATGTATTGGTACAACGTATCCTAGAGCGCGGAAAAACAAGCGGTAGAGCAGATGATCAGGATGAAAAAATCATCAGAGGACGTTATGAAGAATACAACGAAAAAACAGCGCCATTAATTGATTATTATACAGCTAAGAACTGTTATAACTCAGTAGATGGAATTGGAAGTGTTGAAGAAATTACAACAAGATTAAGCACGGTAATTGACCGCTTGATCTAATCGATCTTTTGCATACGAAAGACAAATACAACGAGAAGGTAATAAAATAAAAGATGACTGAAGGGAATTTTGTAGACTACGTAAAAATTTATGTAGCCTCAGGAAAAGGTGGAAGAGGTTCTACGCATTTGCACCGAGAAAAATTTATTGAAAAAGGAGGTCCTGACGGTGGAGATGGTGGACGAGGAGGTCATGTCTATATTGTCGGAAACGAAGGATTATGGACATTGTACCATTTGAAATTCATGCGCCATATTAAGGCAGGACATGGAGGTGATGGAGGAAGTTCAAGAAGTACAGGTTCAGATGGAGAAGATAAAGTTATCGAAGTACCTTTGGGTACAGTAGTCAAAGACAAAGAAACTGGAGAAGTTCTCTTTGAAATTACTGCACACAACGAAAAGCGCATTTTAGGTAAAGGGGGTAAAGGAGGTCTAGGAAACTGGCACTTTAGAACTTCTACTAATCAAACGCCTCGTTATGCTCAACCTGGAATGCCAGGAGAAGAACTAGACATTATCCTAGAGTTAAAAGTATTAGCAGATGTAGGATTAGTAGGATTTCCTAATGCAGGAAAATCAACCTTGTTATCCGTTTTGACTTCGGCTAAACCAAAAATTGCAGATTACCCGTTTACCACATTAAAACCCAATTTAGGGATCGTGGCCTACCGCGATTTTAAATCGTTCGTAATAGCTGATATTCCTGGGATTATTGAAGGAGCTGCAGAAGGAAAAGGATTAGGACACTATTTCTTGCGTCACATTGAGCGAAACTCAACCCTTCTTTTTATGGTGCCTGCAGATGCAGATGATATCCAAAAAGAATATGAGATTTTGTTGGATGAGTTGAGAAGATACAATCCCGAAATGCTCGATAAAGATCGCCTTTTGGTGATTACCAAATCCGATATGTTGGATGAGGAATTAAAAGTAGAAATGAAAGAAGAATTAGATCAATCCCTAGAAGGTGTACCGTATATGTTTATATCGGCAGTAGCAAATCAAGGTCTTCAAGAATTAAAAGATAGATTGTGGCAAATGTTAAATAACTAAGCCCTAAAGCGAGATTGAAAAATCTCGCTTTTTTTATTGAATTATCAGGTTATAAATGGTTATAGTTTTGTTAAAAGAAGACACGTTCTTTGGCTTTTTCTAGTTTTTTTTTGATTTTTTTATATATTTACCCTCAGTAGAAATATTCGGAAAAAGAGAAATAAAGCTCATTTATGCTATTAATTATTTTACTCACTTTTGTACTAGCTTTTAGTACACTTTTCCTGAAGGGTTTAGGACGTTCTAAGTTTACAGGATTATTAACTTTACTACCGCTCGGTCTTTTTATCTATTTCCTATCCTTTATACCGCGAATAAAGTCTGGAAAGGAAGTATTGATGTTTAGAAACGAATGGGTACCCTCTTTGGGTATTGCTTTTGACTTCAAGCTCGATGGATTAGCTTTGTTGTTCGCCTTATTGATTACTGGAATTGGAACATTGGTCTATTGGTATGCGTCTTATTATCTAAAAGGACATGTCTATATTCATCGTTTTTTTTCGTATCTCGGGCTTTTTATGGCCGCCATGTTGGGGGTTGTATTGTCAGATAACTTAATTGCCTTATTCGTTTTTTGGGAATTGACCAGTATCACTTCCTTTTTCCTGATTGGATTCAATAACGAAGATGAAGATTCTCGTAAAAGCGCACTTTGGGCACTTGGAATTACAGGGTTAGGAGGTTTTTTCTTACTTTCTTTTGCCGCAGTAGTAGGTAGTATTGCTGGGAATTATTCGATTCACGAATTATTGACCCAATCGCAATTTTTGAAAGAACATGGCTCTTATGGCATTTTATTGTTCTTCTTATTCATGGGAGCTTTTACAAAATCAGCTCAATTTCCTTTTCATTTTTGGTTACCTGGTGCAATGAAAGCTCCAACACCTGTTTCAGCTTACCTGCATTCAGCAACAATGGTAAAAGCAGGAATTTATCTTTTAGCGCGTTTTACGCCCATTTTAGGGGATCATGTGTATTGGAATACTACATTGCAGTTAATAGGGGGAATAACCATGCTATTTGGGGCGATTCACTCCGTTTTCCGCAAAGACATGAAAGGGATCTTGGCGTATACGACTATTTCAGCACTTGGGATGATCGTATTTTTACTTGGAGTAGGATCGGAAAAAGCAATTTATGCCGCTGCGATCTTTATTTTAGTACACGCTTTATACAAAGCAACGCTTTTCTTAGTAACTGGAACTGTAGATCATCAAACCCATACACGTGATATCAGTCAATTGGGAGGATTACGCAAAACAATGCCAGCACTTGCTGGAGCAGCTTTGATCGCTGCCTTGTCGAGCGCGGGAATTCCACTGACTTTTGGCTTTATCGGAAAAGAGATCATCTATGACGCGACGTATACTTATCCCATTGATCCTTGGGCTCTAGCCTTTACTGGTGCTGCCGTATTGACGAATGTGTTCTTAACGGCTTCGGGTTTTCTCGTGGGAATTAAACCTTTCTTTGGCAAAGTGAAAGAAGCTTGTCAAGACGTACCCAAACCGTCTATACAGATGTGGATGCCTCCTTTGATACTAGCAGGATTGAGTTTGATCTTTGGTGTATTACCTCAATTTGTCAATGTAGAGATCCTCGGGTCAGTAGCTCGTGCAATTGGAGGGAAACCCATAGCTATGGAATTAGCTTTATGGCATGGTTTTAACGAAATTGTGGCGTTAAGTGGAGCAACTATCGCATTGGGTACAGCACTGTATTTTGGCTTTAAAGGGTATCAAAATTCGCTAGATGTTATGTCGCGTTTTTGCAATCTTTCGCCTCAACATATTTTTGGCTATACCATAGAGAAATTCAGACTTTTTGCCTATTCCTATACGCGCTTATTCCAAAGTGGATACTTGCGCTTGTACTTGATGGTCATTATCGTTTTCTTTATTGGATTAGTCGGGTATAAGCTGTTTGCTGATGTGCCACTGCGTGTTAATACAGAAGATTTATCGGAATTTAGGGTATACGAATTGGTCGTGTTTTTAATTACCGTTGCGGCTATCTTTTTTGCTATTAATACACCTTCTCGTTTATCTGCTATTGCTGCAACTGGTGTTGTTGGCTATTGTATCTGTTTGATCTTCGTTTTTTACGGAGCTCCCGATTTAGCCATGACGCAATTTGCCATTGATACACTAACTGTTGTTCTATTTGTTTTGGTTCTGTTTAAGTTACCTGGTTTCTTGAAATTGAGTAATCGCAGAATTCAAGTTAGAGATGCCATGGTCTCTATTGCATTTGGAGCATTAATATCGTTGATTACTCTGCAAGCCTTAGTATCGCCTGCTGATAAAGAAATTAGTCGATACTATGCAGAAAATGCCTATGTATTGGCTAAAGGGAAAAACGTAGTAAACGTAATCCTTGTTGATTTTAGAGGATTTGATACATTAATTGAGACTATTGTACTGTCCATTGCGGCATTAGGGGTGTATGGTCTATTAAAATACAGAACAAAAGATGAAGAAATCTCCGAATAAGAATCAAGTATTAGATTCTACGATTTTGCGAACGGCGACGAATTACTTATTGCCCTTGCTGATTCTGTTCTCTTTGTTTGTGTTATTAAGAGGACATTATCTTTCAGGTGGTGGTTTTGTAGGCGGATTAATCGCTTCTATTGCCTTTGTTTTACACTCTTTCGCCTATAGTACAAAACAAACCTTGGCGTTGTTCCAATTCTCACCTATGCGTTTGATTGGAATAGGACTGTCGCTTTCGATTATCAGCGCATTAATTCCTGTTTTTGTAGGATTACCTGTAATGACAGGCGTCTGGTTTGCTGAATCAGTAGCCGTTATCGGTGCGGTGGGAACAGCTCTCTTTTTCGATATAGGTGTGTATTTGGTTGTAATTGGTGTGGTGTTGACTATCCTCTTTACAATCGCAGAAAATGTTTAATTACTAAAGAAACCATAGATGGAATTATTACTAGTAGTTTTAGTAGGGATATTGTATTCTGCAGGCATTTATCTCATGTTTCGAAGAAGCATGGTGAAATTGCTCTTGGGATTGATGATGCTAGGAAACGGAGCAAATATCCTTATTTTTTTAATGGGTGAGCTAACCAAAGGAAAAGCCCCCATCATCGATGAAGAGCATACCCAATTTTTTGATGCGTATGCCGATCCAGTACCACAAGCACTAATCTTAACGGCCATTGTGATCAGTTTTGGTTTGACCGCTTTTGCCATTGTTTTACTCAATAAAGTGTACAGTACAACAGGAACAGATGATTTAGATTCCCTTAATATTCAAGATTTAGATATATGATTTCAAACTTCATATTAGCGCCCATATTTGCTCATATGTTTACAGCGGTTGTCTTGTTGATTTTTTGGAAAAACGTAAAAATTCAAAAAATAATAAGCATCGTTGGGAATAGCATTGCGTTTCTCCTCTGCTGGCGGTTGTTTACCGTTACTTGGGAACACAGCGCAATTACCTTACAACTCGGAAACTGGAAAGCTCCATTCGGAATAACCTTCGTCGCCGATACGCTAAGTGCAGTGATGGTTTTACTTACTGCTACTGTTGCTTTGGCGGTCGGAATCTATTCCACGTCTGCCATTAATATCAGCCGCATAAAATACGGATACTTCATCATCTTTCACTTCCTTATTATGGGATTACTCGGTGCGTTTTTAACGGGAGATATCTTCAACTTATACGTGTGGTTTGAAGTGGTAATTATCTCTTCCTTTGTTTTGCTTACGCTAGGAGGAAAGAAAAGACAGATGGAATCTGCTGTAAAATACGTAACGATGAATATGTTAGCCTCGACGATTTTTCTAACAGCTATCGGAATACTATATGGAATTACGGGAAGTTTAAATATTGCCGACCTCGCTCATCAAGTAGCTATTGTTGAAAATCGCGGGCTAGTAACCGTGACAGCTTTATTGTTCTTCGTCGGATTCGGAATCAAATCGGCTGTATTTCCCATGTATTTTTGGTTACCTTCTTCTTATCATACACCACCTTCGGCTATTGGAGCTATTTTTGGTGGACTATTGACTAAGATGGGGGTGTACTCCATGTTTCGGGTATTTACGATTGTCTTCCAACCTGATGATTTCATGTTAGGGGTGTTTGTAGTGATTGCCATTCTAACTATGATTAGTGGAGCACTAGGGGCTATTAATAAACGAAATATTCGCCGTATCCTGTCCTACTTCATCGTCTGTCATATTGGATACTTGATTGCTGGTTTTGGGTTGTATACCGAATTAGCATTTGTAGGGGTGATCTTTTATTTGATTCACGATGTGATCGTAAAGAGTAATTTGTTTATGATGAGTGGATTAATCCAAAAAATTAGGGAAACACAAGATATTAACCGCTTAGGAGGTTTGTATAAAGACTATCCTAAATTGTCAATTCTATTTGCCGTTATTCTCTTCTCTTTGGTGGGGATTCCTCCTTTATCGGGATTTTGGCCCAAAATTATGCTCTTTCAAGAAGCGTTTCGATTAGAACAATATGTTTTACTGGGAACGTTGATCTTTGCGAGTTTTATCACGTTGTTTATCGTTGCTCGCATTTGGTCCGAAGTATTTTGGAAAGACTTACCGAAGCCCAATAGTGAAGAAATTGACCACTTTGCACCCTTTGTAAGTTCAGGAAAAGTGGCCCTGATCTTACCTGTTGCAGCCTTAGCAGCAGTATCTTTGTTTATTGGGTTTAATGCTCCTTTAATTTTCGAAGTTTCTGAACGTGTTGCACATGAGATGATGAACCCTTCGATATATATAGAATCAGTTTTACAAGGGATAAAATAACGAAAGCATGTTAAAATACTTTTTACTCAATATATTGTTGACGTTTGTTTGGGTGGCCCTAACAGGACAATTAAATTATGCCAACTTCTTTTTTGGAGGAGTGGCAGGTTTCTTTATCCTCTGGATGTTGACCAAAACGTCTTCAAATAAAGCCGACAAAGAATACTTTTATCGCGTACCGAAAATTATCGTGTTTATCTTTTATTTTTTCATTGATATGTTACAAGCCAACCTACAAGTGGCCGTAGATGTGGTTACACCAAATTATCACACCACACCGGGAATTATTAAATATGAAATCGACGCTAAAACAGATTTTGAAATTACTATGTTAGCCAATATTATTGCCCTAACACCAGGAACAATGGTTATCGATATTGCCGATGATAAAAGCCATATTTTTATCCATACCATGTACCTAAAAGATAAAGATAAATTCATTCAACGCATGAAAGAACGAACGGAAAAGAAACTCTTAGCTATTTTACGATGACAGTAGAAACTTATTTGATATATGTGGTAATGCCCATTATCTGTTTGTCCTTAATTTTAATCTTTATTCGATTTTTAAAAGGACCAGCAGTAGTTGATCGCGTCGTAGCTATTGATTTGCTGATTACCGTGGGCGTTGGATTTATTGGACTATTTAGTTTGATCGCCAATAATCCAATATTTTTAGATGTTGCTGTGATCATGGCGTTGATCGCCTTCTTGAGTACAGTAGCCTTTTCGTTTTACCTAGATAAAAGAGAAAGAGATGACTGATATACTTATTATGATATTGAGTACATTAGGAGCTATTTTTATCCTAATTGCCTCCATCGGTATTTTTCGAATGCCCGATTTTTATACGCGACTATCCATTACCATTAAAGCTGCAACGCTGGGTATTGGTTGTATTCTAGGGGCAGCAGCGATTCACTTTTCCGAATTTTCTATCACCACCAAAGTTTTTGCCATTGTTTTTTTCTTGTTTATCACTTCGCCAGTAGCTGCGTTTTTGATTGCAAGAACAGCCTATATGACCGGAATTAAATTGTGGAATAAATCGGTTATAGACGAATTGAAAGATCGATATGGTTTCGATGACCCCAAAGAAAATGAAGAGAAAAGTACACAAACCAAGATAAATAACAATAAAATTGAGGATAAGGATTAATTATTTTGTTTATTAAAACTATCTTCGCAAACTAAGTAACATACTAATATAATTATGAAAAAAATCGTTCTATTACTGACCGCTTTTTTACTGGTTGTGCCTATTAAGTTAAAGGCTGACGAGGGAATGTGGTTTTTAATGTTCATTGAGCGTTTGAACCAACGCGATATGGAAAAAATGGGATTACAGCTTACAGCTGAAGAAATTTACAGTATCAACAATCACTCACTGAAAGATGCGATCGTTCAGTTTGATGGGGGATGTACAGCAGAAATAATCTCAGACCAAGGATTAGTTTTAACTAACCACCACTGCGGATACGATAAGATTGCAAACTTATCGACACCAGAAGATGATATTTTAACCAATGGGTTTTGGGCAAAAGACAAAGCAGCAGAAAGACCAGCAAAAGGATTGTCTGTGCGTTTCTTTGTTCGCATGGATGATGTAACAAAACGCATCTTAAGCGTTGTGAATGATAAAATGTCTGAAGAAGATAGAGAAAAAGCAATCAACCAAGAGATCGCTAAAATTCAAAAAGAAAACGACGGAAATGGAAAATATACCGTATCGGTTAAGTCTTTCTTTCAAGGAAATGAATTCTACTACTTCGTATATGAAGATTTTAATGACGTTCGTTTAGTAGGTACACCTCCAAACAGCATTGGTAAATTCGGTGGAGATACAGACAACTGGGAATGGCCACGTCATACAGGAGATTTCTCTATGTTCCGCGTGTATACAGATGCAAATGGAAACCCTGCAGAGTATGCTGCAACAAACGTTCCAATGAAACCAAAACACGTTTTACCTGTTTCAATTGCGGGAATCAAAGAAGGAGACTTCTCTATGATCTTAGGATACCCTGGTAGAACAAACCGTTGGATGCCTGCACAAGGAGTAGAACAAAATATTAAATATGCTTATCCAGCTTGGGTTGAAGGATCAAGATTGGGTATGGATGTAATGAAAAAACACATGGGACAAGATGATGCTGTGCGTTTGAACTATGCTTCTAAATATGCAGGTGTTGCGAACTACTGGAAAAACAGACAAGGGATGATCGATGCATTAAATCAACACCAAACAGTAGCTACAAAAACAAAGGCAGAAAAAGAGTTCCAGAATTGGGCAGATAAAAAAGAAAATAAAGTAAAATACGGTAACGTAATTGCTGATATCAATGCATTTTATCAAGCTACGAAT